>NZ_JBFTJC010000009.1:0-319049 GCF_056395225.1 Cupriavidus sp. 10L45
TCACGCATGGCGTCGGCCATCGCAAGTTCACGCGTGGGGAAAGAGTTTCCTTGGCTCTCAAAGGTCGCTTGGTCGTCGAGGGTGTATGTCCAATGCCACATCCCGAAAGTCCTCTCGGTCAATTCAAAGGTCACGTGCCGACCCATGAAAATAAGGCTCTCAGCCATGGCTTGTCCCTCCATTTCGTCGGGAGTCAAACGGGCAATTTACTCGTCCACGCCCAATATCACGTCCACCGCCGCACGGCCAGCGACTTCAGCCACCAGATATGCCCATCGTTTGGAGAATGGGCTGCCGTGAACTTTGATCCGCTTTCCTATCGCGGCGACTCCCGCTGGATTCGTCGGGCCCGTGATCTGGAACCAGACGTCAAACATGTCTGTGGAAGTGCCCGTCAGGAACATCCGGATCTCGAAGCCTCGGTACTCGGAAACGCGCTCCATATCCGCCCCTCCAACGTGACGACCATCCTAGCATGACAAAAGAACGCCCCATCCTCTTCTCCGGCGCCATGGTGCGCGCCATCCTCGACGGCCGGAAGACGCAGACACGACGACCGGTCAAGGGCTGGGCGCTGGATTGGCTGCAGTCGGACAACTTCACGCCGGCCTACGTTGCCGACCCGGCAAACCGGGCATGCCCCTACGGCCAGGCCGGCGACCGCCTGTGGGTGCGCGAGACGCACGGCTTTGGCGGCGATGCATACGCGCCAGACCTGTACTACCGCGCTACACATCCTGATGCGCCGATTCAAGGACGCTGGCACCCGTCCATCCATATGCGGCGAGAGGATAGCCGCCTCGTGCTGGAGATCATCGCCGTGCGCGTCGAGCGGCTGGACGACTGCAGCGTGCGCGATGCAATCGCAGAAGGCGCTGACCCAGTATTTCCGGATCAATTGATCAGCCAGGCTTGCCCCGAGGATTACCTCCTCGGGTACCGCCGGCTTTGGGACAGCATCAACGGCGCCGGCGCGTGGGAGGCAAATCCTTGGGTGTGGGTGGTGGAGTTCAGGAGGATCGCGGCATGACGAACTATCCTCTCACCTGGCCGGCCGGCTGGCCTCCCACGACTGACGCCCAGCGCGCAGATGCCCGATTCACCCTTGGCATGCAACGGAGCATCGGTGGGAAGGCAGCACCACCGTTTGGCGCGGCATGAAAGCCCTTGGCGCAGAGACGGGTAGACAACGAGTTAGGTTGCCTCCACGTCAAATCGATTCCACTCAGGGATCGCACGATTCGATAGCAGCTTCAGAACGACCTTTGCACAAACTGAGATAGCTAGGGGGATAATCTCATTCGCATGAGTCCTGGTGCCGCAGATCCTGTGCTTTTCTTGTGTCCCGCTCCCAGTGTGCACCATGCTACTTCGAATTCCGTATGCTGCCTTAATTACGTCAAAAGTCCGCATGCGTTCCTCGACAGTACCTCCGAGAAGCTTTGCGCCGCGCATACTCACTCTATGCGTGAGTTCAGTGTTTCCGTTCCCTAGGAGCGACTCAAGAGCAATCGCAACCTCGATAGCTCGATCGCCTATATCGTGCCGAACTTGCGCCTGATTTAGCCTCTTAAGGGCGACTTTGACTTGCGCTTTCGCTGAATCGTTCAGACTGAAAAATCCAGAAATGGCTGCCTTGGCGACGACTGGATCTATCGCAGGATAGTCGGCGAGAGTCATCGGAATAATCTCTGTGAATTTTGTGTGAGCGCCGCCGAGTATGGCCGCCTGCCTCATATCGATATCGCTGTATTCAAACCACATGGTCGCCGTCGTCAGCGATCTCGGGCCAACAGCAGTCAGGATTAATGCAATCGCATGGAGATACTCATGTACCTCTAAAAAGGGATTGGGTACGTCTGCTGATTGTTCCTCGTTACGCAGCGACACGACGGCAGGAGACATGGTGCGAGAGCATACCAGGACGGACGAAGGAGGCATGAACAAGAGGGGATTGTACTGTGGCAAGCGTGCGGCCCAAAGGCCAGCGTTCTTGAGGCCAAATTTTCGAGCGTCTTCCGGCATGCTTTCGAAAGGCACCAGCTGCACATCGTCAGTCAGCTGAATTACATCGTGAACCGGTGCGCCCCACACCGCCAAGTTGTATTGTCCCGCTGAAGATTCTGTGGCTAAGACCCTCCGAAGCCAGGCAATCGTTGCGTCCGGGTTCTTTGTTTTTAAAGCCACCCGATGCACCGGGTCGCCGAGAAAGTTGGGGTAGAAGCCCGTCAGCGCATTCCCGGAATGCAGTTGAATGACGACATCTTGCGGAAATCCAGGCTCATTCTTCAAGGCTCCAGCGAGCGCGGCCGCAAACTCCAAGCTTCGAGTTGGCGAAACGTAGACGAAGTCATCGAGTAGCGCTTCAGGCCCATAGAAGAAAACTGCCTGTGTGGGCATCTGTTCTGGAGACCGCTGCACCTGCTCAATGAACTTCTGAATTACGTCACGCAGCGAATCGTTTGGTCCGTACATAGTCAGGTGAAATCCGTCAGATCTAAGCATTGAAACTATCTCGGCCTGTTACATCAAGCCACCCAGGTGATCCGCCCAAGCCTGCATCATTAGCCGACGTTCAGGCAGGTACTGCGCGTGGTTATATGCTGCGCGCACCTTGTTCCGCTCCACGTGCGCAAGCTGGCGCTCAATGACATCCGGCCGGAAGCCCAGCTCGTTCAACGCCGTCGAGGCCAAACCACGGAACCCGTGCCCGGTCATGCGCGAGTGATATCCCAAGCGATACAGCGCATACAGCATCGTGTTGTTGCTGATATGGCCTGTCTTGCCGCGTGGGCTGTAGAAGATGAAGCCGCGGTGGCCATTGATTGCGCGCAGTTCCTTCAGCACGGCCAGCGCCTGCGTGGATAGCGGCACCACGTGTGGGTCACGCATCTTCATGCGCTCAGCCGGCACCAGCCACTCGGCCTTGTCCTCGTCGATCTCGTCCCATCGCGCCTGGATCATTTCCGTCGTGCGCACGAACGTCAGCGTCATGAACTGCAACGCCAGACGCGTCACCTTGTCGCCCTCGTAGCCATCGATGTCACGCAGCAGCTGCGGCAGTTCGGCCAGCGGCACCCTGGCCTGGTGCTGGACCGGCGCCGCCTTGAGCACGACCTCGCTATCGATGTCGGTGGCCGGGTTGCGGTCGCACAAGCCATAGACGATGCCGTACTGGAACACTGCGCGCATGCGCTGCAGCACGCGCTTCGTGGTGTCGCGGACGCCGCGCGCCTCGACCTTCTTCAGCAGTGCCAGGATGGCCGGCGCGCGGATGTCGGAGATGGGGGTGCTGCCCAACGCTGGGAAGACGTCGTTCTCGAGCGAGGCGAGGACCTTGCCGGCATAGACTTCGTTCCAGCTTTCCTTCTGGGTGGCATGCCAGTCACGAGCGACCGCCTCGAAGGAATTGCCAGCGGCGATCTTGGCCGCGAGGCGCTGATCCTGTTTGGCAGTGCCGGGGTCGGTGCCGGCGGCCAGCAGGGTGCGCGCCGAATCGCGCTGCGCGCGCGCCTGGGCCAGGGTGACTTCGGGGTACACGCCGAATCCGAGGCGATTCTCGCTACCTGATGGCCTGAAATATCGAAAGCGCCACAGCTTGCGGCCGTCGGGCATTACCTCCAAAAACAGGCCACCACCGTCCGCCAGCTTGTACGGTTTCTCTTTTGCTTTGGCGTTACGGAGTTTGGTGTCTGAGAGCGGCTCGACGCGGATGGGCATTTTTTCGTGGCACCGAAAATCGTGGCATTACCGGTGCCACGAATGATGCCTCGAAAAATGCCGGATGCCAACGATTCGTCACGAACTTTGATGAACGTCGAAAGGCCGGGAAGCCTTGATTTATCGCGGAGCGGAGGACTTTGGAGAACTGCTGCGGACTTGATTATGGTCCCGCCGACAGGAATCGAACCTGTATCTAGCGCTTAGGAGGCGCTCGTTCTATCCATTGAACTACGGCGAGCGGACCGTCTGCACGGTGCGCCAGCCGCCATGGGCCGGCCGAGCCGGAAGACGGGGCGGAGTATAGCAAACTCGGCAAGTTCGGCCCATGGCCGGCGGCGGGTGCTGGTGCGACGGCGCGCGCCTTGCTGGTCACGCCGTCCGCTGGCGGTGGCTCGGGCGGCGCGCCGGTGGCAGGCCCTTGCCTGGCGGCTTTCGCAGCCTACCCAATCGATCAGTCCGCTCATGGCTTGCTCCCTGTTGGTTGGATGGTCCGCTCAGGCGGCGGTCAGGCCGGTGCCGGTACCGGTGCCGATCGATGCCAGCAGGGCGCGCACCATCGACAGGACGGTGTGGACGGCGGCACGGGGCTGGCGCAGGCAGGCGTCCACCTGTTCGCTGCGGGCCTGGCCGAGCAGGCACCAGGTGCAGAAGTGTTCGCAGTTGTTGGTCAGCAGGTGGTAGTGGTCTTCGCCGAGGCGGGTGCGGGCACGGGCGACGGCTTCCATGCCGAGGTAGCGGGCGCAGGGTTCAATCTTCACCGCCACTGTGTGACCGTGGGCGAACTGGGTGAGCGAGGTTTCCTCGACCGGGGCGGCGTGCAGGGCGTGGCAGAAGCCTGCGTAGTGGATGACGCGGCCGTTGCCGGCGTAGATGCCATGATGGACGTAGCCGTTGCGTTCCGTAACCAGATGGGCGCCGGGCAGGTAGTCGTCTTGTTGTTGGTTTTGGGTGTTCATGGCGGTTCTCGGTTCGGTGTCGGTGGGAGGCAGCCAGTGCTGTGTCGATGCCAACCAACCGCATCAAGCGTGCCAATGCCATCGAACCACGGCAGGACAAGGGGTTGCGGGCGATCGGCACCCCTTCCCGGCCAGAAACCGTGCGCGGCCATCCAACAGTTTTGTGAGCGATGTGTTGGCTGGCGGCCATCAACCGAGCTTCCACCTTGCCCATCCAGAGCCGGATAGCTGTGGCGGGTGCCAGCCGACACCCCTCGTGCCCGGTGTTGGGCCGGTGCCAACGCCGCGGGCCGTCCCGACGCCACGTCGCGCCCGCCATGCGCCCCCGGCCTCACAAAGCCCCTGTGGCACACCGATTGCTCTATACAGCCATGGCGCCACGCGCCGCCCCCCGACTCTGGAGACCATCATGGCCACCCTCATCGTCAAGGACCTCGACACCCACCACGTGTTGGATTTCCGCGCCATGTCCTGCATTCGCGGCGGCGGCGCGCCGTGGGTGTTCGGCTGGATCCAGCCCTACGTGGCCTCCCGCCCGAGCGCGTCTCCAGTCGTGAACTTTTACGAGATCAACTACAGCTTCTATGCTGATCAGATGAACAACCAGTTCCAGAACATCGACGTCCAGAACAACGCGCCCAATTCGACCATCACCGTGGACGCCGCGCTGGACGCCCGGAACAAGGGTCGGTTGATCTGAGTCCTGCCCGGTAGCCGGGGGGCACTCCCACCGGCCACCCTTTGATGCTGCCCCGGGGGGCGGCGCTTGCGCGGAGCCGCTTTCTTCCGCGCCGGAGCACACCGTGACCTGCGCAACGGAATTCCGCTGGAGCTCGGCCGCCGCCACGGACGTCGGCCGGGTGCGGGAACGCAACGAGGACGCCTGCCTGGACCTGACCGAACGCGGCATCTGGGCGGTGGCCGACGGCATGGGCGGCCATGCCGTGGGGGACTTCGCCAGCCGGGCCATCGTCCAGGCCCTCTCCGGCCTGGGGCCGCCCGGCAGCCTCGATGGCGCGCTGGACGACGCCCGCACGACGCTGCTGACCGTGAACCAGGCGCTGATCGACGAAGCCGTGCGGATGAAGGTCCGGGTGATCGGCAGCACCGTCGTGGCGATGCTGGCCTGCGAGCGGCGATGCGGGTGCCTCTGGGCCGGCGACAGCCGGCTCTATCTTTTCCGGGCCGGCCATCTGAAACAGCTCACGCGCGACCACAGCCAGGTGGAGCGGCTGCGCGCCCGGGGGCTGATCACGGCCGAGGAAGCCAAGCACCATCCCGCCCACAACACCATCACGCGCGCCGTGGGCGCCGCCACCCGGCTCGACCTCGACGTGCTGACGCTAGAGGTGGGCGATGGCGATATGTTCCTGCTCTGCAGCGACGGCCTGAGCAACGAGGTGGAGGATGCCGGCATCGCGGCGGTGCTGGCAGCCAGCGCGGGGGACTGCGCGGCGGCGGCCAACGAGTTGGTGCAGCGCGCGCTGGTGAATGGCGGGCACGACAACGTGTCGGTTGTCGTACTGCGCGCCGAGGACATCGGCGGCGGCTCCGACATGACGCTGCTCAATCCGGAAGTCTGAGCGAAGCGAGGGGCCCTACTTCCCGCCCTCCGCCGCCCGGTTGCCCCGGAAATCCTTCGAATGGATGCCGTGCTTCTTAAGCAGCATCTGCACGTGCGAGCGATTCATCTCGAAGCGCCGCGCCAGCTCCGCCACCGTGCCGCCCACTTCCTGCAGGCCCCGTTCGAGGAAGGCCCGCTCGGCCTCGTCGCTGGCGGCGCGCTTGGCCTCGGCGAGCGAGGTCGCCGTGGTCACGTCCGCCACGCCGGCGCGCCCTGCCCCCGCCACCACGGACAGCCCCGCCGGCCGGGGGCGGATGTCCTGCGGCAGGTGCGCCAGATCGGCCGTATCGCCGGCCAGGCAGGAGATCCGGTACATGATGTTGCGCAGTTCGCGGATATTGCCGGGGTAGTCGTAGTGCATCAGGAAGTCGCGCAGGCGGGGCGTCAGCTTGACCGGACGGCGCTTGAGCTGCCCAGCGGACTCATCGCCAAAATAGGCCACCAGCAGCGCGATCTCGTCGCGCCGCTCACGCAGTGCCGGCAACGTCACATGAATCACGCTGAGCCGGTAGAACAGGTCTTCGCGGAAGGTGCCTTCCTGGCTCATCCGCCGTAGATCCTTGTTGGTGGCCGCCACGATGCGGGCGTCCACCGAGATCACCTCGTCCGAACCCACGCGCTGGATCTCGTGCGCCTCCAGCACGCGCAGCAGCTTGACCTGCCCGACCAGAGGCAGTTCGCCGATTTCGTCGAGAAAGATCGTGCCGGTGTGGGCGCTCTCGAACTTGCCGCGCCGGTCGTTGGCGGCGCCCGTGAACGCGCCCTTCTTGTGGCCGAACAGTTCCGATTCGAGCAGGCTGTCCGGAATCGCCCCGCAGTTGACCGAGATGAACGGTTTGTCCGTGCGCGAGCCGTTGGCGTGGATCACCTTCGCCATCAGCTCCTTGCCGGTGCCGCTTTCGCCGTCGATCAGCACCGGGAGGTCGGTCGGGGAGGCTTTCTCCGCAATCTCCAGTGCCTCCAGCAGCTTGGGGTTGTCGCCGAAGGTGCCCTCGAAGATGAAGCTGCGCTCCATCAGCGCCTGGCGCCGCTCGCGCGAGGACAGGTCCACCGGCTCCACCTCGGTCACCGCCTCGGGCTCGGCCGAGGCGGCCGCCACGAAGCGCTCCTTGTGTGACAGCCCCATCACCTCGTCGCGCAGCGTGGTGGCCTGCTTGAGCAGCTTCTCGATCTCGGGCCGCTCCAGCCGCGACGACCAGCGCAGCGTCGAGCGCAGGATCTCGATCTTCTCGATCAGCCCGGCAAACGACACCGCGGAGGTAACAGGCGTGCCCTGGTTGAATAGCTTCATGCCGCGCTCAACTGTTTCTGGACCAACTGGTAGTACATGCCGCGGCGCGCGAGCAGTTCCTCGTGCCGCCCCTGCTCCACGATGCCGCCTTCGTACAGCACGAGGATCTTGTCTGCCTGCATGATTGTGCTGAGCCGGTGCGCGATGATGACGGCCGTGCGCCCGCGCAGGATCTCCTGCATGTTGGCGAGGATGTTGCTCTCGGATTGCGTGTCCAGCGCCGAGGTGGCTTCGTCGAACACCAGCAGGCGCGGGTCGTGGTACAGCGCCCGGGCGATGCACAGCCGCTGGATCTGCCCGCCCGACAGGCCGATGCCGCGCTCGCCCACCACCTGCTCGTAGCCGAGCGGCAGCTTGGAGATGAAGGCGTGCGCGTCCGCCATCTTGGCGACTTCCTCGATGCGGCGGCGGTCCGGGCTGTCGTCGCCGCAGGCAATGTTCTCGGCAATCGTGCCCGAGAACAGCAGGTTGGTCTGCATCACATAGCCCACCTGGGCGCGATAGAAGCCGGCATCGATCACATTGAGGTCGTAGCCATCCACCGACATCGACCCCTCGCTCGGCTTGTAGAAGCCCACCAGCATCTTGGCCAGCGTGGTCTTGCCGGAGCCGCTGCGGCCCACGATGGCCACCATCTCGCCCGGCCGCATGTGGAAGCTGATGTTTTCGAGCACGTAGGGGGTGTCCTCGCCGCCATAGCGGAAGTACACGCCCTCGAAGCGGATCTCGCCCTGGAGGTCCGGCAGCATCACGCGCGAGAGGACGTCCTGAGGCTTCTGCTCGGGTTCGAGGTCGAGCACGTCGCCGAGGCGCTCCATCGCCACACCGGCGTCGTTCAACTGGCTCCACAGCGCCACCAGCCCCATCACCGGGGCCAGCACGCTGCCCATGAAGGCGTTGAAGGCGATCAGCTGGCCGATGGTCAGCTCGCGCTCCAGCACCAGCGTGGCGCCCACCCACAGCACCGCGATGGTCGTGGCCGCGTTCAGGACCTGGCTGACCAGCCCGACCAGGATGTGGAAGGACTGGGCCTGGTACTGCTTCTCCAGCGCCTTGGCGTACTTGCGCTCCCAGCGCAGCCGCACGGGCCGCTCGATGCCCATGCCCTTCACCGTCTCCGCGCCGCCCAGCGTCTCCATCAGGTAGGACTTGGCGTCAGTCGAGGCCGAAAACACGTCGCGCGCGTAGGTCTTCACCTTCGGCGTGACGATGACGGTCAGGGCGGCAATCGGGATGATGAAGGCGATCAGCAGCAGCGTCAGCTTGACGTTGTAGAAGAACATGATGGTGAAGTAGATGAACACCATCAGCAGGTTCAGCGCCGTGGTCACCGTGGACTCGGTCAGGAAGGCCCGGATCGTCTGGTTCTCCTGGAAGCGCGCGAAGATGTCGCCGGTCTTGCGCTTGGCAAAGAACGACAGCGGCAGCGACAGCGTGTGCTTGAAGAAGTGCGACATCATCGCGAAGTCCATGTTGCGCACCATGAAATTGGCCAGGTACGCGCGGACGGTTGCCATCAGCTGGGTGAAGATGTTGGAGATCACCAGCCCCAGGATCAGCAGGTGGAGCAGGCCGACGTTCTGGTGCACCACCACGCCGTCGAGGATGTTCTGGATGATCAGCGGCGGCACCACCCCGAGCATCTGGATCACGAAGGTCGCCAGGAACAGGTGCGCGAGGATGCGCTTGTAGGGCGACAGGTAGCCGATGAAGCGTAGCCACGGCGAGCGCGCCACGGCCAGCTCGGTCATGGTCTCGCCGGCCGTGAACAGCAGGCAGGTGCCGCTCCAGCCGCGCTCGAACTCCTCTGTGCTCATCTTGCGGAAGCCGATGGCCGGATCAGCCACCCAGACATGGCGCGCCGAGATGCCGTACACCACCACGTAGTGGTAGCCCTCCCAGTGCACGATGAACGGCAGTTCGAAGCCGAGCAGCGCGTCGCGCGTGCATTGCACGCCGCGCGTGGTAAAGCCCAGCGACTCGCCGGCGCGCGCCAGGCTGTCCAGCGTGGCGCCGGACGTGGTTACGTTGGCCAGCTCGCGCAGCTTGCCCAGCGTCATCGGAATGCCGTGGTGCCGGCAGATCATCGCCAGGCACGCCGCGCCGCAATCCATCTCCTCGGCCTGCTCCACCATCGCGAAACGGCGGATGACCCGCTCGCCGAACTCCGGCTTGGAGTGGAGATCGAGCAGCACCGGCCGCTTGCGCCGCTCGGCCAGCTTCTTCTGGCGATGCAGTTCGCGGTCCACGGCGCGGATGCGTTCCTCCAGCACCTCGCGCAGCCGCACGTTGCGTTCCAGGATCAACTGGACCGTCTTCTCGGGAATCACCAGCAGCCGCGTGTCGGTTTCGGCGATGGCCGAGGCGATCTGCTCCTGCCGCATCACGCAGGCCCGTTCGCCGAATATCTCGCCCTGGCCGAGCGTGGCGAGCGGGAAGGTATCGCCGTCCTCCTCGCGCACGATCCGCACCGTGCCCTGCCGCACCACGTAGAGGCGGCGGTCGTCGCGGCCGTCCTGCTGGAGGATGGGCTTGCCGGCCGCCACGCGCTTCACGCCCACGCTGCGCACCGCGTCCTCCAGTTCGCTCTTGTCCAGCTTGCCGCGCAGATCGAACAGCCGTGCGACGAAGCCGCCGGCCGAACTGATCGCCACGTAGCTGGTGATGAAGGCCAGCGCGGCCGGGTTGCCGCCCACCACCGGCTCCGACACGCTGCGCGGAATCGTGATCAGCTCGGTCTTGCCCGACGCCCGCACCGACGACTCGTGCCGATAGTCGCGCAGCAGGGCGATGTCGGCGAAGACCTCGCCGGCCTTGCGCACGCCCATGCTGATTTCCTTGCCGTGCTCCTCGTTGAACACGCGCACCGAGCCGGCCCGGACGATGAAGATGCCGTCGGCCGGATCGCCCGCGTTGCAGACCGTGTCGCCGAAGCCGAAGGTCAGCGTGCGGGCGCTGGCGGCCAGCCGTTCGAGTTCCTCGCGCGAGAGCGGCGAGAGGATCTCCACCGTGGCCAGGAAATCGGCCAACGTAGGGGCGGCCCCTGGCGGGGGCGCCTCGGCGGCGGCATCGCTAGCGGGCTTGGATGACATGTTCCTGAGCCCTGGCCATCAGCCATTCCTCGCGCAGCAGCCGGCGCACTTCCACGGCCACGTCGGCATCGAGCCGCGCCGGATGCTTGGCCCGCACCAGGAACACCTCGAAGAACGAGCGGTCCGCCGCCGGGAACGGCCCCAGCAGGGCGCCCGGCTCGGCATTGAACACCTTGGCCTCGATGTCGCTCTTGAGCGAGCCGCGCAGCACCTTGCCGATGTCGCCGCCCTGCTCACGGGTGTCGGCGATCGAGTGCTCGCGCGCCATCTCGCTGAAGCTGTCCGGGTCGTCCTGGAGGTAGGAGACCAGCTCGCGCGCCTTGCCTTCGGTATCCACCACGATATGGCTGACCTCGATGCTGTCGAACTTCGGCGAGTTGAGCTGGAAGTAGGTCTCCATGGCCGCGTCGTTGCAGACCTCGGCCAGCATCTTCTCCTGGTAGAGGCTGTCGGTGATGAACGCCTCGAACTCGTCCAGCGTGATGCCGAGCGCGTCGAGGTAGTGGTTCATGTCCGCCGCCCGATGCAGCCCCTGCACGCGGCGGAACTGGTCGGCGCGCTCCTGGATCTCCTCCGGCGCCAGCTTGATGCCGTGCCGCCGCGCCGCGTGGGCGGTCAGCTTGTCACGCACGAGCTGTTCCACCAGCCCCTCGAACTGGCCGGTCAGCTTGAGTACCCTCACGAATTCGTCGACGCCGATCACTTCCTCGTCGATCCGCACGATGGCTGTCATCGCCCTCTCCTTTTTCTTGCTGGAATCTGTTCAGCCCGCCACCTGCCGGAACGGGTCTAGCCCGAGGTCGATCAGGCGGCGCTCGCGCACCACGATCTCGGCCGTGGCGGTCATGCCGTAGCGCAGCGGGTAGCGGCTGCTGGCCACGGCGTAGTAGTCCTGCGCCAGCCGCACACGCCCCTCGTACACGGGCTGCTTGTCCGGCCCCGACGGCTTGGTGGCCGGCGAGATGTACTCCAGCGTCCCCGCGATCAGCCCGTAGCGCTGATACGGAAATGCGTTGAACTTGAGCTTGACCGGCAGCCCCTCGCGCAGGAAGGCGCGGTCGCGCTCGGCAATCTCGATGCGCAGCATCGGCCGGGCATCCTTCGGGGCGATGCCCCCGAGCGGCGCGTTGGCCTGCACCTTGTCGCCGCGCTGGGTGGAGGTGACGTCGGTAATCACGCCCGACACCGGCGCCACGATCAGCAGGAAGTTGTCCTTGTCGATGTTCTCGAACTTGATGCGCGCGGCGGCCTCGGCCACCAGGCGGGCAGTCTGCACCTGCAGGCGCAGCTTGTCCTCGGTGTTGCTGATCTCGCGCATCGCCGCGTCGTACTGGATACGCAGGTTCGCCAGCTCCTGCCCGCTGCCCTCCAACTGCGCGCTGGCCTGCGTGTATTGCTGCGACAGCCGCGCGTCCAGCTCGCTCAGCCGCGACTGCGCCACGCGCAGGTTGTTCTCGGCATCCTGGGTGATGGCGCGCTTGCCTTCCACCTGCGACTGCGACACGCCGCCGCCAGCCGGCAGCGCGAACAGGCGCGCGTAGCGGTCCTGCTCCTGCCGGGCGAAGTCGCGCGCCCGGCGGGCGTTTTCGAGATTGCTGCGCGCCTCCTGCAACTGCGCGCGCTGCTGCTCGGCCAGCCGCGTCGTGCCCTCGGCCATGCGGTTCTCGTGCTGGCGCGTGCCCAGCTCGATCTGCTGCTTGAGCGCCTGCGCGCGGCGCTCCATCAGCACCTTGCGCTCGGGAAACTGCTTCCATTCGCGCTCGGAGTCCTCCAGCTTGAGCTGCGCCTCCAGCGCACTGGCCGCCGCCTCGATCGCGCCGCGCGCGTTGAGCCGCGCCAGCACGTCATCTTTCGACACCGGCTGGCCTTCGGCCACGTAGAGGTCGGCCAGCTCGCCATCGACGGGGGCGTAGAAGCGGCGGACTTCCGACTCCGGCGCAAGCGTGCCGTGGGCCGTCACGATGACATCGGCATGGCCGAAGAAAGACCAGATCAGCGCGCAAATCACCAGCGCGCCGGTGATGACCACGGTCAGCATCGACAGCCGCCACGGCTCCGAACTCAGGATGGCGATGCCTTCGGCGCTGTGGTCCTCGAGCGCCTCGTTGAGCGGGCGCAGCTTGTTGTCGCGGGGATCCTCGCTCATCGCGCGCCTCCGGATGCGGTGGTGCTGGCGGGGGCGCTGGCACCGGCCGACGCGGCCTCCTTGCTGCCCTCGCCCACCAGTTCTAGCTTGGCGCGCAGCACGGCCGGGTCCAGCACCATGCGCAGGTCGTTGAGCGAGCGCCGCTGGAGGTCCACCTCGGCCTGGATCTCGTCGCGCACCTTGGTCCACTCGGCCATGTCGCCGGCCTTGAGCTGGGTGTAGATGCGCAAGCCCTGGCGGGCATCGCCCTGCGCCTCGGCCAGCAGGCGGGCCTGCGCGCGGAACTTCGGCGAGATACCGGCCTCCAGCCGCTGTTCGCCCGCGATCAGCCCGTTGTTGCGGTACTGGCGCCACTGCGTGGCGGCGCGGTTCAGCAGCTGGTTGGCGCGCCGCAGCGCGGCCTCGCGGATGGTGTTGACGTCGGCGTCGATGGCCTTCACGTAATACGCATCGGCATCCGGGTCGAGCGCGGCGTAGAAGGCCAGCAAGGCGTCCTCATAGCCGCTGCTGCCCGCCCGGCCCTCCTTCACCTTGGCGAACTGCGCGGCCACCTGCTGCTTGTGCGCCACGTCCTTCGCCACATCGGCCGCCCACGGTCCGCTGTTAATCTGGCGCAGGGCGTCGATGGCCGCCGCGCTGTCGCCGCGCCGCCAGGCATCGTCGGCCAGCGCGTACTGGCGCTGCACATCGGCCGGTGGCAGCTTCTCCGCGCGCAGCGTCTCGTACTGCGTCTTGAACGGCGGCGTGGCGAAGCTGACCTGCCGCATCTGGGCGACGAGCGGCCCCGTGGCGCGCTGGCGCAGCGCCTCGATCAGCGCCGTGTACTGCTTCAGGTCGCTCTCCACGGTGTCCAGCCCGGCCAGGCGCGGGTACTTGTCCTTGTAGTCGGCCAGCATCGCCTGCAGTGCCTCGGGTTGCTCGCGGGCCAGTTCGGTGGCGATGGCGGCATTGAGACGATCGATGGCAGTCAGATACACCGAGTCCTCGTTCTGGAGCCTGCGCAGGTTGCTCAGGCCCTCCGCATAGGCGTCGCGGAACACCGGCACCTGGTTGGCGATGCGGCCCAGCGCGCGCTGGTGCGCCACCGTGTCGGTACCCCAGCGGGCGACCAGCGCGCGGATGCGCGCTTCGTCGGCATACATGCGGATCGGGGCGTCGGGGCCGCCGCGTGCCGCCATCAGCCGCGCCACGCTGGTCACCCACTCCAGTTCGTCGATGAGCGCGCGGCCATCGGCGTTATGGCGGCTGTGGGTGCGCATCTCGGCCAGCACGGCATCGGCGCCGCTGAAGTCCTTTGCGCGCACCCGGGCGGTCCACGGCGGCACCCAGGCACGCATCAGCGCCTCGGTCCCCGTCGCCTGATATTGGGAGTTGTCCGGTTGCCGCGTCAGGTAATCGTCCGCCAGCGCGGCGGCGCGGGCGTACTCGCCCTTATCCATCAGCGCGGTCAGCGAGCGGTCCGGCGCGCCGCGCCAGTACAGGTAGCCGCCGCCGATGGCCGCCAGCAGCAGCGCCACCGCGCCCCAGCGTGCCACGCGCGCCTGCTTGCGCCGGTCATCGATGCCGAAGGTGCGCGCCGCCTCGGCCAGCAGCATGGCCACCTTGCCGCGCGGCGCCGGCTTGTGGGCCGGGGCGTGCCCGCCGTCTGGCATCGGCTCCGGGTTCACTTCGTCTTCCTGCGCGGCGGCGTAGTCGACGCAGAAGATGTCGAGGAAGGAATCAGCGGCGCCGACGAAGGTGGTCTTGTCGGGGTCGACGCCCAGCGGGTCAACGGCGGCGGGAGCGGCGGCGGCCTCCAGGGCGGGCGGCGGCGCCTCGTACACCACGGTGCGCGTGGCCGTGGCGTCGGCATCGTCCTCGCGCTCGATGTCCACGCGGTAGACGAAGTGGCTGCCGCCGAATGCAATCACATCGCCGGGCTCCAGCCGCACAGCCTGGTCCTCGAGCCGCACGCCGTTGACGAAGGTGCCGTTGGTGCTGCCCAGGTCCTCCAGCCACGGCGACCCCGCCTTCAGGAACAGGTGCGCGTGGCGGCGCGAGAGGTAGTTGACCTGATGCGGATAGTCGTCGCGATAGCGTGCAAACGTGTCATCGGCCTTGCTGACCAGGAACGGGAAACCCGCGACGACCACCGGCTGCAGGCCGATTTCCGGCCGGATCGGCGCGAGCGTGACTGCCAGGCGCGGCGGCTCCGGGGTCGGCGGGCGGGGATAGACGCGCACGCGGTACGACAGCGCCGCGCCAAAGCTCACCTCGTCGCCATCGCGCAGCAGTGCCGGCTGCTTGACCACCGCATCGCCATTCACGCGCGTGCCGTTCTTGCTGCCGAGGTCCGCCACGTAGACCGCGCCGTCCTCGGCAAAGATGCGCGCATGGCGGCGCGAAAGTACCGAGACCGTCTCCGCCGGATAGGCGACGAACGGCGCCTCGCCGCGGCCGATGGCGAACAAATCCTCCCCGATCCGGATTTCGCCGAGTTCGGGCCGGGACACGGGCATCAGCAGGACGTCGAACGCCTGCCCCGTTCTCACCGGCATTTCCATGATCAGGGCATCGTCGCGCGTCATGTTTCAACGGAACCAACAGTCGGGCCGGTGGCGCTGTGCCGCGCATGGCCGGATGGGCCGGCCATGGGGGTACGGGAGGTCACGCGTATGAACATAGTAGGCCACGCTTTTCGGGAGTCAATCCGCTGCGGTGCAGCGTTGCGCGAACGCACGCGGCAGGCGGGTTTCAAGGTTGAAACGCTTTGTGCGCGCGTGCGGCTAAGGCGCTACGTTCGCTGTCGTATTCGCACCGTTGGATGGCGCGGCATTGCTGACGGTGGTGCTCGGCCAGCCGCCACCGAGTGCCTTGTACAGCGTGACGGTATCGGCCAGGATTTGTTGGTGCGCCCCCAACAACGCCAGTTGCGCCTGGAGCAGCGAACGCTCGGTCTCGAAGACCTCCAGCTGTGACGCAATCCCTTCCTTGGCCTGTGCCTCGATCTGGGTGGAGACCACGCGCAGCTGATCCACCTGCTGCTGGAGTTCGATGCGCTGCCGCTTGTGGGCATCCACATTGACCAGCGCACTCTCCACTTCCTCGAACGCCGTCATGACCGTGCGGCCGTACTCGTTCTCCACCACGCCGATATTGGCTTCAGTGGTCTTCACGCGGGCGCGCACGTTGGGGTCGAGCATCGGCAGGTTGATGCTCGGCATGAAGCCGAAAGTGAAGGACTTGAGCAGGTCGGACAGCGCGAAACTGGCCGTGCCGCCGCGCGCCGTGAGGCTGATGCTGGGCAGCTGGGCGAGCCGGGCCTGGCCGACGACGTTGTACGCGGACAGCACGCGGTACTCGGCGGCGACGATGTCCGGGCGGCGTGCCAGCAACTGCGACGGCAGCCCGGCCGGCACGACGGGCAGCTTGACCCGATCCTGCAATCGGCCGGCCGGCACCTTGAAGTCGCCGGCGGGCACGCCGACCAGCGTGCCCAGTGCGTTCTCGGCCACGTCGCGCGAGCGGCGCAGCTCGATCAAATCCTTGTTGAGACGGTTGATTTCCGCCTGCTGCTGCATCACGCGGATCTGCGGCAGCAGCCCGTTGGCGAGCATCGCCTTGTAGGTGGTCAGGATGTCGTTGTTGCGCGACACGGTGAGCCGCTGCTGGGCGATCTGCTCGTCGAGCTGGAGCAGCGTGAAGTACGTGATCGACACATCGGACACCAGCGCCAGGTAGCCTGCGCGCCAGTCCGCCTCGGAGGCGCGGTACTCGGCGGTCTGGGCCTGCACGCCCTTTTCCACCTTGCCCCAGATATCGATGTCCCAGTTGACCGTGGCGCCCAGGTTGAAGGTGCGCGTCATGGCCTGGCCGGTGGTCTTGTCGAAACTCGCGCCGGCGCCGATATCGAACACGGGCAGCGCGCCGGCACGGGCTTCGCCAATCTGCGCGCTCGCCACGCGGATACGTGCGGCCAGCACGCGGATGTCGTAGTTGCCGGCCAGCGCCTTGGCCACCAGTTCATCGAGATAGGGGTCGCCGAAGCCTTGCCACCAGTTCGGCACGATGGTCTCGGCCGGCGATACCGTGATCGACTCCGTGCGCGACCAGTCCGCCTTGGCCGGCGTTTCCGGGCGCTTGTACTCGGGGGGGCGAAAATCGGCGCAACCCGCCATCAGCAGCGCGCAGAGCGCGGCGGCGACAGGTTTGGCCAGTGCGGGGGCCGGGGCGAAAGCGAACACGATGACTTCCTGCATGGAACGCCGTCGGACTCGTGCTGCCTGCCGTGGCGCTCGACTGTATTGTGGTGCGAAGCGGAGCCAGCTCCAACCTCGACATGTGTGCGGGGCGAAAAAAAAAGCGCCGGGACGGAGGGGTCCCCGGCGCAATGCTCCCCGTGCGGCTTGGGGCACCGTCGTTCGCGGTGCCCTGCCGATCTGAACCGGCGATAAATCAGAACACGTTGTTCGAGGCGGTCTGCGAGGTCGTCACCGTGTTCTTCAGGTGCTCCTGGAAGGCCGAGCCGTTGCCGAACAGGTTGTTGACTTCCTGCATTTGCTGGTTGCTCTGGTTGATCGTCGTGGTCTTGTCGAAGTCGATCTTCACCGGGTGATAGATCGAGGTGTAGGGGGCGAAGAGGCCGAGGCCGCCAGATACGGCGCTCATCTTCTTGGCGTCAAGGGTTTCGGTCGAGGACAGGTCTTGGATGGTCAGCGTGGTCATTTCAATTCTCCTAGAGAGGAAGAGGTAAGGCTTGGTTGGGTTGAGCATCGGGTTGGTGTCGCGCTCGGTTGTCATATCGCAGCAAGCGTGCCAGCCCGTGCCAGAAGACCGAAAAAAACCCGCCAGCGCTGGCGGGTCAAGGCTTTGCGGATGAGCGCGTCACACGGCATGGGGGGTGGCGGGGCCCCGGCCTGTTGGTGGCGGCACAACGGATGCGGGCCAGCTGTCTGGCTGGCGCCAACATCGCGGACGAAAAAAAGGCGCGCATCGCTGCGCGCCCCGTGGAGCAGGCGTTCCGCCCGCCTACTTCACATAGATCGTGATCTTCTTCGAGTACACCGGCGGACTGGTCGGGATGTGCTTCTCGTCGCCCATCAGCAGTTGCAGCGTGTGCTTGCCCGGCGCCAGCTCCACCGTGGTCTCGGTCTCGCCCGCGCCGAAGTGCAGGTGGTTGCGGTCGTTCGGAATCTCCTTGTCCATCGGCGGCAGGTCCACATCGATCAATAGATGGTGGTGGCCGGTGTTCGGGAACTTGACGTCCTTGGGCGCCACGCCCATGTTGCGCAGCCCGAACCAGACCTTGACCGGCTTGCCGGCCGGCAGGGTCTGGTTGTTGTTCGGATAGCCGATATAGAGATAGGCGTTCTTCGGCGCCGCCGTGGGGCCGCTGGCCGGGGTGGCCCCCGCGGCCGATGCCGCCGTGCCGCCATGCGCGGCATGGCCGGCCGAGGCGGCGGGCGCCGAGGCATCGGCAGCCATGGCACTGCCTGCCCACAGACAGCCGGCGGCAAGAACGATCACTGCGGCGACTGGCTTCGTCATGGCTTCCCTCCCCTGCGCGGCGATCATCGCGAATGTGCGCTCACCGCACGGTGATCGTGATCTTCTTCGAATAAATCGGCGGATCGAACGGCACGTGCTTGCTGTCGCCCAGCAATAGCTGCAGCGTGTGCTTGCCTGGCGGCAGTTCGATGCGCGCGTCGGTCTCGCCCGCGCCGAAATGCAGGTGGTTGCGGTCGTTGGGAATTTCCTTGTCCATCGGCGGCAATTCGGCGTCGATCAGCAGGTGATGGTGACCGCAGTTGGGGCGCTCGACACCCTTCGGACAGACGCCCATACCCTTCAGGCCCATGCGGACCCAGAGCTTGCCGCCGTCGATGACGGCGCCGTCGCCGGGCCAGATGATGTACGTCTCGGCGTTCTTCGGGGCGGGGGTCAGCGGCGTGGCAAGGGTGGCGTAGGCAGCCAGTCCCGTGGCAAGCACGGCGGCCGCGAGCACGCGGAGCGGGGATCGTCTGGACATACGCGGCTCCTCCCGGAGATCTGTCCGCTTCACACGGTGCCCGCGCGGGGACACCGGCGAGGCGAGCGGGCAGCGGATCTTGATTAGTGTTGTGGCGGCAGTGCGCTCGGCGATGTGTCCTCAAGCGTAGGTCGGAAGATCGGAAAAAGCGAACGGAAGCTAACCGGGCGGCCTGGCACGGCGCGGCGACCTTTCACGCCACACCTGCTGTGCTATCTTGAAACGAGCCGGATTGCGTCACGGCAACTCCACACCGCGCGCTGCGCAGCACCCACGGGGCCTGAATATGTGGCGGAAAACTCTTGTCGTGTCATGGATTGGCAGTGCTTTGCTCGGGGGCGGCGCGTTCTGTGGCGCCCTCGGTGTGGCGGGTACGATGTTCGCCACGTCGGCCAGCGCCGGCATCCTGCCGAAGAACAGTGACGAGCAGTACGAACTGTCGTTCTGGGACTCCATCAAGAACAGTAACTACGCCAGCGACTACGAGGCGTATCTGAAGCAATACCCGAACGGGCGATTCGCGGCGCTCGCCAAGTCTCGCATCGAGCGCATCAAGGCCACGTCTCCCGCCCAGCCCGCCAAGCCCGAGCCGAAGGTGGAAGCCAAGCCGGCCCCGACGCCCACCCCGGCGCCGACACCCGCCCCGCCGCCTGCCGCACGCGCCCCGGCCACACCCGCCACACCGCCCGCCACGCCACCCACCGCCAACCAGCCGCGCTCGCGCAGCGGCGGGCCCATCGCGCAGGGCACCGTGACCTATGCGAACGAAGGCAAGGAAGGCGCCCCCGCCACCGCGCCGGCCAAGCAGGCCGAAGCCAAGGGCGGCGAGATCCGTGACTGCCCGGCCTGCCCGGTACTCGTCAGCGTCAGCCCGGGCGGCTTCACGATGGGCAGCAGCATCAGCGACCCCGCCGAGCGTCCGCCGCACCGCGTGACCATCAGCCAGCCGTTCGCCATCGGCAAGTTCGAGGTGACCGTCGAGCAATGGAATGCCTGTGCCGATGCCAACGGCTGCCCGCGCATCGCCACCAATCCTGCCGAGGCGAAGGCCGCCCCGGTGCGCGACGTCAGCTGGGATGACACCCAGCAGTACCTCGCCTGGCTCACGAAGACTACCGGCAAGACCTATCGCCTGCCCACCGAAGCCGAATGGGAGTACGCAGCGCGCGGCGGCACCAGCTCCGCCTACTGGTGGGGCGACCAGATGCGCAAGGGCAACGCCAACTGCAAGGACTGCGGCGAGCCGTGGAGCGATGCCGCGCCGGCCAACGTCGGCTCGTTCGCGGCCAATCCGTACGGCCTGCATGACATGAACGGCAGCGTCTGGGAATGGGTGGGCGACTGCTGGCACAGTTCGTACAAGAACGCACCGGTCGATGGCCGCGCCTGGGACGAGGCGGCCTGCACCGCGCGCGTGATCCGCGGTGGCTCCTGGCGGGAGGGGGCGACCTATATGGTGTCTTCCACGCGCTTCAAGTACAGCACCAGCGTGCGCCAGTCGCAGAACGGCTTCCGCGTGGCGCGGGACATGAAGTAGCAGACTTGAAGTAGCGGGCTAGCGGGCTAGCGGGCGCTGGTCGAAATCTGCACGAGGTCCGCGCTGATGCGGTCCCGGCCGTACTTGCCGGCCATCTGCGCGAGCGGCTTGTCGAGCGCCCGCAGGTATTCCTGCCGGGTCTCGAACTCGGGCCGGCGCGAGTCGAACAGCGGCGCCGGGGTGGTCAGCAGCACCACCAGTTCCGTGCCGAATGGCCGCGAGACCACCCACTCCCCCGCCTCCCCGATCGTGGCGCTATAACTGGCCGGCGCCTGGTGCCCCGGAATACGCTTGCTGGGCACAAGGTGAGCCACCTTGCCATCAACGACGAAGTAATCGACGTAGACATAGGTCTCCTGCCCCGGCGTGTTCAGGTCCATGATCAGCGGCGTGCCCTCGGTCAGCTTGTCGCTGCCCCGGGTGCGCACCACAGCACCGCCGGGCTTGTGCCCGGACCAGTACGGCGCCACCAGGCGCACCACATCGCACTTGTCGGCGGCAAGCGGCTGGGCATCGAATTTCAGGGATTTCACACCGGGGATGGCGTTCAACTGGTCGCGCAGCTTGCGCGTGGCCGTATCCGCGACGTAGCCCTCCACACGCAGCGTGCCGCCATCGACGGCAGCCGTGAGCAGCGAGCAAGGCGCGGCTGCCAGCACGGGGGTGACGGCCTGCAGCGTGAGCTTGGGTTCGGGGGCTTTTGGCGGTTGCTCCGCAGCTTTCGGGGGTGCAGCGGTTTTCGGCGGCTCGGTTTTCGGCGGCTCGACAGCGGCCGGCTCGGTCGTGCTGGCCTGGGTGGCTTCCGTCGGTTCCTTCGGCTGGGCCCCCATGCGCCACACGTAGTAGCCCAGTCCCGCCACGAACGCGGCGCCCGCCAGCACGCCGCCTATCGCCATCGGCACGCTCGACGTCGGCCGCGCCGGCTCGGCGCCCAGCCCTTCCAGGAAGCGCTTCACGGTGGGCGTGCGCGTGGCACGGTCCAGCGAGAGCGCCTGGCGCAGCGTCTTCCACTGGTTGCGGCTGAGCACCTTCGGCGGCGTCGGCTTCATGTGCGAGGCGCGCGCCTGGTTGGCCGACATCCGCTCGTACGGATGCTTGCCGGTCAGCAGCTCATAGGTCACGCAACCCAGCGCGTAGATATCGTCACGCGGATCGGGCTCGCGGTGCTCGAACATCTCCGGGCTGGCGTAGGCCGGCGTCATGCCGCCCAGCGAGCCGGGATCGAACACGGTCTGGTCCGCGTCATCGGTCGGCTGCTGGAAGCCGCGCGCGATGCCGAAGTCGATCACCTTGACCTCGCCACGATCGGTCAGGAACACATTGGCCGGCTTGAAATCGCAATGCACGAAGCCGCGCTCGTGTGCATAGGCCAGCGCCCGGCCCATGCCGACGATGATCGGCAGCGCCTTGGCGTACGGCAGGCCGGCGAAATCCGGCGCGCGCAGCACGCGGTTGAGGGACTTCCCGGACAGATATTCCATGGTCAGGAAGACTGTCGGGCCATCGCGGTCGAAGTCGTAGACGGTGACGATATTCCGGTGCGCCAGCGTCTGCGCCTTGCGCGCCTCCCGCTGCAAGGCCATCAGGGACTTGGGGTGCCCGCTGAACTGGAGGTTCAGCACCTTGATGGCGATATAGGGCTTGCGGTCGGACGCCTCGAGCTTGCGCAGGTCGAGCGCCTTGTAGACCGTGCCCATGCCGCCGATGCCCAGGCATTCCTCGAGCACGAAGCGGCCGTTGAGGGTATCGCCAACGCCCTTGCTGGCCCCGGCGGTGACATAGCCACCGGTGTTGCCCGTGCTGCCGGTGTTGCCGCTGTGGCCCGCGGAGGGATGGGAGGAGGCGGAAGGCGACGTGGGCGAAGACGAGGACGATGGCGATGGCGGCGCGCTGCGGTCCAGCGGATCGGGCGCCATGCGGGTTTCCTCGCCCAGCGGCTCACGCATGGCGTCCCCGATCGGGTCGAACTGCGTGGCCACGCGCGACTCGATGCGGCGCATCACCTCGGCATAGACGCCAGGCGGCAGCGGCGCGCGCGTGTGTTCTTCACTGAGCACGCGGGCGAGCTGGGTCGGCTGTGTCTGGTCGTCCTGGAGGGCCAGGTCGACTGACGCAAGGAACTCGTCACGCGAGAGGCCACCGCGCTGGAAGTTGCGTATCAGGTCGGTCAGGCTAGACATCAAATGCGATCCCGACGAGTGGTTGCGGACCGGCGATGCCGCTACGTCACGAACCATCGCCCACGATGGATACTAGTGCGCACTCTGTCCAACCGCAAACCCGGTACTGCCCGGGTCGTTGGCCCCGCCCCGACAGGCACGGCCGATCTGTTGGCGGCAATCCACCACTCTCCCCTGCCAGCGGCACCGCGCGCCGGCACCGTGCCAGCCCCGATCTCCCCGCAACGCCTTATCCCACGCGGTTTTCCAACTTTTTTCGATGTGCCGGGCCTGCGCTGGCACGCTTGCTGCGATATGACAACCGAGCGCGACACCAACCCGATGCTCAACCAACCACCAAGCTTCACCCTTCCTCTCTAGGAGAACTGAAATGACCACGCTGACCATCCAAGACCTGTCCTCGACCGCAACCCTCGACGCCAAGAAGATGAGCGCCGTATCCGGCGGCCTCGGCCTCTTCGCCCCCTACACCTCGGTCTACAGCCCGTTCAAGCTGTCCATCGACAAGCACACCGAGATCAACCAGCAAAACCAGCAAATGCAAAGCGTGACGAGCGCGTTCGGCAACGGCTCGGCCTTCCAGGACCACATGAAGAACACCGTGACGACCTCGCAGACGGCCAGCAACAACGTGTACGGCCCGGTCTGAGCCCAACGGTCCCGGATCAAGGAGTCCATCATGTCTTCGATCATCGTGCGCGACCTTGCCGCCAGCAAGGAACTCGACCGCAAGTCCCTGTGCGCCATCCGTGGCGGCAATAGCTGGCTCGCCAAGGCCGGCAACATGGGCCCGCTGGCCAACGTGAACATCAACATCAACCAAAGCGTGCAGCAGCTGCAGCAGGTGAACGTGGCTGCGTTCAACAACAACACGCTGGTCGGCGTGGACCTGGGCAACATCAAGCTCGGCGTCAACCCGTCGCAGTGGGGCGGCAACTGGGCGGCGGCCTGACCGGCCACCCTCCAGTGGCGGTGCCGCCACGGCGGCACCGCTGGCCTATACTGAATCGGGCCCGCGCCTGCCCCGGCGCCGCCCGGCCGGCCCCAAACAGACCGGCCATGGCCAGGCCCAAAAGCTGGAGAACGCCATGGCAGTAATCGTCATCAAGGATTTGACGGAGAACATGGACCTCGACCGCGAGGCCATGACCGCCATCACGGGCGGTGCCCGCACCGGAGGCGGCCGCCACTGGCAGGCCCACCGACGTGCGCAGGCGCGCCTGATCCAGTATCCGGAAGGCTTCCCGGGCCAGCCCGAAGCGTCCGGACAGCATGCAGGGCAGGAACGGGTGACCGGGAAGCTGTCGCGCAAATAGGCGCGATACGCCCCGGCAGACAAAGCAAGGCAGTCGCTGCAAAGAAAAGCCCGCCAGACAACTGGCGGGCTTTGGTTGCGGACGGGCCCGGACCACCTGGGTCAACGTCGCCGGCGAATTCCGGTCATTCCTGTGCCAAGCATGTTTTCCCATGGTTCCGCCCATGACGCGGACGTCCATCCGGACCACCCGGATAGTCGAAGAAAACCTGGCAGTGGCATCAATGACCGCAATGCCGGGGGCGAGCGGCAAGCTAACCTTGCCGAAGGCGAATCATCGGGAACGATGGGTGTCCGCCCCATGCGGGCATGGATTGCTCGCGCTCTGAGTATAGGCAGGACGCCCCCGCTTTCAAGCGAGACGCATTCGCAAGTGGCGCCGGATGATTGCCGTGATCCAGATGTGCGCGACACATCTCGTTACGTTTCGCACTGCAACAAAAATTTAATTGTTCTGCTATACTGCGCGCCGTGAGTTTCGCACTGTGAGTTCCGCAAAGCGCCCGGCAATCCTGCCATGGCGCACCCGCTACCTCCCAAGCTCTGCACCCCGCCTCTGTCCTCCAGATGTTCCGTGACAGGTGTTGGCCAGAACGCACCGCTCACCAGACGTCGCCTCGTCTCCGATCCTGATGAACAGCCTGTTTGCCTGCGCTGTTTGCCTGCCAGGGATTAGTAGCCGGTTTATTTAAAAAACCAGCCGCCCACCCTGCCTGCCGCCGTGTTGCCAGCTGAGTCTGTCGAACGGCCTACCGATTGGCGCCGAAGCCTTTTTTAAGACTTTGCACTGCGCCCACCCCTTTGCGCATGACCGCGGGGGTGCCATGCATATTTAATAAGCACGACATGACCCAGCACGATTTCCGTGCGGAGCAATCTTTTGCCTCCGCCACCGACGCATCCGCCACGCCCGCCGACATCAGCCCGCTCGACAAGCTCGACGCCATGCTGACCGCCGGTGACGCGCCCGAAGCGTCCGCAGCACCCGCCCAGGCAGCCCAACCCGTCGACATCGCCGAAAACGGCTTTGCCAAGCTCGGTCTGGACGAAGCCATCCTGCGCGCCCTCTCCGAACTGAACTACCTCACGCCGACGCCGGTGCAGGCCCAGGCCATTCCCCAGTTCCTGGCCGGCCGTGACCTGCTGGTCTCGAGCCAGACCGGCTCGGGCAAGACCGCCGCGTTCATGCTGCCCGCCATCCAGCGCATCAGCGAGAAGGCGGCCCCGAATCGTCCGCGCAGCGACGAACCCGTCAAGCGCATGAAGGGCAAGCGCCCCCGTCCGTCGCCGGCCCAGCCGTCGCTGCTGGTGCTCACGCCGACGCGTGAACTGGCCCTGCAGGTGACCGAGGCTGCCGCCAAGTACGGCCGCCATCTGCGCCGCATCGTCTGCGCCAGCATCCTGGGCGGCATGCCCTACCCGAAGCAGCTGGCCATGCTGTCGAAGATGCCTGACATCCTCGTGGCCACGCCGGGCCGCCTGCTCGATCACATCGAAGCCGGCCGTATCGACCTGTCCGCACTCGACATGCTCGTCTTCGACGAAGCCGACCGCATGCTGGACATGGGCTTTGCCGATGACATCGACGCCATCGTCGCGGCCACGCCGTCCACGCGCCAGACGCTGATGTTCTCGGCCACGCTCGACGCCCGCATCGCCCAACTGGCCTCGCGCCAGCTGCGCGACCCGCAGCGTATCGAGATCGCCGCCGTCCGCGCCGACCAGAGCAACATCGAGCAGCGCCTGCACTTCACCGACGACATGTCGCACAAGGAGCGCCTGCTGGATCACCTGCTGCGCGACGCCTCGCTCAAGCAAGCCATCGTCTTCACGGCGACCAAGCGCGATGCCGATTCGCTGGCCGAACGTCTTTCGGACACCGGTTTCTCGGCCGGCGCCCTGCATGGCGACATGACCCAGGGTGCGCGTAACCGCACGCTGACCGCCCTGCGCCGCGGCAACATCCGCGTGCTGGTGGCGACCGATGTGGCCGCACGCGGTATCGACGTGCCCGACATCACCCACGTGGTGAACTTCGACCTGCCCAAGCAGGCGGAAGACTACGTTCACCGTATCGGCCGTACCGGCCGTGCCGGCCGCTCGGGTATCGCGATCAACCTCGTGAACCATGGCGACATGTTCCAGTGGAAGCGCATCGAGCGCTTCACCAACCACCGCATCGACGCGTCGGTGATCGAAGGCCTCGAGCCGCGTCGCCAGCCCAAGCCGCGTTCGAACTTCGGCGGCAAGCCGGGCGGCAGCGGCGGCGGCTACCGTGGTAACAGTGGCACCGGCGGCGGTTATCGCGGCGGCAACAGCGGTAGCGGCGGTGGCTACCGCGGCAATGGCGGCACCGGCGGCGAGCGCAGCTTCGGCGACCGCAAGTTCGGCGGCGGGGAAAGCCGTGGCTTCGGCGATCGCGGCGGCTTCGGCAACCGTGAAGGCTTTGGTAATCGCGAAGGCTTCGGCAACCGTGAAGGCGCTGCGGCGGCACCGCGCGACGGCAACCGTGGCTTCGGCGACCGTGGCCAGCCGCAACAGCGTCCGTTCGGCGGCGAGCAGCAACGCAGCTTCGGCGGCGAGCGCTCGTTCGGCGACCGCAGCTTCGGCAACCGCGAAGGTTTCGGTAACCGCGAAGGCGCGAACCGTGGCGGCTTCGGCGGCAACCGTGAAGGCGGCGCTCCGCGCGACGGCAACCGCGGCTTCGGCGATCGCGGCGGCTTCGGCGGCCAGCGCAACGGCAACACCCGCTCGCGCTACGAGCGTTGATCGGCTGACCGGGTGACCGGTTGATCAGTTGACCGGGGTCGCTACGATCCATGAAGAACGGCACCCTCGGGTGCCGTTTTTTTTTGCCTGCGTGCGATGGAATCGACGTCGGGGCCTACACCGCGCAGGACCGGAAGCCGACGAAGGAGACATCGTCCTCGGGCAGCAGCGCCGTGCGCGCCCGGGTATGGCGCTGGCGCGCCGGGCTCGCGAACGAGACGCCGCGCACGGCCTGGTGCGTGCCGAAGCGTCCCACCAGCTCCAGGTCAGCCGGCTGCGCCACAAAGCCCGCGTAGGGCTCGTAGGGTGTGGCCGTCCACTCGCGCAGCGCGCCCCATTGCAGGCCACGATTCTGCGTGGCTGCCAGCTCCCACTCCACTTCCTGCGGCAGCCGCCGGCCGGCCCAGACGCACCATGCCTGCGCCTCGAACAGCGTGACGTGGCGCACCGGCTCGTCGGGATTGAGCGTGCGCTCCGCGCCGAAGCGCGACACCATCCACGCCCGGGTGACCAAGTGGCGCGACCAGTAACGCGGCGCCGAGCGCTCCTGCGTCATCAGCCATTGCCGCCCCGCCGCCGACCACCACGACGGGTGCTCGTAGCCGTGGTCTTCGACAAACTCAAGAAATTGCGCATTGGTGACCAGCGCGCCGTCCATATCGAACGCGGGCACATAGGTCTGCTGGGCCGGCAGCTCGTCCGGCAGCGCGAGGCCGTCCGGGTCATGCCAGCCCTGCGTGAAGCGGCCGCCCGGGAAGTGCAGCGTGCCGTTGTGCGAGACGGAGATCGACGGGCCCACGGCAGCCGGCTCGGCCGGCGCCATGCCCAGCGCCTGAAGCAGCGCGGCGATGGTCTCGCCCTGGGCATCCTCATGGAACAGCGCCCGGCGAAACGGATAGAGCGTGACATCTTCGTCGTCGGGCAACAGCGCGATGCGGCGCAGCAGGCCGTCCAGCACCTGCGTGGCGTACTGCTTCACGCGTGCGACATCGGGCAGCACGATTTCCCAGCGCTCGTCCGGGCCGATGCGGTCCGGGTCGAACCATTCATCGGCGCCGTCGAGCAGCGACGGCTCACTGGCCACCGGCAGCCGCACCCCACCCCGCTCGAGGTGGCGCACGCCGCGCAGGCACCACCATTCGGCATGCCAGGCGATGTGACCGAGGGTCCACAGCGGCGGATTGCAGTCGTACTGGCGCGTGACCATCCAGCCCTTGCGGGTCTGGCCGAAGGCCGCCAGCCACGCCAGCGTGCGATTGCGCGACTCCACCAGCGCCTGCGCCAGCCCTTCGCGCGGCAGCCGGCGCGCGTCAGCCCACGTCGCCTTGCCGCCAGTGAAGTGAAGATCGGGAAGCATGGAGAAGCCGCTCATCGACAGATCCGTGACAGAAGGTAAAAGGGATGCCGGGGCCACCGGCTGCGCGCATTATGACACTGGCGCGACGATGGCCCTTCCCGGGCATTCAATCCCCTGCTTGGGCTGCGGCTTCTGTCGCGGACCCGGCCGCGACGGTCAGCCGCGCGCGTGGAACACCGCGAACCAGCCGTTCGGGTCGGTCCAGCACACCGGATCGGTGAAGCCGGCCGACTCGAGCAGGATCGAGAAGTCCTCCGGACGATACTTATAGGAATCCTCCGTATGGATCTGCTCCCCGGCCGCGAAGCGCCGCTCGCCGTCGGCCCAGCGCACGGTTACGTCGCGCGTGGCCTCCAGATGCATCTGCACGCGCGAGGACCGGGCGTCGAAGCTGGCCGCATGGCGCCAGTCGTCGAGCGCGAAGTCGCTGCCAACGATGCGGTTCAGGTTGCGCAGCACGTTGCGATTGAACGCGGCGGTCACGCCGAGGGCGTCGTCATAGGCCGACACCAGCGTCGCAGAATCCTTGAAAAGATCCACGCCGATCAGCACGCCGTCGCCGCGCCCGGCCGCCGCGCGCAGGCGCTGGAGCAGCGCGAGCGCCTCGATCGGGGCGAAGTTGCCGATGCTGGAGCCGGGATAGAAGAACAGCCGCCGCCCGCGCCGGACGCCGCTGGGCAGGTCGAGCGGGCCGCAGAGGTCCGCGCCCAGGCCCAGCATCGGAATATGCGGATTCTGCTGTTGCAGGCCGGTCAGCGTGCCGCGCAGGAACTCCACGGAAATATCGAGCGCCACGTACTGCGCTGGCTGGAGGCTGGGGAACAGCCGCGCGGCCTTCTCGCAGTTGCCCGCACCGAGGTCGATCAGCACGCAGCCGCTGCCGGCGCGCGCCGCAATGGCGGGCGCCGAGGTGGCGAAGATCGATGCTTCGGTGCGCGTGGGGTAGTACTCGGGCAGGTCGGTAATCGCCTCGAACAGCCGGGAACCGAGCACATCGTAGAAAAACTTCGGACTGATGCTGGCCGGATGCCGGGTCAGGCCAGCGACGATCTCGGCGCGCAGGGCGCCGCTGTCCTCGTGGTACTGCTGGACGAATTCGGGCTGGAGCGCCGCCGGGGCATGGCCATTGCCATTGACGATGACCGGGGATGGCTCGGGCGCGAGTGTGGGGGCGGGGGCGTGGTGGTTATGATTGGCTTTGGAGAGAGGTCGAGTTGGGTTCAGTGGTGTCGTAACAGCCGGCATGACGCTTCCTTGTTGTCGATGGGGCACTACGTGAATCCCTCAAAACCGCCATGGCTAGCGCCAGGCGACCGTCATCGGAGTCCGCGCCTGTGCAGTCTGACGCGCACCGGCCGAAGCCAGTCCCAATAGGATAGGTGCATATCGATATGCGTGCAGGATGCCTTGCATCGACTTACATCCGCTGACAATGTCGAAATCTCCACCCAAAAGCCTCATGTTAGATACATTCAAATGGCATGTAGGCTGCACAACATTTTTCCTCGCATTTCGCTTATAATCCCGCCCAGCGCGACCGCTCATGCAGTATCTGCGGACGCGTCCCTTCAAAGGGGAGTAGCTTGGGGGCCATTGCCCTTAGCACAATCGTCATTCCGAGACGCGACCCGTCTCCGGTTGTGCTGACCCTGCCGCGCATTCCGCGTCTGTGTGTCGAGCAAGACCTTTGCAACCTGGTTTCACGTTGCAAAGGCGTTTCCAACTCCCGTGCTTCGTGATCTCAGGTGAACAAAAACCCTTGCGGGCCAAATTGGCTTGCAGCTATTCGTTCGTACCCGAGGAGAGTTCATGGAGTGGTTCACCGATTTGTTCACGATGCAGTTTCTGACGGCGCTGCTGTCCATCGTCGTCATTGACCTGGTGCTGGCCGGGGACAATGCCATCGTGATCGCCCTGGCGGCGCGCAACCTGCCGCCTCATCTGCAGAAGAAGGCCATTGTCTGGGGTACCGTCGGCGCCGTAGTGGTCCGTTCGGCCATGACCATCGGCGTGGTCTGGCTGCTCAAGATCCCTGGCCTGATGCTGGTGGGTGGCCTGGCGCTGGTCTGGATTGCCTACAAGCTGCTGGCCGCCGAGGAAGATGGCGACGAGCACGGCGGCGGCGCCACCACGCTGGTGGGCGCGATGAAGACCATCATCATCGCCGACGCGGTGATGGGCGTGGACAACGTGCTGGCCGTAGCCGGCGCCGCGCACGGCAGCTTCCTGCTGGTGGTGCTGGGCCTGCTGATCAGCATCCCGATCGTGGTCTGGGGCTCGACGCTGGTGCTGAAGCTGATGTCGCGCTTCCCGATCATCATCTACCTGGGCGCCGGCGTGCTGGCCTTCACGGCTGTGCACATGATCGTCAAGGAGCCGCTGATCAAGACGTACTTCGAGACGCATTCGATCGTGCAGCTTGGCCTCTATGTGCTGATCATCGGCGGCGTGCTGGGCGCGGGCTACCTGACGCAGAAGCGTCGCGTGCGCACTACCCCGGCCGAAAGCCACTGACACCAGTCAGACCCCGGCGCGCGGCAGCCCCCTGCCGCGGCGCAGCAAAAGACCGCCTCCGGGCGGTCTTTTGCTTTGCGGGTAAAATCCCCGCTCGGGCGCCCCCGGGCGCCGACATCACTTTCTCCCCGCCCTCGCTTCCAAGCCGATGAAACAGTATCTCGACTTCATGCGCCATGTTTACGAGCATGGCACCGACAAGGCCGACCGCACCGGCACGGGCACCCGCTCGGTGTTCGGCTACCAGATGCGCTTCGACCTGAACGAGGGCTTCCCGGTGGTCACCACCAAGAAGCTGCACCTGAAGTCCATCATCCACGAACTGCTGTGGTTCCTCCAGGGCTCGACCAACATCGCCTACCTGAAGGAACACGGCGTGACGATCTGGGACGAGTGGGCCGACCAGAACGGCGAACTCGGCCCGATCTACGGCTACCAGTGGCGCGCCTGGCCGACGCCGGACGGCCGCCACGTGGACCAGATCGCCGACCTGATGCAGCAGATCCGCAACAACCCGGACTCGCGCCGCCTGATCGTCTCGGCCTGGAACGTCGGCGAAATCCCGCAGATGAAGCTGCCCCCCTGCCACGCGTTCTTCCAGTTCTACGTGGCCGACGGCAAGCTGTCCTGCCAGCTCTACCAGCGCAGTGCCGACATCTTCCTCGGCGTGCCGTTCAACATCGCCAGCTACGCGCTGCTGACGCACATGATCGCGCAGCAGGCCGGCCTGGCCGTGGGCGACTTCGTCTGGACCGGCGGCGACTGCCACATCTACAACAATCATTTCGAGCAGGTGGAAACCCAGCTCGCGCGCGCGCCGATGAAGCTGCCGACGCTCCAGATCCAGCGCAAGCCGGACAGCATCTTCGACTACAAGTACGAGGATTTCGCGCTGGTGGGCTATGAATCGCACCCCGCGATCAAGGCGCCGGTGGCCGTATGACGCTGCTGACCCTGATCGTCGCCCGGGCACGCAACGGCACCATCGGCCGCGACAACACGCTGCCGTGGCGCCTGCCGGAAGACCTCCAGCATTTCAAGCGTACGACGATGGGCGCGCCGGTCGTCATGGGCCGCAAGACGTGGGATTCCATCGGCCGACCGCTGCCGGGGCGCCGCAATATCGTGGTGAGCCGGAACCGGGACCTGAAGCTGGAAGGCGCCGAGGTGGTGGCATCGCTCGAAGACGCCCAGCGGCTCTGCGTGGGCGTGGAGCAGGTCTTCCTGATCGGCGGCGCGCAGCTCTACGCCGAGGCGCTGCCCAGCGCGGACCGGCTGATCGTTACCGAGATCGACGCCGACGTACCCGGCGACGCGTTCTTCCCGGCCGTGGACCGGACCCGCTGGATCGAACTGACCCGCGAGACGCATCACTCCGAGGCCAACCAGTTCGACTACGCGTTCGTGACGTACGAACGGCCGCCTTCCGGCGAAGAGTAAGCCGAGGCTGCAAAAAAAAACGGCAGGGTTCAAACCCTGCCGTTTTTCGTTGGGCGATCCAGCCCCAGGCCCCAGCCGGTCAGTTCCCGGCGATCGTCATCTGTTCGATCAGGATCGAGCCGGTTTCCTTGGTGCCACGCACCAGCGAGTCCGCGCCGATGGCCACGATCTGCTTGAACATCTCGACCATGCTGCCGGCAATCGTGATTTCTTCCACCGGATACTGGATCACGCCGTTTTCCACCCAGTAGCCCGACGCGCCGCGCGAGTAGTCGCCCGTCACGTAGTTCACGCCCTGCCCCATCAACTCCGTCACCAGCAGGCCGGTGCCCATCTTCTTCAGCATGCCGGCGAAGTCGTCGCCCGGCTGGGTCAGGGTGCTGGTCAGCTTCAGGTTGTGCGAGCCGCCGGCGTTGCCGGTGGTCTTCATGCCCAGCTTGCGCGCCGAGTAGGTGGAGAGGAAATAGCCTTCCACCACACCGTCGCGCACCACGTCGCGCTCGCGCGTGCGCACGCCTTCCTCGTCGAACGGGGCGCTGCCCATCGCGCCCGGCACGTGCGGCGTTTCATGGATCTGGATGTCCGGACCGAACACGGCCTTGCCCAGCGTGTCGTACAAAAACGTCGATTTACGATACAGCGCGCCACCGGACACCGCCTGGACGAACGCGCCGAGCAGGCCAGCGGCCAGCGGCGCTTCGAACAGCACCGGGCACTTGCGCGTGGTCAGCTTGCGGGCATTCAGGCGAGCCAGCGCACGCTCGGCGGCGTAGCGGCCGATGTCCTCGGGCGCGGCCAGCGTCAGCGGGGAGCGCTTGGACGAATACCAGTCGTCGCGCTGCATGCCGCCACCCGAGCCGGCGATGGGCGCGCACGAGATGAAATGGCGGGAATACGGGTAGCCGCCGGAGAAACCGCGCGAGGTGGCCAGCACGAATTGCGAATGCTGCGCGGAAACGCTCGCGCCGTCGCTGTTGCGGATTTTCGGCGAGACCGCGAACGCGGCCGCTTCGGCGCGACGGGCGATGTCGATGGCGCCCTCGGCGTCCACCGTCCACGGGTGGAACAGGTCCAGGTTCTGCGGATTCTTCTCGAGCAGGTCTTCCTCGGCCAGCCCGGCGCAATCGTCCTCGGCGGTGAAGCGGGCGATGTTGTAGGCGGCCTCGGCCGTGGCGCGCAGCGCCGCCGGCGAGAAATCGGACGTGCTGGCGTTGCCGCGCCGCTGGCCGATCATCACCGTAACGCCAACCACCTTGTCGCGGTTCTGCTCGATCGTCTCCACCTGGCCCTTGCGCACCGTCACCGACAGGCCGCTGCCCTCCGAGATCTCGGTAGCGGCGTCGGTCGCCCCAAGCTCGCGTGCCACGCGCAGCACATCGGCCGCCATGGCCTTGAGCTGGTCCTGGGAATAGGTGAAATGCGAGGTTTTGTCGGCAATCTGGTCCATGCGGTGGTCCATGTGGGCAAGCGTGATCAAAAGTCCAAACGGGAATCATAGCAAGATAAAATGCCGGCTATGACGCGAAATACCCGTAGCCCCTCCAATTCCCGTTTCCCCGGTGGCTTTGCCCCCGAGCCGGACGACGACCTGCCCAAGAGCAAGTCGCAGCGCAAGCGCGACATGACCGCGCTGCAAGACCTGGGCGTCGAGCTCGAAGCCCTGGCCAAGGACCGCCTGGCGCGCGTGCCGATGCCTGAGTCGCTGGCGGACGCCATCCACGCCGCCCGCAAGATCAACAGCCACGAAGGCAAGCGCCGCCAGATGCAGTTCGTCGGCAAGGTCATGCGCGGGCTGGACGACGACGAACTCGACGCCATCCGCGCCGCGCTGGAAGGCTTCAAGGGCACAAGCAAGGCCGAGACGGCCCGGCTGCACCTGATCGAACGCTGGCGCGAACTGCTGCTGGCCGACGACGCGATGCTGACCAAGTTCCTCGGCGAGCACCCCACCGTGGACGTGCAGGCCGTGCGCAATATCATCCGCAATGCCCGCAAGGAGCGCGAAATGAGCAAGCCGCCCAAGTACTTCCGCGAGCTGTTCCAGGCCGTGAAGACCGCGCTGGAAGAGAAGGATGCCGCCACTGGCGCCGCAGCCGACGCCGCCACCCCGCCCGCACAGGAGCCCGAGGCATGACCTCTCCCCTGACCACCCAGCCCAGTTCCCCGGCCGTGCGTAAGCATCCCGACGAGCTGATCGTCGGTTTCGTGTCGATTTCTGACCGGGCGTCGTCCGGCACCTACCAGGACGAGGGCATCCCCGCCCTGCGGGACTGGTTCGGCCGCACCCTGACCTCGCCGTGGCAAGGCGTGGAACGGCTGATTCCGGACGAGCAGGCGCTGATCTCGCGCACGCTGATCGACCTGGTGGATGTGGTGGGCTGCGACCTCGTGCTGACCACGGGCGGCACCGGCCCGGCACGGCGCGATGTGACGCCGGAGGCAACTCTGGCGGCCGGTACCAAGGAAATGCCAGGATTTGGCGAGCAGATGCGGCAGGTCAGCCTGCATTTCGTGCCGACCGCGATCCTGTCGCGGCAGGTGGCCGTGATCCGCGAGACGCCGGGCCGTGCCGCGCTGATCATCAACCTCCCCGGGCAGCCGCGCGCCATCCGCGAGACGCTGGAAGGTCTGCGCGATGCCGACGGCAAGTCCGTGGTCCAGGGCGTGTTCGCGGCGGTGCCATATTGCATCGACCTGATCGGCGGCCCCTACGTGGAAACCGACGAGGCCGTGGTCAAGGCGTGGCGCCCGAAGCACGCCATCCGCGCGAAGTCCTGACTAGATATTTAGAGAGAACGGCTACTTCAGGCCGAGGTAGAGCCCGATGGGCACGAACACCACGGCCCCGATGTTGCCGAGCAGCACGATGGAGGCCACCTGATCCGGCTCTTGCCGGAAATGGTCGGCCACCAGGAAATTGAGCACCGCCGGCGGCAGGGCCGCGAAGACGAACAGCAGCCCGCGCTGGAGATCGGTCAGCGGCACCCACAGCGCCAGCGGCAGCGCCACCGCAATGCCCACCAGCGGGCACACCGCCGCGCCCAGCAACCCCATCCCCCAGTTCCGCAGGCTGACGTCCTTCATCCGCACGCCGAGCGCGAACAGCATCAGCGGCACCGTGGCATCGCCCAGCAGCTTGATCGACTCGAAAACCGGCTCGGGCAGCGTGAACCACGGCCGCGCCAGCGACAGCGCCACGCCGGCCACGGTGGCCAGCACCATCGGGTTGCGGGCGATCTGCGTCAGCGAGGCATGCCGGTTGACGATCTTGAGCCCCAGCGTAAAGTGCATCAGGTTCGACGCCGCGAACAGCGCCACCGCCGGCGCCAGCCCGGCCGGGCCGAACGCGAAGACCGACAGCGGCAGGCCCATGTTGCCGCTGTTGTTGAACATCATCGGCGGCACGAAGGTGCGCGGATCGGCCTTGATCAGCCGGGCGACGATCCACGCAAGGATGCCGGAGCCGATCACCACCGCCACCGCGCAGCCAAGCAGCGCCAACTGGTCCGCCAGCACGAAATCCTTGCTGACGAAGGCCGAGACCACCAGCAGCGGCGCGATCACGTCGAGCGTGGCGCGGTTGATGCCGGTCATGTCTGGGTGGGCGCGCCGGCCGTAGAGCCATCCGACCAGGATGATCAGGATGACCGGCGTAATGATCGAAACGATACGGGTGAACATGGCGGAAGGGGCGGCGTAGCCGGGGCCCCTCCCCGTCAAGCGGAAGGACTGACCGGCCCGCGGGGTTCTTGTTCTGTCTTAGGCTGCCGGGGCGGTGGGCGCAGCGGGCGCCGCCGGGGTTTCCGTGGCGGCCGGCGTGGACGCCTTGATAAAGTGCGTGCGGTAGTAGCGCAGTTCCTCCACCGACTCGAGGATATCGGCCAGCGCCGTGTGCAGCTGGCGCTTGGCGAAACCCTTGTGGATGGCCGGCTCCCAGCGCTTGCAGAGTTCCTTCAGCGTGGAAACATCGAGGTTCCGGTAGTGGAAGAACGATTCCAGCTTCGGCATGTAACGCGCCATGAAGCGGCGGTCCTGGCAGATCGAATTGCCGCACATCGGCGACTTGCCGGCCGGCACCCAGCGCTTCAGGAACGCCAGCAGTTCGGCTTCGGCCTGCGCCTCGGTGAGCGTGGACGCCTTGACCTTGTCGATCAGGCCCGAGCGGCCGTGCGTGCCCTTGTTCCAGTTGTCCATGCCGTCGAGCACGGCGTCGGCCTGATGGATCACCAGCACCGGCCCTTCGGCCAGGATATTGAGTTCGGAGTCGGTCACCACCACGGCAACCTCGATAATCCGGTCGGAATCCGGCTGCAGGCCGGTCATTTCCATATCCAACCAGATGAGGTTGTTTTCACTTTTGACGGAGGTGGCGGCTGGGCTAGTCATCTGGGTACGGCTCGATATTGGGGACAGGAAGAAAACCGGCCGGACAGGCGTCCGGCGCGAACAATTTATAATTCTCGCATATCCGCCACAATTGCCCGGCTGCGTACCCTCGCCGCCGGTCGGCAGTCTCACCGAGCGACTTTCGCGAAACTACTATGGCCTTGCCGATGTTCACGTTGATTTTCCTGGCCGCGCTGGTCGTCATGGTGCTGACCAAGCTCTGGCTGGCCGCGCGCCAGGTGCGCCATGTCGGCCGCCATCGCGGCGCCGTGCCGGCCCGCTTCGCCGACACCATCACGCTCTCCGCCCACCAGAAGGCCGCCGACTACACCATCGCCCGCACGCGGCTGTCGATGCTGGAGGTGCTGGCCGGCGCCGCCGTGCTGGTCGGCTTCACCATGCTGGGCGGGCTGCACGCGCTGAACCACTTCTGGCTCGGTGTGTTCGACGGCGGCGGCTACCTGTACGGCGTGGCGCTGATTGCCAGCGTGGCGCTGATCGGCGGCCTGGTCGACCTGCCGTTTTCGCTATATGGCCAGTTCGGCATCGAGCAGCGCTTCGGCTTCAACAAGATGACGTTCGGCCTGTGGCTGCTCGACCTCGCCAAGATGACGCTGGTCGCCTGCGTGCTGGGCCTGCCGCTGCTGCTGGCCGTGTTGTGGCTGATGGAGCGCGCCGGCACCTACTGGTGGGTCTGGACCTGGCTGCTGTGGATGGCCTTCAGCCTGCTGCTGCAGGTGATCGTGCCGACCTTCATCGCCCCGCTCTTCAACAAGTTCGAGCCGCTGGCCGACGAGGGCCTGCGCCAGCGCATCGAGGCGCTGCTGCGCAAGTGCGGCTTTGCCAGCAAGGGCCTGTTCGTCATGGATGGCAGCAAGCGCAGCGCGCACGGCAACGCCTACTTCACCGGCTTCGGCGCGGCCAAGCGCATCGTCTTCTTCGACACCCTGCTCTCCCGCCTGGACGGCGAGGAAGTGGAAGCCGTGCTGGCGCACGAGCTGGGTCACTTCAAGCGCCGCCACGTGGCCAAGATGATTGCGGTGACCTTCGCGCTCTCGCTGGTGTTCCTGGCGCTGCTGGGCTGGCTGTCCACGCGGGCGTGGTTCTACACGGGGCTGGGGGTGCTGCCGAACTTCGGCACCAGCAACCACGCGCTGGCGCTGGTGCTGTTCTTCCTGGCGCTGCCGGTGTTCACCTTCGTGCTCGGGCCGCTGGCCAGCCAGTCGTCGCGCAAGCACGAGTTCGAGGCCGACGAGTTCGCGGCCCATCAGACCAATGCCGGTCACCTCGTGTCCGCGCTGGTCAAGCTGTACAAGGACAACGCGTCCACGCTGACGCCCGACCCCATCTATAGCGCGTTCTACTATTCGCACCCGCCGGCGGCGCAGCGGATCGACCGCCTGCTGGCGCACGCATGAACCGTCACGCGCGCCATCACAACGCCGGCAAGGGCACCGGCCAAGCTTCCGAGACCGCACTGATCATCGCCGCCCATGGCCGCCACTATGTGGTGGAGTTGGGCGACGGATCGCGGATCCACGCGTTCCCGCGCGGCAAGAAGAGCGACTGCGCCGTGGGCGACCACGTGGCCGTGGAGATGGCCGCGGCGGACCAGTGCGTGATCACCGCCGTCTCGCCACGCAAGAACCTGCTGCATCGCTCGGACCAGTTCAAGTCCAAGATGCTGGCCGCCAATATCGACCAGGTGGTCATCGTGCTGGCCACGGAGCCGAGTTTTTCCGAGGATCTGCTGGGCCGCGCGCTGGTGTCGGCGGAGGCGCTGGCGATTCGTCCCCTCGTCATCCTGAACAAGACCGACCTGACCGCACGGCTGGACGACGCCCGGCGGCGCCTGAAGCTCTACCAGGACCTGGGCTACGACACCGTCGAGCTGTCCGTCCATGGCCGCCCGGAAGAGGCGTTGGCGACACTCCAGCCGCGCACGGCCGGGGTGTCGAGCATCCTGATCGGCCAGTCGGGCATGGGCAAGTCGTCGCTGCTGAACCTGCTGATTCCCGGCGTGGAAGCGCAGACGCGTGAAATTTCGGCCAAGCTCGATTCCGGCAAGCACACCACTACGTTCACCCGGCTCTATCACCTGCCGGCCGACTGGGGCACGGTCGAAGGCCGGCCCGGCTACCTGATCGACTCGCCGGGCTTCCAGGAATTCGGCCTCCACCACCTCAGCGAAGGCATGCTGGAGCGCGCGTTCCCCGAGTTCCGGCCCAGGCTCACCGAATGCCGGTTCTATAACTGCCATCACATCAACGAGCCCGGCTGCGGCGTGCTGGCGGCCATCGACGGCGGCGAGATCTCCGAGCGCCGCCATCAGCTGTACACGCAGCTGCTGCACGAGTCCCGGCAGCAGAAGCCGTGGTAACCGTGGAGTAGCCCGATGAAGCTGCTATTGCGGTCCACATCGCTGGTTCATGCCGCGCACTGCGAGAACGTGCTGCGGGCGGCGGGCATTCGCGCCGAGGTCCGCAACACGTGGCTGGGCGGTGCGGCCGGGGACATCCCGTTCCAGGAGAGCGCGCCGCAGGTCTGGATTCTCGACGATGCGGCAGAAGCCGACGCCTGGGCCGTGCTCAACGCCGCCGCCAACCCGCCGCCAGGGCCACGCTGGCAATGCACGGGCTGCGCGGAATGGCACGAGGCGCAGTTTGCGTCGTGCTGGCGCTGCGGGGCGCATCGGGAGTAATCGGGAAAACCAAGGGAATAAAAAAACGCCACGATCGTGGCGTTTCTTCTTGGTGGATCTTGGTCGAAGGCTGCGGTCAGCCCACCCAGAGCGCTAGCGACACCATCGCCAGCAACAGCATCCACAGGATGACCGCGCGCCAGACCAGCCCCACCGCCGATTGCAGCGTGCGCACGCCGGGGTCGGCGCCGTACTCGGGCGGCACCGGCTCGGCGGTGTCTTCCATGCCCGGCGCGTAGTCCACGCCGGCCAGGCTCGTGCGCAGCATCACGCTGGAATCGTCCTCGGCCAGCGGCGCGCCAAGCCGCACGCCCAGCGCCCCGCCGCCGCTGGCGAGCAGGATGCCGTTGATCGCATCATTCCACTTGCGCGCGTGGTTGCGCCACGCGTACACGGCATCCTCGAAATTGCCGACGATGGCAAACCCGATCGCCGTCAGCCGCGAAGGTACCCAGTCCAGCACATAGAACGCCTGCGAGGCAAAACGCCCCAGCGCCGGGCTGCGCTCGTTCGACGGCTGGTTCCACTGCCGGCTGAGGAACTCGGCGGTGCGGTACAGCACGACACCGCCCGGGCCAATCGGCACCAGAAACCAGAAAAACACCCCAAATACATGGCGATGGACGGCGATGATGGCCGCCTCAAGCGTGTGACGCACGATCTCGCTGACCGGCATGTCGACCGTGTCCAGCCCGGTCCACTCATGCAGCAGCGTGCGCGCGGTATGCGGGTCGTCGCGATTCAGCGCCTCGTGGATATCGGTGAAGAAGTGGCTGAACTGGCGGAAGCCGAGGGTCAGATAGAGCAGCAGGACGTTCCAGGCCAAGGTCAGCGCCACGCTGATCGACGCCAGCAGGTAGTGGACCAGCACGGCAGCCAGCGTGAGCGGCAGCACCGCGGTCAGCCAGGCCAGCGCGGCATCGCGCGGGCGGCCCGTGTCGAAGGCGTGTTCGGCCCGCTCCCCCAGTACGCGCACGATGTCGTAAATAGGGTTATTCCGGCCCAAGGCTCGGAACTGTTCGGCGATCAGCGCCAGAAGAATGGAAACAAAGGTCATCGCGTGACGGTGGCGACGGACGTTGGCGCGACGGCGAAGTGCCGGTCCGGTCGCATTGCGGTATAGCCAGACGATAGCATAGCGTCACGCCGCACCGTCAATGGGAAAGACCTGTAAGCAGGTGTTAAACGCATCCATGAAAAAGCCCGCCGGGGGCACCGGCGGGCGGACGACGACAGGCTAACGTCGCGTTCAGGGCAGGTCGAAGACCAGCACTTCGGCCTCGCTGCCTTGGGTCAGGGTGATGGCCTCGACCGCTTCGAGCTTCGCAGCATCGCCGGCCCCGAGCGCCTGGCCGTTGACCGTGATCGCACCGCGCGCCACGTGCACATAGGCACGGCGGCCCGGGGCGATGGCCAGCGTGGCGCCCTCGTCCCCATCGAACAACCCGGCGTAGAGCCGCGCGTCCTGATGGATCACCACCGAGCCCTCAGCACCATCCGGGCTGACGACGAGGCGCAGCTTGCCGCGCTTTTCCTCGACCGGGAAATTGCGCTCCTCGTAGCCCGGCTCAATGCCGTTCTCGGCAGGAATCACCCAGATCTGCAGGAAGTGCGTGGTGTCGTGCGCGGCGTGGTTGTATTCCGAGTGCCGCACGCCGGTACCGGCGCTCATCCGCTGCACATCGCCCGGGCGGATCACGCTGCCATTGCCGATGCTGTCCTTGTGCGCAAGTTCGCCATCGAGCACATAACTGATGATTTCCATGTCCCGGTGGCCGTGCGTGCCAAAGCCCATGCCCGGCGCCACGCGATCCTCATTGATCACACGCAGCGGCCCGAACTGAACATGGCGTGGGTCGTAGTAATCTGCGAAGGAGAAGCTGTGATACGACTTGAGCCAGCCATGGTCCGCATAACCGCGTTCGTCTGACTTACGGATTTCAATCATTTTGATGGCCCTCCTTGTGGCCTCCGAGGTTCCCAAAATTGCCTGTCACAATCGGACTGGCTTGGGTCAGCGGCGTTTCGATGCTAGGCAGTTTAGGGGAGTCGGCGTATATTGGCGGGCACCCAGTTAGAAGAATTCATTCAGATTTTCTGAACATGCCACTCTCCCTCGAATCCCTCGAAGTCCTGGACGCCATCGAGCGCAAGGGCAGCTTTGCCGCCGCCGCCCACGAAATGGGCAAGGTGCCCTCGGCGCTGACCTATGTGGTCCGAAAGCTGGAAGAGGATCTGGACGTCCTGCTGTTCGACCGCCGCCGTCACCGCGCCGAACTGACCCCGGCGGGCCGCGCCCTGCTGGACGAAGGCCGCCACCTGCTCCACGCGGCCGACGACCTCGCGCGGCGCGTCAAGCGCCTCGCCACGGGCTGGGAGGCCAACCTCAGCATCGCCCTGGACGACCTCGTCAACTTTCGCGCGCTGCTGCCGGTGATCCAGGATTTCTATGCCGAGAACACCGCCACGCGGCTGCGCTTTTCGAAGGAAGTGCTAGGCGGCGCCTGGGATGCGCTGGTCAGCAACCGGGTCGATCTGGTCATCGGCGGGGCCTACGAGGCGCCCAGCACGCAGGGCTTCCAGGTGCGGCCGCTCGGGTCGGTGCCGTTCGTGTTCGCGGTGGCCTCGCACCATCCGCTGGCCACCGAGGAAGGACCGCTGACGACGATGCAGATCGCCAAGCACCGCATCGTGGCCGTGGGCGATACCTCGCGCAACCTGCCGGCGCGTACGCACGGCGTGCTGGCCGGGCAGGATGTCCTGGTGGTGCCGACCATGCGTGACAAGCTCGAGGCGCAGATCCGTGGCCTCGGCTGCGGCTGGCTGCCGGCCCCGATGGCCGCGCCCCATATCGAAAGCGGCGTGCTGCTGGCCCGTGAGACCGTGGAAGTGCGCGCGCCCGGCAATTTCAAGGTGGCGTGGCGCACCAGCTCGCGCGGCAAGGCGCTGCAATGGTGGACCAGCAAGCTCGAAGACCCCCGCCTTGCGCAGGCGCTGATGCAGCCGCCGCTAGCCAGCCAGCCGGCCTGAGGGAGTTGCCGATGCCCCGCTATCGCGGGCGCTTTGCGCCCTCGCCCACCGGCCCGTTGCACCTGGGCTCGCTGGTCACGGCGCTGGCCAGTTGGCTCGACGCCCGCGCCCATGGTGGCGACTGGCTGGTCCGCATCGAGGACATCGACTATCCGCGCTGCGTGAAGGGCGCCGATTTCGACATCCTGCAGACCCTGGAACGGCTCGGGCTGCACGCCGACGAGGCGCCCGAATGGCAGAGCCGCCGCGAGTCGCTGTACGGCGACGCGCTGCGCCGCCTCGACGCCAGCGGCCAGCTCTACCCCTGCGGCTGCTCGCGCAAGGAGATCGCCGACTCGCTGATCCATGTGCGCGAGCGCCACCAGACGCTCGGCTACCCCGGCACCTGCCGCAACGGCCTGCACGGCAAGCTGCCACGCGCGTGGCGGGTGCGCGTGCCGGACGGCCCGGCCGCCATGATCTGTTTCGACGACCGCTGGCAGGGTCGCCAGTGCCAGGACCTGGAAACGGAACTCGGCGATTTCGTCCTGCGCCGCGCGGACGGCCTGTGGGCCTACCAGCTCGCCGTCGTGGTCGACGACGCCGCGCAAGGCATCACCCATATCGTGCGCGGGTCCGACCTCCTCGACTCCACGCCGCGCCAGATCCATCTGCAACATCTGCTGGGCCTGCCCACGCCGTCCTACCTGCACGTGCCCGTGGTGGTGAATGCCGATGGCGAGAAACTCAGTAAGCAGAGCGGCGCGCAGGCCATCGACACGGCCGCGCCGCTGGAAGCGCTGCGCATGGCCGGGACGCATCTCGGCATCGCCAATGGCGAGACTAGCGTGCCGGGCTGGCTGGCGGCGGCAACCGGGCAGTGGGCGGTGATGCAGCGCTGACCGGGCGCTCTTCAGAACCTCGCGCACCAAACAAAAATGGCACCCGAAGGTGCCATTTTTTTGCCCGGGCAGTCTGTTACGACTTGCGCGGCGCGCCGCCCAGCAGCGCGGCCACGGGACGCTTCGGCGCCGGGCGGCCACGGCTCAGCGCGGCAGCCAGTTGCTCGTCGGCCGGCTGCGCGTTGGCGTGATGGTTCGACGGCTCGTACGGGCGCGAGAAGAACGGATCGTCCGACGGACGGAACGCCTGACGGCCACCGCTTTCGGTGCGGCGACGACGGCCCGGCACGGCTTCCGCCTCCGCCGCCGCTTCACCGCCGTTGTCACGGGTGCGGCGCACATCGGCACGCTGGCGACGACGGTCCGTTTCCTCTGTGCGCGCACGCTCGCCGGTCGGGTCGAAGCCATTCAGCTCGCCGCGCGGAATGCTGCGCTTGATCAGTTTCTCGATATCGGCCAGCAGGCGGTCATCGCCGCCCTGCACGTAGATCGAGAGCGCATCGCCGCTGGCGCCAGCCCGGCCCGTACGGCCGATGCGGTGCACATAGTCTTCCGCGCTGTACGGCAGGTCGAAGTTGATCACGCACGGCATGGCCGGGATGTCCAGGCCACGGGCGGCCACGTCGGTAGCCACCAGAGCGTCGATCGTGCCGGTCTTGAAGCCTTCCAGCGTCTGCATGCGCTCGGTCTGGGTCTTGTCGCCGTGGATGGCGGCGGCGTTGATGCCCTCGCGCTCCAGGTGACGCGCCAGGCGCGAGCAGCCGATCTTGCTGTTGACGAACACGATGCACTGGCGCGAATCGGTTTCCGACGCGCGCTGCTTGAGCAGGTGCACCACGGCGGCCTGCTTGTGGCCGTCTTCCACGCGGTAGACCATCTGGCGCACGTTCTCGTTGGTCGAGTTGCTGCGCGCCACTTCGATCGTCACCGGCTGCTTCAGGTAGCTCGAGGCCAGCCGCTTGATTTCCGGCGAGAACGTGGCCGAGAACAGCAGCGTCTGGCGCTGGGCCGGCAGCAGGTTGATGATGCGCTGCAGGTCCGGCAGGAAGCCCATGTCGAGCATGCGGTCGGCTTCGTCCAGCACCAGCATCTGCACCTGCGACAGGTTCACCGACTTCTGCTGCACGTGGTCCAGCAGGCGGCCCGGCGTGGCGACGAGGATTTCCACGCCACGGCGCAGCGCATCGGTCTGCGGGTTCATGTCTACGCCGCCGAACACCACGGTGCTGCGCAGGTCGGTATGCTTGGCGTAGCGCGCCACGTTGTCGTAGACCTGATCGGCCAGTTCGCGCGTCGGCGTCAGCATCAGCGCACGCACCGGGTGGCGCGCGGGCGAGGCACTCGCGTTCGACATCGGCAGCAGGCTCTGGATGATCGGCAGCGCGAAGCCTGCCGTCTTGCCGGTGCCGGTCTGCGCGGCGCCCATCACGTCCTTGCCGAGGAGGACCACCGGAATGGCCTGCGCCTGGATCGGCGTCGGCGTGGTGTAGCCCTGTTCGGTCAAGGCGCGCAGGATGCGCGAATCCAGCCCGAAGCTTTCGAACGTTTGCTCTGCGGCTGGGGTCTGGTCTGGGGTGGTCGTCATCGTCATGGTTTCGGTGTCTGGCGGGCGAGGCCCGCGCCAACTGACACGCGTCTCGAGAAAGGCATGCCGGGCTGCGCCAACGCGGGGCGTTGGGTCACGATCGGCAATTGCCCAGAAAATCAAAGACTTGGATTCTACCATCAGTGTCCGGTGCATCGTGAGTATCGCCAGATGTCATGTCAACGCCGTGTCACATGGCGCGGCGACGATACTGGCCCGACGATGTGCCGACAGCGGCCCACCTGACCCCGATTCCAGACCCATTCATGCCGAATACGCCACAACTTGCGCCCTCCCCGACCGATCTGGCCCGTCGGCGCTTCCTGCGCACATCGAGCCGCTTTCTGGGTCTGGGTGTCGGCTTGAGTGCACTGAGCGGCACATTGATCGCCGCACCGGCCGTGGTGTCCTCGGCCCGGCCCAGTGCGCCGGCAGGCATTCAGCTGGGCGATCCCTCGGATGACGGCCTCGTGGTCTGGGCCCGCGCCGACCGCCCGGCGCGGATGGTCGTCGAATACAGCACCGACCCGTCGTTCCGCAACGCCGCCCGCCTCTCCGGGCCGCTGGCCATCGCCGAGACCGACCTCACCGCCCGCACGCTGCTGACCGGCCTGGCGCCGGGCCAGCCGTATTTCGTGCGCGTGGCGTTCGAGACCCCGGGCGAGCGGCGCGGACTGGGTCCGTGGCTGGACGGCAGCTTCCGCACCCCCTCGCTGGCCGCCGACCGCCCCGTGCGCTTCGTCTGGTCCGGCGATACGGTCGGCCAGGGCTGGGGCATCAATCCGGAACTGGGCGGCATGCGCATCTACGACGCCATGCGCCAGCGCAACCCTGACTTCTTTATTCACAGCGGCGACACGATCTACGCCGACAGCCCCATCCAGGCCGAGCAGAAGGCCGAGGGCGGCCGGATCTGGAAGAACGTCGTCACCGAAGAAGTCAGCAAGGTGGCCGAGACCCTGAAGGAATTCCGGGGCCGCCATCGCTACAACATGCTCGACGAGAACGTGCGCCGCTTCGCCCGGCAGGTGCCGCAGATCTGGCAGTGGGATGACCACGAGGTGACCAACAACTGGTCCGCGTCGAAGGATCTGTCCGGCGATGCGCGCTACACCGAGAAGGACGTCAGCGTGCTGGTGGCGCGCGGCCAGCGTGCCTTCCTCGAGAACGCGCCGATGCGCTGGCACCGCCAGGGGCTGGACGAGCGCGTGCATCGCCGCATCGCCCAGGGCCCCCTGCTCGATGTGTTTGTGCTCGACATGCGCAGCTTCCGGGGCCCGAACGGCTACAACCGCGAAACCGTGGAAGGCAAGGACACGCCTTTCCTCGGCAACGCGCAGCTGGAATGGCTGATGGCGGAACTGGTGGCGTCGCGCGCCACGTGGAAGGTGATTGCAGCGGATATGCCGATCGGCCTCGGCGTACCCGATGGCAAGGATGCACAGGGCCGCGCGCGCTGGGAGGCCATCGCCAATGGCGACGGCCCGGCGCTGGGCCGCGAACGGGAAACCGCGCGGCTGCTGACGCGGATGCGCCAGGCCGGCCTGAAGAACGTGGTGTGGATCACCGCCGACGTGCACTACTGCGCCGCGCACCACTACGCGCCCGAGCGGGCCGTCTACCGGGATTTCGATCCGTTCTGGGAATTCGTGGCGGGGCCGCTCAACGCGGGCAGCTTCGGTCCCAATCCGCTCGACAACACCTTCGGGCCGCGCGTGGTGTTTCAGAAGGCGCCGACCGCGCAGAACCTGTCGCCGCTGGCCGGTTTCCAGTTTTTCGGCGAGATCAATATCGATCCGGCCTCGCGCGCGCTGACCGTGGATCTGCGCGACCTGAACGGCGTGTCGCAGTACGCGCAGACCTTGCAGGCACAGGGCTGAACAACTGGCGGCGCCCCGCTCCCGGAGGGAGAGGGGTTGGAGGATAGGGCCGGAATATCAACGAAGTTCGACATGTTGATCGGCAAAGGTCCGCCCCATCCCCCGCCCCGCTCCGCTCCGGTATAGGCGAGGAACCGCCAAACGGCCGTCTGAATCGACGGCCAGCCTCAGTCGCTCTTGATATTGTTGTCCTTGATCACCTTGCCCCATTTCGCATAGTCGTTGCGCATGCGCGTGGCGAGCTGATCGGGCGGCATGTAGGACGCCACCGTGCCGGCGCCCAGCATCTTCTGCTGGACGGTCGGATCGGCCAGCGCAGCCTTCAGTTCAGCGGAGAGCTTGGCGACGATCTCCTTCGGCGTGCCGGCCGGCACCAGCAGCCCGCCCCACGACGACGCATCGAAGCCCGGGAAGCCCTGCTCCGCCACCGTCTTCACATCGGGCGTGAAGCTGACGCGCTTGGCCGAGCCCACCGCGATCGGCCGCAGCTTACCGGCCTTGATGTGCGGCAGCGCCGCGATCATGTCCGCGAACATCATCGGCACCTGGCCGGCCAGCAGGTCGGAAATCGCCGGCGCGCTGCCCTTGTACGGCACGTGCTGGACGTCGAAATGGCCGAGGTTCTTCAGCAGTTCCGTCGACAGATGGCCGAAGCTGCCATTACCGGCGCTGGTGTAGTTGAACTCGCCGGGCTTGCCCTTGACCTTGGCGATGTACTGCTGCAGGTCGGTCACATCGGGCATCGACTGCGGATTGACCACCATTACGATCGGCAGCTCATAGGCCGCGCCCACCGGCGTGAGGTCCTTGAACAGGTCGTAGCTCTTGCGCGGAATCAGGTGCGGGGCCAGCAGCGTCGGCGTGGCCAGCATCAGCAGCGTGTAGCCATCAGGCGCGGCCTTGGCCACGGCCTCGGCGCCGATGGTGCCCGAGGCGCCCGGGCGGTTGTCGATCACCACGGTCTGCTTCAGGCTCTCGCCCATCTTCTGGCCGATGATGCGCGCGGCGGTGTCGGTCGGGCCGCCGGCCGGGAACGGCACGATCAGGCGGATCGGCTTGTCCGGGTAGCCCTGCTGGGCCAGCGCGGGCGCGGCGAGCAGCGGCAGCGTGGCGGCGACGGACAGCGCGAGCGCGGAAATCGTAAAACGACGACGTTGGTAATGCACGGTGTTTCCTCCAATGGGCCGGTCGTGGCCGGCTTGCTTCTTCGACTGACTAACTAATAGATACCGCGCGAGATTCAGAGCGTCATCACGCCCGGGCGGAACAGGCGCGGGTCCATCTGGCGCAGGTCATCGGCCACGGCCACGGGGGTGGCGCATTGGTCGAGCACATCGCGCTGCAGGTCCATGCCCGGGGCGATTTCCACCAGCGTCAGGCGCGCTTCGCCATTTGCGTCGGCGCGCATCTCGAACACCGCGCGCTCGGTCACGTACAGCACCGGCACGCCGAGCGAGGCCACGTACGGGCCGTTGAAGCTCAGGTGAGACACCTCGGGCACGATCTTCTTGACGCGGCCTTCGCGCACGATGCGCAGCTGGTCGTCCTCGACGCGGATCTCGAGTCCGCCCGCCGTCAGCGTGCCCATGAAGACCAGCGCGCGGGCGCTCTGGGTGATGTTGATAAAGCCGCCCACGCCCGCGATCAGCGCGCCCTCGCCTTCGCCAAACTTGCTCACGTTGACGTTGCCGTGGCCGTCGAGTTCGGCCAGGCCGAGGATGGCCAGGTCGATGCCGCCGCCCTCGTAGAAATCGAACTGGGCTGGCTGGTCCACCACGGCCTCGGGGTAGGCGGAGGCGCCGAAGCTCAGGCCATCCGCCGGCGTGCCGCCGATGGGGCCCGCCTCCACGGTCAGCGTGAAGCCGCCGAGCCCGGCCTGGTGCGCGAGCGCGCCCACGGCGGCGGGCATGCCCACGCCGAGGTTGACCACGCGCGGCTGGCGGCGCGCGATCTCCATCGCGGCGCGGCGCTGGACGATGGTGCGGGCGTCGAGCGGCGCGGCGGTGGCCGGCAGCGCCTCGGCCTCGCGGGCCGCTTCGGCCGCCGCAGCGGCCTCCCCGCGCCACGGCGTGACATAGGCGGCGTTATAGGTCTCGGCGAACGTCATCTGATGGTGCGCCGGCTCCTCGCTGACCACCACGTAATCGACGAGGATGCCCGGCACGTGAATGGCCTGGAGGTTCTCGTGGTAATCGACGATCGACTCCACCTGCGCGATCACGATGCCGCCCGAGTTGTGCGCGGCCTGCGCCATCGCCAGCAGCTCGTGGTGGAACGCCTCGCGATGCGTGCTCAGGTTGCCGCGCGTGTCCGAGGCGGTGCAGCGGATCAGCGCGCAATGAATCGGAAAGCTCGGATAGAACAGGTATTCGTCGCCCCGGAAATCGACCGCTTCGACCCAGTTGGCGCGGCCTGCCGCGATGGCGTCGTGCGCGCGCTGGTTGATGGCGCCGCCGTGGTAGCGCGCATCCTGCGCGGTGCGCGGATCGACGAAGGTATGGAGGCCGACCTTCGTCATCACGCCCGGCTTGCCGCCGGCGATGGCCCGATACAAGTGGGTCAGCACGCCCTGCGGCAGGTTGAAGCCCTCGCAGTCCTCGTTCATGGCAAGCGTGGCCAGCCGCGTGGCCGAGCGCCAGTGACCGCCGACGATGGTCCGGGTCATGCCGGCATTGCCGAAGTGATTCACCCCGCGCGCGCCGCGGTCGCCCTGGCCGGCCGAATAGACCAGCGTCAGGTCTCGCGGCAGGCCGTCCTGCAGGAAGCGCGACTCCAGCGCCTCGGTCACGCCCTCGGCATGCCCAGCGCCCACGAAGCCTGCGCTGGCCACGGTCCAGCCGCTCTGGACAAGCTCGGCCGCCTGCCGGGTGGTGATCACCTTCATTGCTGTCTCCTGGTTCTTCTTGTGTCGTGGTTTCTACTGACCCACGATTCCCGAACAAATGTTCGCAAAACGCCTATCATACGGATCGGACGCCCGGACGCAAGTGTGCGCCGCATCCCGACAAACCCTGACTTTCCCCTTCATCTGGCCCTTTATCGGCCCTTCCCGACCCTCGCATGACGCGCTCCGACGCCACCGCTGCCAACGACGTTCCCCACGACGCCCCGAAAAAGGACGAGCTGCTCGATTCGCTCACCAAGGGGCTGGCGCTGCTGCGCCTGTACGCGAGCGGCGTGGAACGGCTGACCATGCAGGAGGTGGCCGAGCAACTTGACGTGACCCGCGCCGCCGCGCGCCGGCTGCTGCTGACGCTCGAGCACAACGGCTACCTGGCGCAGGACGGCCGTTACTTTGCGCTGACGCCCAAGGTGATGGACCTCGGCTATGCCTACTTTGCCTCGATGAACCTGCCGCAACTGGCCCGGCCCTATTTGCAGGCGCTCTGTGCCGAGGCGGGCGAAAGCTGCTCGATCGGCATGTTCGACCGCGACTCGGTGGTGCTGGTGGCGCGCGAGGAGCCGAGCCAGATGCTGCGCGTGGACATGGCCATCGGCCGCCGCATGCCCGCCTACGCCCACTCGCTGGGCCGCGTGCTGCTGGCGGGGCTGGACGACGCGGCGCTGGTGACCTATCTGGAATCCGCCGAACTGCGCAAGCTGACGCCGTTCACGATCGACTCGCGGGCGGCGCTGGCGCGCAAGCTCGAACAAGTTCGAGCGGATGGCTTCTGCACGCTGATCAGTGAACTGGTCGATGGCTTCGCCGGGATCTCCGTGCCGCTACGCGACCAGACCGGCAAGACCGTGGCCGGCCTGGGGCTCAGCATGGTGCTGGGCAGCCGCAACCAGGCCTATCTGGAATCGCACTACTTGCCCCCACTGCGCGCGGCGGCGGAGAAGATCGAGGCGATCCTGCGCGCCCGATAGGAAGCATCCGAAACCGGACCCCGGAATGAAAGAGCCCCGCAGGCCGGGGAGGTCGCGGGGCTGAAGTGGTAGCGGGGCAAGGATCCTGTTGCCCCGGGACTATCTTGCGCGAAGGTCCCTCCGCCGACATCACCCATTTGTGGGGAAATTGGTGGGGTATCGCACCTCCGAACGGGCGCACCTTCAGGCGTGTGGCCAATTGCGGAAAACGTCGAATTGCTCTAAGGCGGCGGTGAATGCCGCGAGCGACGGATGTTGCGCCGGCGTCACCCTTCCCGGCAGCAGCGTCTGGGTGAAGGTCCAGACCACAGCGGTGGTCACGTCCGCCTGGGTCAGCGTGCTGGCATCGGCCGGCACGGCGCAGGTTGAAATTTCCTGTTCCAGCAGCGCATAGGCGCGAGCGAGCTGCCCGTCCACGCGGTCCAGCCAGGGCTGGTGCTGCTTCTCGGCCGGGCGCAGGTTGTGCTCGTAGACATCCTGCACGGCCTTTTCGCACGCGGCCAGCGCCAGGCCGATGATGCGCAGCGCCCGCTGGCGCGCGCCCAGCTCAGACGGCATGAGACTGCGCCGTGCCACCGCTTCCGCGTAGTCGATGATCAGCGTGGAATCCATCAGCACGGTGCCGTCGTCGCAGACCAGCGAAGGCGCCTTGACCACCGGATTGATCGCCCGGAACTGCTCGAAGGTGCTGAACACCGATACTGATTCATGCCGGAACGGCACGTCGAGCAAGGCCAGCGAGATGGCCGCGCGCCGCACGTACGGGGAATCGAGCATACCGATCAGTCTCATGTTTCTGCGCTCCGTGGAAGGACAGTCATAGGGAAATTCCGATCCCCATATGATGCGTTGGGCACGTACGGATGCCAACGGTTTTGTGGGGCGCTGCTGAATTCCTGTCGACCTTTGTCGACATTGTCAATCGGGGCTTCAGCGGATCAGGTTGGCGACCGTTAAAGGCGTCATCGTCATCAACCTGGCCGTGCCATGTTCAACAAGCTCTCCATCCGCCTACGTCTCAACGCCGCGCTTGCCCTGCTTGGGACCCTGCTCACAGTCATCGGCATCATCGGCGCGGTGGGCATGCGCGATTCCCGCGCCGATATCCACGAGATCTACACCAACCAGCTGGCCTCCACGGCGCTGGTGGCCAAGTCCCAGCTCAACGCCGCCGTGATCCGCACCACACTGGATCGCGCCGTGTTCCACCCGGATGCCGCCGACGTGCCGGTCACCATCGAGAAGGCGCTGACCTATCGGCAGAAGTCCGAGGCCGCGTGGAGCAAATATCAGGCACTTCCGAAAACGGAAGAGGAAAAGCGCCTGACCGCCGAGGTGGAAGGCAAGCGGGCGACCTTCCTGCGCGATGGCGTGGAGCCCCTGATCGCCGCGCTGCGCGCCAACGACGCCGCCGGCGCCGACAAGGCGGTGATGGTGACGATTCCGCCGCTGTTCGTCGCACTGACCGCCGCCGTGGACGCCCTCGAGCGCAACCAGAGCGACCAGGCCAAGGCGATGTACGAGCACGCCACGGCCCGCGCGCAGCGCTTCCAATGGATGGTGGCCGGTGCCATCGGCCTGGGCATCATCGCCGCACTGGGTTGTGCGGTCGGCCTGCAACGCGCGATCTCGGCGCCGCTGGGCCGCATGCTTGAGAACTTCAGCGAAATTTCTCGGGGCAACCTGACCCAGACCATCCGCGTAACCAGCGAGGACGAGATGGGCGCCCTGACGCGCGGCCTGCAGGAGATGCAGCGCGGCCTGGTAAGCGCCATCCAGACCATGCGTGGCGGCAGCGATGCCATCGCCAGCGCCACGCAGCAGATTGCCGCCGGCAACCTCGACCTCTCGCAACGGACCGAGGAACAGGCGAGCGCGCTCGAGCAGACTGCCGCCAGCATGGAAGAACTGACGTCCATCGTGAAGCAGAACGCGGACAACGCGCGACAGGCCAATGCGCTGGCCACGCAGGCGTCCGACACCGCCTCGCGCGGCGGCGAGGACGTGCGCCGGGTGGTGGACACCATGCGCGATATCCAGCTCGCCTCGCGCAAAATTGGCGATATTACGGGAGTGATCGAAGGCATCGCCTTCCAGACCAACATCCTGGCGCTCAACGCCGCCGTGGAAGCGGCGCGCGCCGGTGAACAGGGCCGCGGCTTCGCCGTCGTGGCGGGCGAGGTGCGCGCGCTGGCGCAGCGCTCGGCTACCGCCGCCAAGGAAATCGTGCAGCTGATTAATGAAACGGTGAGCGAGGTCGAAGCCGGCACACGCCAGGTCGACCAGGCCGGCGCGACGATGAGCGACGTGGTCCAGGCCGTGCGCCGCGTGACGGACATCATGGGCGAGATCAGCGCGGCATCGACCGAACAGAGCGCCGGCATCGAGCAAGTCAGTCTGGCCGTGACCCAGATGGACCAGGTCACGCAGCAAAACGCCGCACTGGTGGAAGAAGCCGCCTCGGCGGCGCAGGCGCTGGAGGAACAGGCCGGGGTGCTGCGCACGACGGTGGCATCGTTCCGGCTGCCGGCCGTGGCGGGTTAAGGGTGGTTTGGCGGCTCGGCGGCGCGCTTTCGTAGTTGTGCGATAGGCGCCGCATTTGCGGCGTGATAGCGTCCGCGTTCTTTCCATTCACACCCAGAGCGCGATGACACTTTCCAGGCCGTTTAGCAATGTGAAGACGCTTCTCCTGATTGCCGCCTCCATGGCGCCAGCCGTGAGTTTTGGCTGCGGGGAGCAGGAGTTTCCGCCGTATGTTTATCCGTCGGTTGCATCCGCAATAAAAAAGGGGTTACGGCATCAACCGTAACCCCTTTTTTACTACCACGTAAGTTGGTGGGCCTCCCGTGAGTCGAACACGGCACCAACGGATTATGAGTCCGCTGCTCTAACCAGGCATGAGCTAGAGGCCCTTGGAGGGCTTAGTTGCCTTCCAGGAAGCTCTTCAGCTTGTCGGAGCGGCTCGGGTGGCGCAGCTTGCGCAGTGCCTTGGCCTCGATCTGGCGAATCCGTTCACGCGTCACGTCGAACTGCTTGCCCACTTCTTCCAGCGTGTGGTCCGTGCTCATTTCGATGCCGAAACGCATCCGCAGCACCTTGGCCTCGCGCGGCGTCAGGCTGTCCAGCACGTCCTTCACCACGTCGCGCATCGAACCATGCAGCGCGGCCTCGGCCGGCGCCAGCGTGTTCGTGTCTTCGATGAAGTCGCCCAGATGCGAGTCGTCGTCGTCACCGATCGGCGTTTCCATGGAGATCGGCTCCTTCGCGATCTTCATGATCTTGCGGATCTTGTCCTCCGGCATCTCCATCTTTTCGGCCAGCGTTGCCGGATCGGGCTCGTTGCCCGTTTCCTGCAGGATCTGACGCGAAATCCGGTTCATCTTGTTGATCGTTTCGATCATGTGCACCGGAATCCGGATCGTGCGTGCCTGATCCGCGATCGAACGCGTAATGGCCTGGCGGATCCACCACGTGGCGTACGTGGAGAACTTGTAGCCGCGACGGTATTCGAACTTGTCCACCGCCTTCATCAGGCCGATGTTGCCTTCCTGGATCAGATCCAGGAACTGCAGGCCACGGTTCGTGTACTTCTTGGCGATCGAGATCACCAGACGCAGGTTGGCCTCGGTCATCTCGCGCTTGGCCTCGCGGGCGCGCTTCTCGCCCTCGGACATCTTGCGGTTGACGTCCTTCAGCTCCTTCAGCGGCAGCACCACGCGCGCCTGCAGGTCGATCAGCTTCTGCTGCAGTTCGTGCACGGCCGGTACGTTACGCTCGACGATCGTGCTGTAGCCCTTGTGGTCGGCCACCACGGTCTCGATCCAGTCCAGGTTCGTCTCGTTGCCCGGGAAGCGGGCGACGAAGTCCGAGCGCGGCATGCCGCACTTGTCCACGACGATGTTCAGGATCGCGCGTTCGAGCTTGCGCACCTCATCCACCTGGCCACGCAGCGTGTCGCACAGGCGCTCCACGTTACGCGCGGTGAAGCGGATGCCCATCAGTTCGGCCTGGATCGCTTCCTGCGCCTTCACGTACGGTTTGGACTTGTAGCCTTCCTTCTCGAAGGCACGGCGCATCTTGTCGAACTGCTCGGCGATCACGCGGAATTTCTCCAGCGCGTTCTGCTTCAGTTCTTCCAGTTGACGTGCGGAAGCCGCGCCGCCAGCAGCGCTGTCGTCCTCGTCTTCCTCGTCGCCGTCGCTTTCCTCGTCGGACTCGACATCTTCCTCCTCGGCTGCCGCTGCGGCCGCAGCCGGGGCTGCTACCGCCACGTCGTCGGCGTTCGGGTCGATCAGGCCATCGACGAACTCGTCGATCTTGATCTCGTCGTTCGCCACGCGCTCGGCGTGCGCCAGGATCTCGGAAATCGTGACCGGGCAGGCCGAGATGGCCATGACCATGTCCTTCAGGCCCGCTTCGATCCGCTTGGCGATCTCGATTTCGCCCTCGCGCGTCAGCAGCTCCACCGTGCCCATTTCGCGCATGTACATGCGGACCGGGTCGGTGGTGCGGCCGAATTCGGAATCGACGGTCGAAAGTGCGGCTTCCGCCTCTTCCTCAGCCTCTTCCTCGCTCGTGGCGGACGGCGCGTTGTCGTTGAGCAGCAGCGTTTCGGCGTCCGGCGCCTGCTCGTAGACGGCGATGCCGATGTCGTTCAGCGTGGCGACCAGCGTGTCGATCGTTTCCGAATCGACCATGTCGTCCGGCAGGTGATCGTTGATTTCCGCGTAGGTCAGGTAGCCGCGCGACTTACCGAGCTTGATCAGCGCCTTGAGCTTCTGGCGGCGGACCTCGAGTTCCTCCTCGGTGCCCTGCTGGGTCGAGGCGAACTCCTTGAGCAGCGCCTTTTCCTTGGCCTTGCGGTCCTTGGCCTTCTGCTTCTCGGTCTTGGGCGCAGCGGTGGCGGCGGGTGCGGCGGCCGCTGGCGCGTCGTTTTCGTAAAACTCTTCAGTCACGTCTTCAGGGGTGCTGTCGTCTTGCTGCATCTCGGCCTTGGGCTTGCGGCCACGCTTCTTGGGCTCCGGCTTGACGGCCGGGGCAGCGGGAGGCTCGGATGCAACGGGTGCGGGAGTCGCGGCACGGGCCTTTGGCGCCACGGCGGCAGCGCCAGTCTTGGCGGCTCCGTTCCGGGTGCTGGCCGTCGTTGCCGCACGCTTGCTCTCGACTTCGGTATTCTGCTGTTTCGCCACGGTGATACTCTTGCCTTTCACGGGTGCAGAAGCGGCATGCATGCCGCTCGTATTGGCGCTATCGCCGCTCTCGCGTGCCGAAGTCGAGGGCTTTGTCTTTTCGGATATGCGATTCCTGGCGGAAGTGGTCCCTGCCGGTGCAGTTGCACCGTGCGCGGGCTTTGCTGGCGCAGACCGGGCTGTTGTCGTCCTGACTGTCGCGGTCGAAGTCTTCGCCGCCGTTGTATTCACGGACGCCTTGCCGCTCCCTGATTGGGGAGCTTTGGAGGGCGCCTTATCGGCTACCCTTTCGGTTGCTTTGGCCTTTGCCATTGGCACGCTCACTTTCGCCAGTACTGGAGAGAGATTTCGCAATCCAAACCGGGCATTGTAGCACGTCACCAACACCCGGCTTCCACTCAGGTAAGGTTTTCACCTGAAAAATCAAGGCTTAAGCACCGGACAAGCGCCAGATATCCCCGTCTGGACACCTACCGTTGTGCACTCAAGCCCCCATTTCACCTTTCCACTGCATCCTGTTCAACACCCTGCCAGCTCAGGCTCCATCGGCCGTGGCGGGCCGCAAGCCAAGCTGGCGGCGCCGCTGCACCTCGGCCACCAGCCAGACCATGCGGGTTTTTTCCGCGTCGCTGGCCCCACCGGCCGAAACTGCCTTTTGGAGCGCTTCCAACTCGCGCTGCAGGGGTTCTGCCAATAATTTGTGGATGGCGCCATCGAATTCCATCGTCGCCGGCTCTTCCTCGATTTCTTCCTTGAGCACCGCCGTCCGGGCTCCCGCGTAGACCTCGGCATAGGGCGTTTGCGCAAGATGCTCGCTGAATGCCGCGAAGTTCACCGCCCCCTGGAGGCCATCACAGGCATCCACCAAGTGAGCGAGTACTTCGGCCTCCGGCCTTGTACTGTCTAGCAGCAGCGCCCGCGTATCGGCATCGAGACGCCCAGCGAGCGACGGATAGCTCATCAGCAACTGAATCACGCGCTGCTCCAGCCCGGTCGGCGCCTGACGGCGCGCGCGCGGCCTGGGCTGGGCGAAACGCCCCACCCGCGACGAATCGCTGCCCAATCCGCACACGGCCTCGATCTCGGCAGGTGTCGTACCGGTAGCATCGGCAAGTTCGCGCACGATCTGTAGGCGCAATCCGCCGGCCGGCATCGACTGGAGCAGCGGCTTGGCCTCGTACTGGGCACGGGCGCGGCCCTCGGGCTGGCGCAGGTCCTGTTCCTCGGTGACCACCTGGAGCAGGAAGCGCGACAGCGGCATCGCGGTCTGCACTTGCCGGGCGAACGCATCGGTGCCCTCTTCCCGTACATAGCTGTCAGGATCGTGTTCTGACGGTAAAAACAGGAAACGGATCGTCTTGTTGTCGGCAACGTGCGGCAAACACGCTTCCAACGCCCGCCTCGCCGCGCGCCGGCCCGCAGAGTCGCCATCGAACGAGAACACCACTGCGTCGGTCTGGCGCAACAGCTTCTGCACGTGCACGGTCGTGCACGCGGTGCCAAGCGTGGCCACGGCATTGGCGAAGCCCAACTGGGCCAACGCCACCACATCCATATAGCCTTCCACCACCAACACGTAGCCATTTTCGCGGATGGCGTGCCGGGCCTCGAACAAGCCGTACAGCTCCGTTCCCTTGCTGAAGAGCGGCGTTTCCGGGGAGTTCAGGTATTTTGGCTCACCCTGACCCATCACCCGGCCCCCAAAGCCGATCACATTCCCCTTGGTGTTGCGGATGGGGAACATGATGCGGTCGCGGAAGCGGTCATAGCGGCGCGGCTTGCCGTCGGCATCGCGCTTCTCGCTCGACTCGATCAGCAACCCGCCCTCGACCAACGGGGCAGCCACATTGTCGTCCCGGTAGCTGCCGAAGACGGCTTCCAGGCCCTGCCAGTCGTCCGGCGCGTAGCCCAGGCCAAAATTCGCCGCGATCTCGCCGGTCAGGCCCCGCCCCTTGAGGTACTGGATGGCCTGCGGCGCCCCGCGCAGTTGCTTGCGATAGAACTCGGTGGCGCGCGTCATGGCATCGGACAACGCCACGGTCTTGGCCTGCTGCTCGGCACGCTGGGCCGGCGGCAGGCGGTCGCGCTCCTCGGGCACCGTCACCCCCACGGACTGCGCCAGCTCGCGCACCGCATCGGGATAGGACTGGCCCGAATACTCCATCAGGAAGCCGATGGCCGAGCCATGTGCGCCGCAGCCAAAGCAGTGATAGAACTGCTTCGTCGGCGACACCGTGAACGACGGGGATTTCTCGTTATGGAACGGGCAGAGGCCCATGAAATTGGCGCCGCCCTTCTTCAGCTGCACATACTTGCCCACCACATCGACAATGTCGACACGGTTGAGCAGGTCCTGAATAAAGGATTGCGGAATCACCCGACTGACCGTCCTGATGGAGGGCGGCCTGCCGCGTTGGCGACCGCTTTTCTGTGAATGCGTGACCGGAACGTCGCCCGGTGGCTATCGAATCATTGTAGTGCAGATGCAACGTGGCGCCCGAAAAACCGGGCTTTCATCGCCAAGCCCCGTCAACCTGACGGCTTCTTCGCCCAACGCCACGCCAACATCCAGAATTTGCCGATTGCCAGTCGATCACTTGCCCGTCAGCGCCGCCTTGACCAGCGCCGAGACGGCCGTCATGTCGGCGCGGCCTGCCAGGCGCGCCTTGACCAAGCCCATGACCTTGCCCATGTCCTGCGGACCGGCCGCGCCGGACTCGGTCACGGCCTTCTGGACTTCGGCAGCCACTTCGGCCTCGGACAGCTGGGCCGGCATATAGGCGGTCAGCACTTCCACCTCGGCCTTCTCCTTGTCAGCGAGGTCGGTACGGCCGGCCTGCTCGAACTGCGAGATGGAGTCCTTGCGCTGCTTGAGCATCTTGTCCACGACGGCGGTGATGCCGGCGTCATCCAGCTCCACACGATCATCTACCTCGCGCTGCTTGATAGCGGCCATGAGCAGGCGGATGGTGCCGAGCCGCTCGGATTCACGGGCGCGCATGGCGGCCTTCATGTCGTCGTTGATGCGGGCTTTGAGGGACATGGCAGATTTCCGAAAGAATGGATGGACAGCAACCAGGCGCGCGCCAGCGCGGCGTCGCCCGGACCGATAATTGGACCTTAACGCAAAAACCCGCCGGAGCCATGCCCGCAGCGGGTTCGGAGCTGACGCAAGGCGCGATCAGTAGAGCTTCTTGGGCAGCGTCTGGCTGCGGATGCGCTTGTAATGGCGCTTCACCGCGGCGTCCCGCTTACGCTTGCGCTCGGCGGTCGGCTTCTCGTAAAACTCTCGCGCGCGCAGTTCGGTAATCAGCCCGTTCTTCTCGATGGTGCGCTTGAAGCGGCGCATCGCGACTTCGAACGGTTCATTTTCTTTGAGGCGAATCGTCGTCATTTGGCCAAAAAGGAAAGAAGAGACTGCCGGCTGCCAGCCCTTGCCAGCGTGATGAGAGCGCCGATTGTAGCGCAAGGCCTGTGACGCTGCACGCGCATCGGCCCCGCCTGGACGGACCGTGCCGGCTACGCCACAGCGCTCGCGCCACGTGATGCTTCCGCCACTGCTTCGCCGGCCGCGACGGCCGATGCCCAGGCCCACTGGAAGTTGTAGCCGCCCAGCCAGCCGGTCACGTCGACCACCTCGCCGATGAAGTAGAGCCCGTCCACCTCGCGCGCCATCATCGTGGCGGAGGACAGCCCGCGCGTGTCCACGCCGCCGATCGTCACTTCGGCCTTCTTGTAGCCCTCGGTGCCCGAGGGCACCAGTTGCCAGCGGTTCAGCGCGTCGCCAAGCTGGCGCAGCGCCTTGTCCGGCAGGTCCGCCACCGGCTGGGCGCCCGGCAGGCCGGCCGCCGCGCACCATGCGTCGGCCAGCCGCGACGGCAGGCGTTCGCCGAGCAGGTTCGCCAGATGCTTGCGGCTGCCCTTTTTATGTCCGATCAGCCAGTCGGCGGCATCCTCGCCATCGAACAGATCGATCTCGATCGGCGTGCCGGGGCGCCAGAAGCTGGAAATCTGCAGCACGGCCGGGCCGGACAGCCCGCGGTGCGTCCACAGCAGATCTTCCTTGAACGCGCCGGCCGCCTTGCCGCTGCCGGTGCTGATGTCGACTTCCATCGACACTCCCGCAAGCGGCACGAAGGGCTGCCACGCCTGACCATCGAACGTCAGCGGCACCAGGGCGGGCCGCGTATCGATCATCTTGAGCCCGAACTGGCGGGCGATGCGATAGCCAAAATCCGTGGCGCCGATCTTCGGGATCGACAAACCACCCGTCGCCACGACCACCGCACCGGCGCGGACCGTGCCCTGCGTGGTCAGCAGCAGATAGTCATCGCCTTCGCGGCGAATCTCATCGATGGTGCAGCCGGTGCGCCAGTGCACGCTGCCCGCGTCACATTCGGCGCGCAGCATCTGGATCACGTCCTCGGCGCTGTCATTACAGAAAAGCTGGCCGCGATGTTTCTCATGCCAGCCGATGTCATACCGGCGCATCAGCGCCAGGAAGTCCTGCGGGGTGTAGCGCGCCAGCGCCGACCGGCAGAAATGCGGGTTCGATGACAGGTAGTTGGCCGGGCCGGCCTGGAGATTGGTGAAATTGCAGCGGCCACCGCCCGAGATGCGAATTTTCTCAGCGAGCCGCGTCGCGTGGTCGATCAGCACCACACGCGCCCCGCGCTGCCCGGCCACGGCGGCACACATCATGCCGGCCGCACCCGCGCCCAGCACTGCCACGTCGAACCGCTCGGCCTTGCCCTTCATCGCCCCTGTTGTCATACCTGCCTTTCAAGAAGCGTGGATTGTAGCGAAAAGCCGCGCCGGCGCACCGCCTGCCGCTGTGCTACCCTGCTGTCCTTCCCTATTTATGCGCACTTGCCGGCACGATCGACGCCAATTCAGCGTTTATCGCACTGGCCGTTCCTGTTTTCCATGCTCGTCCTCGGTATCGAATCCTCCTGCGATGAAACCGGGCTGGCCCTCTATGACACCGAGGCCGGCCTGCTCGCGCACGCGCTGCATTCGCAGATCGCCATGCACCGCGAATACGGCGGCGTGGTGCCCGAACTGGCCTCGCGCGACCATATCCGCCGCGTGCTGCCCCTGCTGCGCCAGGTGCTGGACGACGCCGGCCGCACGCGCCAGGACATCGACGCCATCGCCTACACCCAGGGGCCGGGGCTCGCCGGCGCGCTGCTGGTGGGGGCTTCCGTCGCCAACGCACTCGGATTCGCGCTGAACGTGCCCATGGTGGGCGTCCATCATCTGGAAGGCCACCTGCTCTCGCCGCTGCTGACCGACGCACCGCCGCCCTTCCCGTTCATCGCGCTGCTGGTCTCGGGCGGCCATACGCAGTTGATGGAGGTCAAGGGCGTGGGCGACTACACGCTGCTGGGCGAGACCCTCGACGATGCCGCCGGCGAAGCCTTCGACAAGACCGCCAAGCTGCTCGGCCTCGGCTATCCGGGTGGCCCGGAAGTGTCGCGGATGGCCGCGTTCGGCTCGCCGGGCGCGTTCGACCTGCCCCGGCCGATGCTCCATTCGGGCAATCTCGATTTCTCGTTCGCGGGGCTCAAGACCGCCGTATTGACACAAACCCGCAAGCTTTCGAATCCGTGCGAGCAGGATCGTGCCAACCTCGCGCGCGCCTTTGTCGATGCCATCGTCGACGTGCTTTCGGCCAAGTCGTTCGCCGCGCTCAAGCAGACCGGGCACAAGCGCCTGGTGGTGGCCGGCGGCGTGGGCGCCAACCAGCAACTGCGCGAGCGCCTGAACGAGATGGGCCGCCGCCGCAAGGTGGACGTCTACTACCCCGACCTCGCCTTCTGCACCGATAACGGTGCGATGATCGCGTTTGCCGGCGCCATGCGGCTCCAGGCGGCGCCGCAGGTGGCCCGTCACGGCTACGACTACGGCGTCACGCCGCGCTGGGATCTGGCCGACATCCGCCTGCCCGCCTGAGGCCTAAGGTCGAGGGAATCCTCCAGGTCCGATCGGCAGCCGGCTACGGCCTGCACGAAGGTGGCGGAGGTGCTGGCAGGCACGCCGGCGGTGAACCTCCTCTGATCCGCCGTGCAACGAGTAAAAAAGCCACCCGAGGGTGGCTTTTTTCTTGGCGACGACGCGCTCAGGCGGGCTGCCGCTTGTCGTGCTCGATCACGGCGTAGGCGCTGTGATTGTGGATGGACTCGAAATTCTCCGCTTCCAGCGTGTACGCGACGATCCGCGCATCGGCGTTGAGCCGCATCGCGATGTCTCGCACGAGGTCTTCGACGAACTTCGGGTTCTCGTAGGCGCGCTCGGTCACGAACTTCTCGTCCGGGCGCTTGAGCAGACCCCACAGTTCGCACGACGCCTCTTCCTCGGCCATGCGCACCAGCGCTTCCACGGGCAGGTCGCCGACCAGTTCCACGCGCATCGTGATATGCGAGCGCTGGTTGTGCGCGCCGTACTGCGAGATCTTCTTCGAGCACGGGCACAGGCTGGTCACCGGCACCAGCGCGGTCAACCACAGGCGCGATTGGCCGTCGCGGACCTCACCCGTCAGCGTGACCGCGTAGTCCATCAGCGATTCCACGCCGGACACCGGCGCGGTCTTCGAGATGAAATACGGGAACGTGACCTCGATGCGGCCGGCGTCGGCTTCCAGGCGCACCAGCATGTCGTCCAGCAGCGTGCGGAACGCGGCCAGGTCGAGCGGGGCGCGGTGGTCCTCCAGCAGCGCCACGAAGCGCGACATATGCGTGCCCTTCTGGTCCGCCGGCAGGCGTACATCGAGATCGAAGGTGCCCACGGTGGCCACTACGCCGGCCGGGGTCTTCAGCGAGAGCGGATAGCGCACGCCCTTGACGCCCACGCGCTGGATCACGATCTGGCGGGTGTCCACGCTCGACTGCACGTCGGGCATGACGAAGGCGGGATTGATGTCGTTCATCTACGGTTTCCTTTACGGTCGCGGCGGTCATCCCCCGCGCAACGAGTGTGAAAAAAGAAGCCGGCGCGGGATGGGCCGCGCCGGCTTTTACTGCCTGGAACTGCCGTGCGGATCAGGCCACGCGCGGCGTGGCGACCTTGACGGGCGCCTCGGCGATGGCGAAACGCTCGCGCACCGAACGCTCGATGCCGGCGGCGTCGAGGCCGCACTGCGACAGCAGGAACGCCGGATCGCCATGATCGATGAACTTGTCGGGCAGGCCCAGCACCAGCACCGGAATGTCGATGCCAGCCTCGGCCAGCGCCTCCAGGACCGCGCTGCCCGCGCCGCCCATCGTGCTGCCCTCCTCCACAGTCACGAGGTAGTCGTGGTTCGCGGCCAGCGACTTCACCAGCTCCACGTCCAGCGGCTTGACGAAGCGCATGTTGGCCACGGAGGCGTCCAGTGCCTCGGCCGCGCCCAGTGCCGGGTGCAGCATCGAGCCAAACGCCAGGAACGCCACGCGCTGGCCCGCGCGGGCATGGCCCTCGCGGCGCATCTCGCCCTTGCCTACCGGCAGCGCGGTCAGCGCGGCCTCGGTAGCCACGCCGGCGCCGGCGCCGCGCGGATAGCGCACGGCGGTCGGGCAATCCTGCTGGAACGCCGTGGTCAGCAACTGGCGGCACTCGTTCTCATCGGCCGGCGTCATCACCATCATGTTGGGGATGCAGCGCAGGTAGGCGATGTCGTAGGCACCGGCGTGCGTGGCGCCATCGGCGCCCACCAGGCCGGCGCGGTCCAGCGCGAACACCACGGGCAGGTTCTGCAGCGCCACGTCGTGGATCAGCTGGTCATAGCCGCGTTGCAGGAAGGTCGAGTAGATCGCCACGACCGGCTTCAGTCCCTCGCAGGCCAGGCCACCGGCAAAGGTCACCGCGTGCTGCTCGGCGATGCCCACGTCGTAGTAGCGGTCCGGGAAGCGCTTCTCGAACTCGACCATGCCCGAGCCCTCGCGCATGGCCGGCGTCACGCCGATCACACGCTTGTCGGCAGCGGCCATGTCGCACAGCCATTCGCCGAAAACCTGCGTGTAGGTCTTGCGCGACGGCTTGGCAGACGGGCGGATGCCCTCGGCCGGATTGAACTTGCCGGGGCCGTGATACAGGATCGGGTCGGCCTCGGCCAGCTTGTAGCCCTGGCCCTTCTTGGTCACCACGTGCAGGAACTGCGGGCCGTGGCCTTCCAGCGCGCGCTGGCGAATGTTCTGCAGCGTCGGCACCAGCGAGTTCAGGTCGTGACCATCGATCGGGCCGATGTAGTCGAAGCCGAATTCCTCGAACAGCGTGGCCGGCACGACCATGCCCTTGGCATGTTCTTCCAGCCGTTTTGCGAATTCCAGCACCGGCGGGGCCACCGACAGCACGCGCTCGATGCCCTTCTTGGTGGCCGCGTAGAACTGGCCGGAGAGCAGGCGCGCGAGGTGGCGGTTCAGCATGCCCACCGGCGGCGAGATCGACATGTCGTTGTCGTTCAGCACCACCAGCAGCGGCAGGTCCTTGTAGACGCCGGCGTTGTTCATCGCTTCGAAGGCCATGCCGGCGGTCATCGCGCCGTCGCCGATCACGGCGATGCCGACGCGCTTCTCGCCCTTGGTGCGGGCGCCCAGGGCCATGCCCAGCGCGGCCGAGATCGAGGTGGACGAGTGGGCGGTGCCAAAGGTGTCGAACTCGCTCTCCGCGCGGCGCGGGAAGCCCGAGATGCCACCGTACTGGCGCAGCGTGGACATGCGGTCGCGGCGGCCGGTCAGGATCTTGTGAGGGTAGCTCTGATGGCCCACGTCCCAGACCACGCGGTCGGACGGGGTATCGAACACATAGTGGAGCGCAATGGTCAGCTCCACCGTGCCGAGGTTGGACGACAGGTGCCCGCCGGTCTGGGAGACCGATTCCAGCACATAGGCGCGCAGTTCGTCAGCCAGCGTGTCGAGCTGGCGTCGATCCAGCTTGCGCAGGTCTGCGGGTTCGTCGATTTTGTTGAGCAGCGTGTAGGTCATGATGTCCGTTCGGCCGCCGGATTCTCTATGTCCGGCTTGTCAGTTCAATTGGAGCGCAGCACGATCAGGTCGGCCAGTTCGGCCAGCCGGCCTGCCCGGGTGCCGAATCCCGCCAATGCCTCGTGGGCATCGGTGCGCAACTGGGCAGCCAGCGCGCGCGCGGCATCGAGGCCCATCAGCGACACATAGGTCGGCTTGTCATTGGCGGCGTCCTTGCCGGCGGTCTTGCCGAGGGTTGCCGTATCGGCCGTGACGTCCAGAATATCGTCAACCACCTGGAACGCCAATCCCACGGCAGCCGCGTAGCGGTCCAGCGCGGCCAGGCCGGCGGGATCGATACTTCCGCACAACGCTCCCATGCGCACACTCGCGCGCAGCAGGGCGCCGGTCTTCATCCGGTGCATGGCTTCCAGCGCGTCGCGCGACATCGCCAAGCCCACGTTCTGCAGGTCGATGGCCTGCCCGCCGGCCATGCCGACCGAGCCCGAGGCCACGGCCAGCTCGTCCACCAGCTTCAGGCGCGCTTCGGGCGCCAGCGCCGGGGTGCGGGCCAGCAGGATGAACGCTTGGGTCTGCAATGCGTCACCCACGAGCAGCGCGGTGGCCTCGTCATAGGCCTTGTGCACTGTGGGGCGCCCGCGCCGCAGGTCGTCATCGTCCATGCAGGGCATGTCGTCGTGGACCAGCGAGTAAGCGTGGATCATCTCCACCGCGCAGGCCGCCGCGTCACATGCCTCGGGTGTGGCACCGGCCACTTCACCGGCCGCGTGTACCAGCAGCGGGCGTACCCGCTTGCCACCGCCGAGGACAGCATAGCGCATGGCCTCGTGCAAGGTGTGTGGAATTGTGTCCGTGGACGGCAGTGCCGAGTCCAGGGCGGCCTCGGTCCGGGCGCCCTGCGCCCGCATCCAGGTAGCGAAATCGCTCATTCGAAATCTGTGCCGTTGCTGTTGTTATCGGGACGGGACTCGCCAGCCAGCGGCTTCAGCGCGTCGCCCTCCAGTACTTTGACCTGCTGCGCCACCCGCTCCAGGCTCTGCTGGCAGTAGCGCACCAGTTCGGCACCGCGACGGTACGCGGTGAAAGAGGCCTCGAGGGGCAGTTCGCCGCTTTCCATGCTGGCCACTAGGGTTTCCAGCTCCGCCATGGCGGCCTCGTAAGAGGCTGGCTGCGCGCCGGCTGCGGGCGCGTCGTCAGGCTGGACCGGTGTGGTCGTGGGTTTTGGCATGTCGGGCCTTGTTCAGGGGAATTAGGGATTTTACGCCAATCCCGGACTTGGCCGCAGATACGTATCGTCAACGTGGCGTACACGCACGAAATGTTATCTATCGATCACCCCATTTCATGGAAGTGACTTGTGCGCTATGGTCGTCATTCCGAATGCGATCCAAAGGGCACCTCCATGACGACCCGGGTCGACTTTTTCGCTAAAAAGGCAAAATAATCAGACCCTTAACTTTTCGGCTCGGGTACAATTCCGCCCTCGTCAGCGAGATCGGCGACGCCGTGCCAAGGGCCGCCCGTTGCCAGCTTTTGCGTGTCTTTGTGGTGACGCCGCTCCCGCCCTGTGCCCGCCTGCACCGAACTCAGTTTCGGCCAGTCCCGCCAGGGAACCGGACCGCGCCCGGCTCGTCTGACAGGGTTTCCCAAATCGATTTCTCATATTTCGATGGTTGGGTTGTTCACTGCTTTCGCCTGTTACTAGGGAGTGGGGATAATGTCCAATCTCAGCACCGCGCTCAAGCTGGCGCCGGCTGATTCGCAGTTGCCCGTGGATGTCTACTTTGACGAGGCGCTGCATCAACAAGAACTGGAACTGCTGTTCAAGAAGGGCCCGGGATACGTCGGCCATACGCTGATGGTCCCGGAGACGGGCGATTTCCACACGCTCGCCGCCGAGGACGAGGGCCGCATGCTGGTCCGCAATCCGGAAGGTATCGAGCTGCTGTCGAATGTCTGCCGCCACCGCCAGGCCATCATGCTGAACGGCCGCGGCAACGCCAAGAACATCGTCTGCCCGCTCCATCGCTGGACCTACGACCTCAAGGGTGACCTGCTCGGCGCGCCGCATTTCGCGCAGCAGCCGTGCGTCCACCTGAACCGGTCGCCGCTCCAGAACTGGAACGGCCTGCTGTTCGAGGGCGCCCGCGACGTGCGCGCGGACCTCGCGCGCATGGGGGTGGCCGAGGACCTGAACTTCGACGGCTACATGCTCGACCACGTGGAAGTGCACGAGTGCGACTACAACTGGAAGACCTTCATCGAGGTCTATCTGGAGGACTACCACGTCGTGCCGTTCCACCCGGGACTGGGCAGCTTTGTCTCGTGCGACGACCTGACCTGGGAGTTCGGCGAATGGCACAGCGTGCAGACCGTGGGCCTGCACCAGGGCCTGAAGCGGCCGGGTAGCCCGACGTACCAAAAGTGGCACGACGCGGTGTTGCGCTTCAACAACGGCAAGCTGCCCAAGCACGGCGCGATCTGGCTGACTTACTACCCCAACGTGATGGTGGAGTGGTACCCCAACGTGCTGGTCATCTCGACGCTGCACCCGGTGGGTCCGCGCAAGACCCGCAATGTGGTGGAGTTCTACTACCCCGAGGAAATCGCGCTGTTCGAGCGCGAGTTCGTCGAGGCCGAGCGCGCCGCCTATATGGAGACGTGCATCGAGGACGACGAGATCGCCGAGCGCATGGACGCCGGCCGCCAGGCGCTGATGAAGCGCGGCGTCAGCGAGACCGGTCCGTACCAGTCGCCGATGGAAGACGGCATGCAGCACTTCCACGAATGGTATCGGGGAGCCATGCAGTACACCGGCTGAGGCGCCGGCGGGCCACCACCGTGGTCGGTTATCGCCCGCTATTCGCCCAAGCCCTGTAGCCAGCCAGAAACGGACCGTGAAAACGGTCCGTTTTGCGTTGGAGTGGCCATCTGGCCACTGTTAGAATCGGGGTTTTCCCGCGCTGCGCCGGCCACCACGAAGCCCGGCCGGCCGCCGTTCCACCTCTTTCGCCCCCCGCCATGCAATCGCTCTGGATGCTGTTCGCCGCCTTCGCCTTTTCCTTGATGGGGGTGGGCGTCAAGCTGGCATCCGAGTTCTACACCACAGGCGAGATCGTCTTCTACCGCAGCATCATCGGCGTGACGATCATGTGGATCATGCTGCGCTCGCAAGGCATCTCCGTGCGCACACCGCACATGGCCACGCACATCAAGCGCAGCCTGTTCGGCGTGACCGCCCTGCTGCTCTGGTTCACCTCGATCACGCTGCTGCCGCTGGCCACGGCCATGACGCTGAACTACATGTCGCCGGTCTGGATCGCCCTGATTCTGGGCGCCAGCGCGGCGCTGGCCGGCACGGCGGGCGGCGCGGACCGCAAGCTGATCGGCGCAATCCTGCTGTCGTTCGCCGGGGTGCTGTGCCTGCTGCAGCCGTCGGTCGGCAAGGACCAGCTGACCGGCGGCCTCATCGGACTGATCTCTGGCGTGTTCACGGCGCTGGCCTATGTGGAGGTGCGCCAGCTCGGCCAGCTCGGCGAGCCCGAGGGCCGCATCGTCTTCTACTTCTCGAGCGTGGGCATGGTCTGCGGGCTGGTCTGGATGCTCTACTCGGGCGTCAGCCACCACACCTGGCACGGCGCCGGCCTGCTGCTCGCCATCGGCATCCTGGCCACGCTGGGCCAAACCTCGATGACACGCGCCTACAAGCGCGGCAACACCCTGCTGACCGCCAACCTCCAATACGCCGGCATCGTGTTCTCCAGCCTCTGGGGCATCCTGGTCTGGGACGACAAGCTCAACTGGATCTCCTGGCTCGGCATGGTGCTGATCATCGCCAGCGGCATCGCCACCACCCTCACCCGCGCCCGTGACACCGACAAGCACCCGACCCCGGCCACGCCAGTGAAATCGGCGGAGGCGGAAGTCCATCCCGAGGTGTAGCAGAACGCCGAAAGGCCGACCCGCCTTGATGCGGGTCAGATCCGTCGGATGATGAATGGATAGAGTCTCCCGTCTGAACGCGACGACGGAGCCTTGCCATGCAGCAGCGCAGTTTTGTGTTGAACGACCAGCCGATGAGTGCCTTCCGTGCAGGAAGTGCCGAGTTTCCTGCCTTTTCTGGCCTAGCTCCCCACATCAACAAGCGAACGAGCATCTGTATTCCGGACCATGGCCCCATTCCACCAGGCACGTACTACATCCTTGATCGTGAATCTGGCGGTCGACTGGGGTGGTTTTACGAATGGTACGAACGCCAAACGGATTGGTTCGCGCTGTACGCCGACGATGGCCGCATGGACGATTGGACGTTCTGCAATGAAGTTCGTCGAGGCAACTTCAGATTGCACCCAAAAGGTAGACGTGGCATCAGCAAGGGCTTCATCACGATCGATCGTGCTAATGACTTTCACGTCCTACGTCATTTGCTGACGGCCTCGAAAAAACGTTTGATCCCGAGAACAACGCTCCTCGCTTACGGGAAAGTGGTCGTCAGATGAGTCGGCTCCGCAATGCAGTCCTGCTGGTGATCTGGCTGGTCGTCGCCACGCATATCCATGGGCTCGTATGGAGCCGCTATCCCGACTATTTCCCTGAATACCCTGAGTCAGTGGGCCGTTTCATCGACTGGCTGACAAGGGACTATCAGCCAAGGGGCATCGAGTCGTTGACGACCTACTACTACCTGATCCTCTCGTTCCCGCCGGTGGCCGTCCTGACGGCACTTGGCCTGTTCCTCCGGCGCAAGCTCCGCCGACGCGCGAAACCGCACTGATCGATCCCCCGGTGTAGCATGGAGGCCATCGCCAAACCCCATGCTCACCGCAATGCCGACTCCACTGATCACCGCCACCGAGCTGAACCAACTGCTTAGTCAGGGCACCCACGATGTCGTGCTGTTCGACTGCTCGTTCGATCTCGCCGACCCGGCCGCCGGGCGCGAGGCCTATCACCAGGGGCACCTGCCGGGGGCCTACTACCTCCATCTCGATAACGAACTGTCCGGGCCCAAGACCGGCTTCAACGGCCGGCATCCGCTGCCCGATGCGGAGTTGTTCGCCGCGCGGCTACGGGCGCTTGGCGTGAACGATGGTTCGCTGGTCGTGGCCTATGACGCCCAGGGCGGCATGTTCGCGGCCCGGCTCTGGTGGCTGATGCGCTGGATTGGCCATGGGGCCGTGACGGTGCTCGATGGCGGGAAGAATGCCTGGGTGGCGGCTGGGCTGCCGCTCGAGCGCGGGGCAACCCCGGAGCCCGATACGGACACTGATAAAGGCACTGGCGGCGACCTGTCGCGCAAGGCGTCGCTGGTCCCGACCGTCGATGCCGAGGCGCTGCTGGCCAATCTCGCCAGCCCCGCGCGGCTGGTCGTGGATGCCCGCGCCGCCGACCGCTTCCGCGGCGAGAACGAGACGCTCGACCCGGTCGGCGGCCATATTCCCGGTGCGGTGAATCGCTTCTTCAAGGACAACCTCGCCGCGGACGGCCATTTCAAGCCGGCGGAGACGCTGCGTGCGGAGTTCGGCCAGGTGTTTGCCGGCAAGGCGCCGGCCGATACGGTGATGCAGTGCGGCTCCGGCGTGACCGCCTGCCACAACCTGCTGGCGATGGAAGTGGCCGGGCTGACCGGCGCGGCGCTCTATCCGGGGTCGTGGAGCGAGTGGTGCGCCGACCCGAAGCGGCCGGTGGCGACTGGGGCCTGAATCCCCAGGCGCGAAGCGGCGTCAGCGCGACGCCGCCTCCGTCTTCGCCCCACGGTGGTGGTCGTGTTCCTCGCGCACGCCGTTCGTGATGAACACGATCGCCGCGATGCCCGCCGCCACCAGCACCACCTGCACCGCCGATTCCTTGAGGCGCGGCCGGCGCTGCATCTGCGGCATCAGGTCGCTCACGGCGATGTAGACGAAGCTGCTCGATGCAATCACGAGCACGTACGGAATCCAGCCGCTCAGCTGGTCCAGCAGGAAATATCCCACCACGCCGCCGACCACGGCCGCCAGGCTCGACAACAGGTTGAATGCAAAGGCGCGCGCCTTCGAGAACCCCGCGTTGAGCAGCACGATGAAATCGCCGACTTCCTGCGGAATCTCATGCGCGGCAATCGCCAGCGCCGTCACCACGCCGATCTTGGGATCGGCCAGGAAGGCAGCGGCAATCACGATGCCATCGGCAAAGTTGTGGAAGGTGTCGCCGACGAGGATGGTCAGGCCGCTGCGGCCCGCTTCCTCGCGGTCGTGGCCGTGATGATGGTGGTGCCCATCGCCCTCATGGTGGTGCGAGTGGCGCAGCAGCGAGATCTTCTCCAGCAGGAAGAAGCCCAGCAGGCCAGCCAGTAATGTGCCGAACAGCGCACGCGGGTCTGCGCCGGACTCGAACGCCTCGGGCAGCGAGTGAAGCAGCGCCGTGGCCAGCAGCACCCCTACCGAGAAGCTCACCATGCGGTCGACCACGCGCGAGGCCACGGTCAGCGACAGCAGCGCCGCCCCGAGGATGCTCCCGACGCCCGAAATGGTCGCCGCCAGCAGGATGTACAGAAGCGTGGAATGGATGATGGGCTCCCGGCGCCCGGTATGCGACGGTCAGGCCGCCCGCATACCGATTAACGCAACAAGGTTGCAAAAACTGGAAAGCCGCATTGTACGTATGTCCGCACCGACTTTGCAATGTCCGCAATGGTCCGACTCAGCGTGGGGTCAATCGCCCTCCCCGGCTCAGGCGACCTTGTTCGCCTTCAGCCAGGCGAGGCAGCGCTGCCAGCCATCCTTGGCGGCGGCTTCCACGTAGCTGGATCGGTAATCGGCATTGAAGGCATGGCCGGCCTCGGGATAGACCACGAAGGTCGAGGCCTTCGCATTGGCATCGGGCGATGCTGCCAGCGCGGCCTTCATCTTCGCGACGTGCTCCTGCGTGATGCCGGTGTCCTTGCCGCCGTACAGTCCCAGCACGGGCGCGTGGAGCTGGTTGACGCTCTCCAGCGCGCTGCGCGGCTTGAGCGGCGTCGGCTCACCCACCAGTTGGCCGTACCAGGCCACGCCGGCCTTCACCCGGGGGCTGTGGGCGGTGTAGAGCCATGTGACGCGTCCACCCCAGCAGAAACCGGTGATGCCGAGCCGGTTCAGGTCGCCGCCATGGGCGCCGGCCCAGGTGCTGGCGGCGTCCAGGTCGCCCATGACCTGCGCGTCCGGCACCTTGGCGATGACGTTGGTCTGCAATTCCTGGATCGTGCCGAAGCTGCCCGGGTCGCCCTGCCGCGCGAACAGTTCCGGCGCGATGGCCAGGTAGCCGAGCTTGGCGAAGCGTCGGCAAATGTCTGCAATGTGTTCATGCACCCCGAAGATCTCGCTGATCACGAGCACCACGGGCAGGTTGGTCTTGCCTTCGGGCTGGGCGCGGTAGGCGGGCATGTTGAAGCCGCCGGACGGGATGGTCACTTCGCCGGCGGTCAGGCCATTGAAGTCGGTCTTGATGGTTTCGGCCGCCACCGGCAGGGCCGCCGCCGCAAAGGCGGAGCCCAGCGCGGTCTTGACGAAACGCCGGCGATCGAACGTCTGGCCGGGGACGAGGCTTTCCACTTCAGGCTGCAGCATGGGGCGGGCTCCTTGGGTTCGCTGGCGTGACGCATACGATGCTCACGCAACGCCAGCGATTCTAAGCGCACTTTGCCGCCCCGTGCGCCCCCTCCCCTCAGTGCCTCAGTGCAGCTTTACGCGCGGGCTGGTCTTGCTGCGCAGCCAGTGCGTCACCGTATCGAGCCCCATGCCGATGGCGCCGTGGAGCGCCAGCACGTGCATCCGGTACAGCGAGGTGTACATGAAGCGTGCCATCAGCCCCTCGATAAACATCGACCCACCAATCAGCCCACCCATCAGGCTGCCGACCGCGCTGAAGTGCCCCAGGGACACCAGCGAGCCGAAGTCCTTGAACCCGAACTTCGGCAGCGGCTTGCCGTCCATGCGTGCGCGGATCGCGTCATAGAGGAAGGTGGCCTGCTGGTGCGCCGCCTGCGCGCGCGGCGGCACGGCGGTCTGCTTCTCCGGCCACGGGCAGCTGGCGCAGTCGCCGAACGCGAAGATGTCCGGATCGGCCTCGGTTTGCAGCGTGGGACCGACCACGATCTGGCCCTGCTTGCTGACCGGCAGCCCGAGCGTGCGGAGGACACCCGGCGCGGTGATGCCGGCCGCCCAGACCGTCAGGTCGGCGTCGATGCGCTTGTCGCTGGCGGTGAGCACGGCGTCGTCGGTGACCTGCGTCACGCGCTCGGCGGTCAGCACGTCCACGTCGAGCTTGCGCAGCAGCTTGGTGGTCTCGGCGGAAACGCGCTCGGACAGCGCCGGCAGGATGCGCGGGCCGGCTTCGATCACGTGGATGCGCACGTCGCGGCGCGGGTCCAACTGGTGCAGGCCGTAGGCGTTGAGCACGTGCGCGGTGTTGCGCAGCTCGGCGGACAGTTCCACGCCCGTGGCGCCGGCGCCGATGATCGCCACGTCCACGCGCGGCCGGCCGTCCTCGCCGGTGCGGCCCCGCCCGTTCTGGGCGCGCACGCACGCGGCAATCAGCTTGCGGCGGAAGCGCTCCGCCTGCTCGACGGTATCGAGCGCGATCGCATGCTCGGCCGCGCCGGGCACGTTGAAGAAATGCGTGACGCAGCCGATGGCCAGGACCAGCGTGTCATAGGGGAGTTCGCGTGCGGGCAGCAGCTCCGTGCCATCCAGATCGACGCACGCGGCCACCTGGATGACCTTGCGCGCCCGATCGACGCCCGTCAGTTCGCCCTGCTGGAACTCGAAGTGGTGCCACCGCGCCTGCGCGACGTACTCGAGCTGGTGGGTGTTGGGATCCATGCTGCCGGCGGCGACTTCGTGCAGCAGCGGCTTCCAGATGTGCGTGGGCGAGCGGTCCACCAGCACCACCTGGGCCTGGCCGCGTTTGCCCAGCTTGTCGCCGAGCCGGGTCACGAGTTCGAGCCCGCCGGCCCCGCCGCCAACGACGATGATGCGATGGGTGGATGCCTGCGTCGCGCGCAGCGCGTCGCGCTGGGCGTTGTGCGATGGGGTGGGCGATGGGGTGGGCGATGGATTGGGCGATGTCTCGCCCCGTGTATCGGCTTGCGTACCGATGTGTGCCGCCGTGCCTGCCGCTACTTCGCTACCGGTTGTACTGCCATCCGTGGTGCTCATGGTCTACCCGATCTTCTCTATTTGGAAACCGGTGTCGACCCGCGTCGGCGAGGATTATGTTGTCGTTGTGGCGTCGCGCGGATCATGTTCGTTGCTGCCAGTTTGCTGCACGGCAATAGAACTGGCAAGCCTCCACGCGATGATGTCGCGCATTCACCGCAACGCCTCTCCTGTACGCATCCGCATGCAGGAGAGGCGTCACCTTCAATGCGCCTCTTCCCAGTTGCTGCCGCTGCCCACTTCGGCCACCAATGGCACGCGCAGCGTCGCCACGGAGCACATCAGCTCGGGCAGGCGCGTCTTCACCAGCTCGAGTTCGGCCTGCGGCACTTCGAGGACCAGTTCATCGTGCACCTGCATGATCTGGCGCGTGCCGAGGTTGTCGCGCTCGAGCCAGTCCTGCACGGCGATCATCGACAGCTTGATCAGGTCCGCCGCCGTGCCCTGCATCGGCGCGTTGATGGCGGCGCGCTCGGCGCCCTGGCGGCGCGGGCCGTTGCCGCCGTTGATGTCGGGCAGCCAGAGGCGGCGGCCAAACACCGTTTCCACGTAGCCCTGCTCGCGCGCGGTCTGGCGCGTCTCTTCCATGTAGTGGGCCACGCCCGGGTAGCGCATGAAGTAGCGGTCGATGTAGTGCTTGGCCGCTTCGCGCTCGATGCCGAGGTTGCTGGCCAGCCCGAACGCGCTCATGCCGTAGATCAGACCGAAGTTGATGACCTTGGCGTAGCGGCGCTGCTCGCTGGACACCGCCTCGCGCTCCACGCCGAAGATCTCGGCCGCCGTGGCGCGGTGGATGTCCTCGCCGTTGGCGAACGCGCGCAGCAGGTTCTCGTCGCCCGAGATATGGGCCATGATGCGCAGCTCGATCTGCGAGTAGTCGGCGGAGACGATCACGTTGCCCGGCGCGGCGATGAACGCCTCGCGGATGCGCCGGCCTTCCTCGGTCCGCACCGGGATGTTCTGCAGGTTCGGCTCGGTCGAGGCCAGCCGGCCCGTCACGGCCGTGGCCTGGCCGTAGCTCGTGTGCACGCGTCCGGTCTGCGGGTTGACCATCTTCGGCAGCTTGTCCGTGTAGGTGGACTTGAGCTTCGACAGACCCCGATAGTCGAGCAGCAGCTTGGGCAGCGGATAGTCCTCCGCCAGCTTCTGCAGCACCTCTTCGTCGGTGGACGGCGCCCCGCTGGCGGTCTTCTTGACCACCGGCAGCTTCATCTGCGTGAACAGGATTTCGCCGATCTGCTTCGGCGAACCGAGATTGAACGGCTGGCCAGCGGCCTCGAAGGCGGCTTTTTCCAGTTCCATCATGCGCTGGCCGAGTTCGGCGCTCTGCGCGCCAAGCCGCGCGGCATCGATCAGCACGCCATTGCGCTCGATCTTCTGAAGCACCACCGAGACCGGGATCTCGATATTCTCGTACACGTACTTGAGCCCGTCTGCCGCGTCCAGCTGCGGATGCATCTTGCGATGGAGGCGCAGCGTCACGTCGGCATCCTCGGCCGCGTACTCGGTGGCGCGCTGGAGGTCGATCTGGTCGAAGCCGATCTGGCTGGCGCCCTTGCCGCAGACTTCCTCGTAGGTCAGCGTCTTCAGGTTCAGCAACCGCTCGGCCAGGCTGTCCATGCCGTGATTGCGGTGCGAGGCCAGCACGTAGCTTTCCAGCATCGTGTCCTGGGCGATGCCGCGCAGCTTGACGCCGTGGTTGGCGAAGACGTGCGAGTCGTACTTCAGGTGCTGGCCTAGCTTCGGCCGCGCCGGGTCTTCCAGCCACGGGCGCAGGCGCTCCAGCACGTAGTCGCGCGAGAGCTGGCCGTGGTTATCCATGCCGGCCACGTCCGGGCCGCGATGGGCGACCGGGATGTAGGCGGCCTCGCCGGGCTCCACCGACAGCGACAGGCCCACCAACTGGGCCTGCATCGGGTCGAGCGAGGTGGTTTCCGTGTCGATGGCGGTCAGCGGCGCGTCGACGATCCGGGCGATCCAGGCGTCGAGTGCAGCCTCGGTGGTCACGGTCTCGTAGCGGATCTCGGCCGGGGTGGTGTCGGGTGCCGGCAGGTCGGTCGACACATCGGCCGGGCCATCGAACAGCCCGCCCTGCGGCGAAGGCGCCGGCGCGGCGCCGGCACGCGACGAGCGGGCGGCGGCACGGGCGTTCGGCAGCGATTCGCCCGTGGCCTCGCGCAGCCAGGTCTTGAAACCATAGCGCGAGAAGAAGGCGATCAGCTTCTCGTTGTCCTCGCCCAGTTCGCGCAGCGCGTGGAAGTCCGCCACGGCGTCGCTGAGGTCGCAGTCGGTCTTGACCGTGACCAGCTCCCGGGCGCGCGGCAGCCAGTCGAGCGTGTTGCGCAGGTTCTCGCCCACCACGCCCTTGATGCCATCGGCACCGGCCATGATGGTGTCGAGCGTGCCGTATTCGGCAAGCCATTTCACGGCGGTCTTCGGACCCACCTTGGGCACGCCGGGCACGTTGTCCACCGCATCGCCAATCAGCGAGAGATAGTCGACGATCCGCTCCGGCGGCACGCCGAACTTGGCCACCACACCGGGCGGATCGAGCACTTCGCCGCTCATGGTGTTGACCAGCGTGACGTGGTCGTTCACCAGCTGCGCGAGGTCCTTGTCGCCCGTGGATACCACGGTACGCACGCCCTGTGCCGTGGCCTGGCAGGCCAGTGTGCCGATCACGTCGTCGGCCTCCACGCCTTCCACCACCACGATCGGCCAGCCCAGCGCGCGCACGGCCTCGTGGATCGGCTCGATCTGCCTGGCCAGATCCTCGGGCATGGACGGGCGATGTTCCTTATATGCGGGGTATAGCGCATCCCGGAACGTCTTGCCCTTGGCGTCGAACACGCAAGCGATATACTCTGCCGGGAAGTCGTTGCGCAGCTTGCGCAACATGTTGATCATGCCGTAGATTGCCCCTGTAGGCAGCCCTTCGCCATTCCTCAGGTCCGGCAGAGCGTGATACGCGCGATACAAGTAGCTCGATCCATCGACGAGCAAAAGCGTTTTTTGACTATCCGACATTCCCATGGACTCTAAATTGACTGGCGCCCCTGCTGGTGGCGCAGCGACCGGCCCCCTGGCCGATACGGACGTTTCCGACATCTCCGGCGATACCGTGAACCCGCCGCCCGAGAAGGCCTCGGCGCATGCCGCCGCCATCGCCGCGAAAGCCGATGCCGCGGCGGCGGGCAAATCGCCCGAAGCCCAGGATGCAGCTGCCGCGGCGGCAGCTGCGCGTGCCAACCCACGCAAGATGATTCCGAGCCTGCGCGCGCTGGCGGATGAAGACCGCGCCACCGCGAAGAAGGCGCGTGCCTCGTGGCAAATGTTCACGATTATGGCAGAGTTCATCGAGGCGACCGAGTACCTCTCGGAGATCCGCCCGGCGGTCTCGATCTACGGCAGCGCGCGCCTGCGCGAGGACTCGCCGTACTACCAGAAGACCATCGAGATTGCCCGGCTGTTCTCGGACGCCGGCTTCGCGGTGATCTCCGGCGGCGGCCCCGGCATCATGGAAGCGGCGAACAAGGGCGCGCACGCCGGCAAGTCCGCCAGCGTCGGCCTGAACATCGAGCTTCCGCACGAGCAGCAGGGCAATCCGTACCAGGACATCGCCATGCGCTTCCGCCACTTCTTCACGCGCAAGGTCACCTTCGTGAAGAATTCGGACGCCTTCATCGTCATGCCCGGCGGCTTCGGCACGCTGGACGAGCTGGCCGAGGTGCTCACGCTGGTGCAGACCGGCAAGTCGCGCTCGGTGCCGGTGGTGATGTACGGCAGCCGGTTCTGGAAGGGCCTGCTGGACTGGTTCCGCTTCACGCTGCTGCCGATGGGCCTGATCGCCGAGCACGACCTCGACCTGATGAAGATCGTGGATGAGCCCCAGGAAGTGCTGGAGGCGGTCTATGACTATTACGAGAAGCGCGGCGGCGATCACCCGATTCCGCCTAAGGAAGAAATGTTCTATCTGTAAGGCATTGGCGGCGTCCCCGACCAGCCAGGGGGCGCAGGCAGCACGTGCCGGGGTGCCCCGGGGGTCACGAGAGCGGCCCGTGGGCGGCAGGAATTGCTAGAATGGAAGCCTGTCAGTCTGCCAGGTCCGGCGCCGCCGGGCCGCAGACTCAATCCGCGTGGCGGGGCCTGCCGGCCCGCACGCACAGGAGCCCCAGATGACCTCCCCCTCGCACCCGGCTGCCGTGCTCGCCGCGACCGTGCTGGCACTCGTGCCGGCCCTGGCCGCCGCACAGGGCAACGCGGAAAGCAGTGCGCTGACACAACAAGAACTGAACCAGATCAACAATCAGCCGATCGCGCCCGCGTCGAAAAGCCAGCTCAACCAGCCGCGCGAGCCGAGTTTCGTGCTGCGTGAGCGCGATGGGACCCAGGTGACCGAGTACCGGAACAAGGGGCAGGCCACCGATATCCAGGTACGCTCCGGCGTGGGCACGAAGTACGAGATGAGCAAGCCGGAAGACAGCTCGCCCAAGATTCGTGACCATGACGTGAACCGCGTGCCGTCGGTCAACCTGAAGTTCTGAGCGTCTCAACGACCCTTTTCACCCACGACCCGGCCGGACGGCAACGCCCGACCGGATCGCGCCGGCCCTCCGGCAGTCATGCCGCGGCGGCGGACGGTTTTTGTCCAGACCGGCCTGCCGCGCCCGATTCGCACCAATAAAACAGTATGGCCGTATTCACCACGGTCTCGCAGGACGAGATCGCCCGCTGGCTGCTTGACTACGACCTTGGCGAAGTCCGCGCGTTGCGCGGCATTGCTTCCGGGATCGAGAACAGCAATTTCTTTCTGACCATGGAGCAGGATGGCGTCACGCGCGAGTACGTGCTGACCATCTTCGAGCGGCTGACCTTCGCGCAGCTGCCGTATTACCTGCACCTGATGGACCATCTGGCCCGACACGGCATCAGCGTGCCGGCGCCCGTGGCCGCGCGCGACGGGGAAATCCTGCGCGCGCTCAAGGGCAAGCCGGCGACCATCGTCACGCGGCTCTCCGGGGCGTCGCAACTGTCCCCGCAGGCCAGCCACTGCGCCGAGGTGGGCACCATGCTGGCCCGCATGCACCTGGCCGGGCAGGACTATCCGCGCCAGCAGCCCAACCTGCGCAGCCTGGCCTGGTGGCGCCAGACCGAGCCCGAGATCCTGCCGTTCCTCGACCCGGCCCAGCGCCAGTTGCTGGCCGGCGAGATCGCCCACCAGACCGCGTTCTTCGGCAGCGCCGACTACGCCGCGCTGGCCGGCGGCCCGTGCCACTGCGACCTGTTCCGCGACAACGTCCTGTTCGACACCGACGCCAGCGGCGCGCCGCAACTCGGCGGTTTCTTCGATTTCTACTTCGCCGGCAACGACAAGTGGCTGTTCGACCTGGCCGTGACCGTGAACGACTGGTGTATCGACCTGCCCACCGGCGCGCTGGACGTTGACCGGGCGCAGGCCATGCTGCGGGCTTATCATGCGGTGAGGCCGCTCACGGCGACCGAGGCCGCGCATTGGCAGGACATGCTCCGTGCGGGCGCGCTGCGCTTCTGGGTATCGCGTCTGTGGGACTTTTTCCTGCCGCGCGAGGCCGACATGCTCCAGCCGCACGATCCGACCCACTTCGAACGCATCCTGCGCCGCCGTCTCGACGACGCCGCACCGCTCCCCTGGATCTGATTCGCCATGCAACTACTGGAAGTTCCCGCCAAGGAAGGCTACGTCTGGTTCCGCCAGGGTATCTGGCTGTTCCGCAAGAACCCGCTCGCGTTCCTGATGCTGCTGTTCATCTACCTGATTGCCGCGCAGCTCGCGATCTTCGTGCCGCTGTTCGGCATCATCGCGCTGCTGGTGGTCACGCCGGGCATCAACGTGGGGGTGATGACGGCCTGCCGCGATGTCATCCAGAGCAAGCGCGTGCTACCGACCGTGCTGCTGGCCGGGTTCCGCAGCAATGGCAAGCAGGCCATGCGGCATCTGCTCGTGCTGGGCGGCATCTACGCGGCGATGGTGTTCCTGCTGAGCCTGATCGCCACGTCGCTGGTTGATATCGGCGCGCTGGCGCAGGTGGTGCTGAAGGGCGAGGAGCCCACGCCGGACGCGATGCGCCAGCTCTACCTGGCCATGCTGACCGGGGCAGCGCTCTACACGCCGATCGCGATGCTGTTCTGGTTCGCGCCGATGCTGACTGCCTGGCACGGCGTGCCGCCGGTGAAGGCGCTGTTCTTCAGCTGGACGGCCTGCTGGCGCAACCGGGGCGCGTTCTTCGCCTACGCCGGCCTGTTCGCCGTCCTGATCGTGGCGCTGCCGCTGTTCCTGGAGGTAATCTTCGCCGCGATCGGCGCGGAGACGGTGCTGTCGTTCCTGGTCACGCCGTACTCGCTGCTGATGCTGGCGATCCTGTACTGCTCGTTCTACGCCACCTATCGCGGCTGCTTCAACATCGTGCCGGCCGAGGCCACCGACACCCAGAACGTCAATCCATGACGTATTAGGCACTTGGCCGGGGCTACCCCCGGCCAGGGCCCGGCTTTAGTCGATGGTGTCGAGCTTGGCCACCGCCAGCGCCAGCCACTTGGCGCCGTGGCGCTTGAAGTTGATATTGGCGCGCGCATCGGCGCCCTCGCCTTCCAGCGCCGTGATCTTGCCTTCCCCGAACTTGTTGTGGAACACGTTCTGGCCGACCCGGAAGCCGGTGTCGGCCGCGCGCTTTTCCTCGGCGTAGTTCTTGCCGGTGTCCATGCCGCCCGTGGGCCGGGTGCCGCTGTAGGGCACGTCCTCGGGCTTCTTGAACCAGTCGCGGCCCCAGCCGCTTTCCCGCTCCCCGCCGCCCTGGCGGTTGCGGCCATAGCCGCCACCACCGCCGCCGCCACCGTATGCACCGTAGGCCTGTGCCGGCGGCGTGATCCACTTCAGCGACGCCTCGGGCAACTCCTCGAAGAAGCGCGAGCGGATGTGATATCGCATCTGGCCGTGCAGCACGCGGCTCTGGGCGAAGGACATATAGAGCCGCTCGCGCGCCCGGGTAATCGCCACGTACATCAGGCGGCGCTCCTCCTCGAGCCCATCGGCCTCCATCGCGCTGTTCTCGTGCGGGAACAGGCCCTCTTCCAGCCCGGTAATGAACACCACGTTGAATTCGAGGCCCTTGGCCGCGTGCACGGTCATCATCTGCACCGCGTCCTGGCCGGCCTGGGCCTGGTTGTCGCCGGCCTCCAGCGAGGCATGGGTCAGGAAGGCCACGAGCGGCGTCATCACCACCGGCAACTGCTCGGGATCGAGCACCTGGAGCACCTGGTCGCCATCGGCCAGCACTGGCGCGGCGTCGCCGATCCGGTTGGCGGGCAGCACGCTGGCCAGCGCGTCGAGCCCATAGCCCTCTTCCACCACGAAAGCCTGCGCGGCGGTGACCAGTTCCTGCAAGTTCTCGATGCGGTCCTGCCCTTCCTTCTCGTTCTGGAAGTGCTGGATCAGGCCGCTGGTGTTGATCACATACTCCACCGTCTCCGGCAGCGTCATGCGCCGCGTCTCGGCCCGCATCTGCTCGATCAGGCGGATAAACGCGCCCATCGTGCTGCCCGCCTTGCCCGGCACGTAGGCCACGGCCTCGGAGAGCGAGACGTTGTACTGGCGCGCGGCGTCCTGGAGCAGCTCCAGCGAACGCGCCCCGATGCCGCGCGTCGGGAAGTTGACCACCCGCCCGAACGCCGCGTCGTTGCGCGGGTTTTCGATCAACTGCAGATAAGCGAGCGCATGCTTCACTTCGGCCCGTTCGAAGAAGCGCAGGCCGCCATACACCCGATAGGCGATGCCGGACGAGAACAGCGCGTGCTCGATCACCCGCGACTGCGCATTGCTGCGATACAGGATGGCGATCTCGGAGCGCGACATGCCCTGGGCGATCTGGTCGCGGATCTCCTCGACGATCCACGAGGCCTCCTGCCCGTCCGAGCCGGCCTGGAACACCCGCACCAGCTCGCCGTGGCCCGCGTCCGTGCGCAGGTTCTTGCCCAGCCGCCGCGCGTTGTGGGCGATCAGGTGGTTGGCCGAATCGAGGATGTGGCCATGCGAGCGGTAGTTCTGCTCCAGCTTGATCAGGTGGCGCACGCGGAATTCGCTCTCGAAGTCGCGCATATTGCCGACGTTGGCACCCCGAAACGCGTAGATGCTCTGGTCGTCATCGCCCACGGCGAACACGGCCGCCGCGCTACCCGTGCCGTAACCGGCCAGCAGCTTGAGCCACTGGTACTGGAGCACGTTGGTGTCCTGGAACTCGTCCACCAGCACGTGGCGGAAGCGGTGCTGGTAGTGCTGGCGGATGGCGTCGTTGTAGCGCAGCAGTTCGTAGCAGCGCAGTAGCAACTCGGCGAAATCGACCACGCCTTCGCGCTGGCACTGCTCGTCGTAGGCGGCGTACAGGTCGACGAAACGACGGTTGAAATCGTCGTTCGCCTCCACGTCGCGGGGGCGCAGCCCCTGCTCCTTGGCGTTGTTGATGAAGTACTGGACGTTCTTGGCCGGATACTTCTCGTCATCGACATTCAGCGATTTCAGCAGCCGCTTGAGCGCGGAAAGCTGGTCCTGGGTGTCCAGGATCGAGAAGGTCTGCGGCAGCCCGGCGTCCTTGAAGTGCGCGCGCAGCATCCGGTTGCAGAGCCCGTGGAAGGTGCCGATCCACATGCCGCGCGTGTTGATGGGCAGCATGGACGACAGGCGGGTCTGCATCTCCTTGGCCGCCTTATTGGTAAATGTCACGGCCAGCACGCCGGCCGGCGACACCCGGCCGTTCTGGATCAGCCAGGCGATGCGGGTGGTCAGCACGCGGGTCTTGCCGCTGCCCGCCCCCGCCAGGATCAGGGCCGGTTCATCGGGCAACGTGACGGCGGCGAGTTGTTCGGCGTTGAGATTGGCAAGCAGGCTGGACATCGGGGAAGGGGCCTTTTGGCCGCGTGGGGCCGGGGAATGGCGGCAATTATACCGGGGGGACCGGGGCCGCCAGCGGCACCCGGCAGCCGTCGGCGTCGGCAAATGCGCACCGGCACCCCCGCCTCCCCTATAATTTGACGTTTTCCCGGCCCGACGCCGTGGCGCGCCGACTGGTTTCGATGGATTTCGATCAGTCCGCCCACCGCCCAGCCCCGACCCGCATACCTCGACATCCCCAGCATGACCGCCCAAGACCAGTCCCTTGCCAAGAGCTTCGAACCCGCCGCCATCGAGGAGAAGTGGGGCCCCGAATGGGAGCGCCGCGGCATCGCCCAGCCCACGATGGATGCCAATCGTCCCGATTTTGCCATCCAGCTGCCGCCGCCCAATGTGACCGGCACGCTGCACATGGGCCACGCGTTCAACCAGACCATCATGGACGGCCTGACGCGCCACGCGCGCATGCGCGGCGCCAATACGCTGTGGGTGCCGGGTACCGATCACGCGGGTATCGCCACGCAGATCGTGGTGGAGCGCCAGTTGGAAGCCCAGGGCGTGTCGCGCCATGACCTCGGCCGCGAGAAGTTCGTCGAGAAGGTCTGGGAGTGGAAGGAGGAGTCGGGCTCCACCATCACGCGCCAGGTGCGCCGCATGGGGGCGTCGATCGACTGGACGCGCGAGTACTTCACGATGTCGCCCGAGATGTCGCAGGCCGTGACCGAGGTATTCGTCCGCCTGTTCGAACAGGGCCTGATCTATCGCGGCAAGCGCCTGGTCAACTGGGACCCGGTGCTGGGCACGGCCGTGTCCGACCTCGAAGTGGACAGCGTGGAGGAGGAAGGCTCGCTCTGGCATATCCACTACCCGCTGGCCGAGCCGGACGCCGTGCACGGCCTGACGCACCTGACCGTGGCCACCACGCGCCCGGAAACCATGCTCGGCGACACCGCCGTGATGGTCCACCCCGAGGACGAGCGCTACGCGCACCTGATCGGCAAGTTCGTGCACCTGCCGCTGACCGATCGCCAGATCCCCGTCATTGCCGATGAATACGTCGACCGCGCCTTCGGCACGGGCGTGGTCAAGGTCACGCCGGGCCATGACTTCAACGACTACGCGGTGGGCCAGCGCCACAACCTGCCGCAGCTCTCGATCCTGACGCTGGACGCCAAGATCGTCGCCGACGCGCCGGCCGCCTACGCCGGCATGGACCGCTTCGAGGCCCGCGACAAGATGGTGGCCGACCTGAAGGAACAGGGCCTGCTGGGCGAGGTCAAGAAGCACAAGCTGATGGTGCCGCGCAGCGAGCGCACCAGCAGCGTGATCGAGCCGATGCTGACCGACCAGTGGTTCGTCGCCATGAGCAAGCCGGCCCCCGAGGGCACGTTCTATCCGGGTCGCTCGATCGCCGAAGTGGCGCTGGACGCCGTGCAGAGCGGCGAGATCAAGCTGGTGCCCGAGAACTGGAACAGCACGTACAACCAGTGGCTGGCCAACATCCAGGACTGGTGTATCAGCCGCCAGCTCTGGTGGGGCCATCAGATCCCGGCCTGGTACGACGACGCCGGCAACTGCTTCGTCGCCCGCACCGAGGAAGACGCCCGCGCCAAGGCGCAGGCGGCCGGCAGCACCGGCCCGCTGCGCCGCGAGGAAGACGTGCTCGACACGTGGTTCTCGTCCGCGCTCGTGCCGTTCTCGTCACTCGGCTGGCCCGAGCAGACGCCGGAACTGGAGCACTTCCTGCCGTCGTCGGTGCTGGTCACGGGCTACGACATCATCTTCTTCTGGGTGGCGCGCATGGTCATGATGACCAAGCACTTCACCGGCCAGGTGCCGTTCCACACCGTGTACGTGCACGGCCTGGTGCGTGACTCCGAAGGCAAGAAGATGAGCAAGTCCGAGGGCAACACCCTCGACCCGGTGGACCTGATCGACGGCATCGAGCTGGCCCCGCTGCTCAAGAAGCGCACCACGGGCCTGCGCCGCCCGAAGGACGCGCCGCGCATCGAATCGAAGACGAAGAAGGAGTTCCCGGACGGCATTCCCGCGTTCGGCGCGGACGCCCTGCGCTTCACCTTCGCCTCGCTGGCCACGCTGGGCCGGAATATCAACTTCGACACGGGCCGTTGCGAGGGCTATCGCAACTTCTGCAACAAGCTCTGGAACGCCACCCGCTTCGTGCTGATGAACACCGAGGGCCATGATTGCGGCATGGGCCCGTGCAGCAACGACTGCGGCCCGGACGGCTACCTGCACTTCTCGCAGGCAGACCGCTGGATCGTCTCGCTGCTCCAGCGCGTGGAAGGTGAAGTCGAAAAGGGCTTCGACGAATACCGTTTCGACAATATCGCCAGCGCAATCTACAAGTTCGTCTGGGACGAGTATTGCGACTGGTACCTGGAACTCGCCAAGGTGCAGATCCAGACCGGCACCGAGGCCCAGCAACGCGCCACGCGCCGCACGCTGCTGCGCGTGCTGGAGACGGTACTGCGCCTGGCGCACCCGATCATCCCGTTCATTACCGAGGAACTCTGGCAGAAGGTGGCCCCGCTGGCCGGCCGCGCCAAGGGTGACGGCAGCGAGACCATCGCGCTGCAGGCCTACCCGCTGCCGGCCGCCGCCAAGATCGACGAAGCCGCCGAAGCCTGGGTGGCCCAGCTCAAGGCCGTGGTGGACGCCTGCCGCAACCTGCGGGGCGAGATGAACATCTCGCCGGCCCAGCGCATTCCGCTCTACACGCACGGCGACAGCACCTTCCTGAACGCCGCGGCGGCGCAAATCCAGGCGCTGGCGAAACTTTCCGAGGTGAAGGTGTTCGAAGACGAGGTCGCCCTCCAGAAGGAAGGCGCCGGGGCGCCGGTGGCCATCGTCGGCGGCAATCACCTGCTGCTGAAGATCGAGATCGACGTCGCAGCCGAGCGCGTGCGCCTGGGCAAGGAGATCGACCGGATCAGCAATGAAATCGGCAAATGCCGGGGCAAGCTGACCAACGAAGCCTTCGTGGCCAAGGCGCCGCCCGCGGTTGTGGCGCAGGAAACACAGCGTTTGTCGGATTTCGAACAGACGCTGGCCAAGCTCCAGGATCAACTACAGCGTCTGCCCGCCTGACGGGTTCGCCACTTCTGCGCCACCGGCACGAAAGTTGCAACTCGACTGGTATCCGGCCTCGTTCATGTGTAACGACATGTGACTGTTACGTCAGCGTCGGACGAAGCCGGACAGACGGCGCCCTCCCTGTACGGCACGGTGTTACACCGGATTGAAAAGGAAAGCTGAAATGGAAAACCGCGTCACCAAGGCCGTCTTTCCGGTCGCTGGGCTAGGTACCCGATTCCTCCCCGCGACCAAGGCGAGTCCCAAGGAAATGCTGCCAGTGGTGGACAAACCGCTGATCCAGTACGCCGTGGAAGAAGCCATGGCCGCCGGCATCACGGAAATGATCTTTGTCACGGGCCGCTCCAAGCGCGCCATCGAGGACCATTTCGACAAGGCGTACGAACTGGAAATGGAGCTGGAGGCCAAGAACAAGCAGGCCCTGCTCGATGTGGTGCGTTCGATCAAGCCTGCGCACGTGGAGTGCTACTACGTGCGCCAGCCCGAGGCCCTGGGCCTGGGCCACGCCGTGCTGTGCGCGGCCAAGCTGGTCGGCGACACGCCGTTCGCGGTCATGCTGGCGGACGACTTGCTCGACGGCGACGTGCCGATCATGAAGCAGATGGTCGACGTCTATAACCACTACAACTGCTCGGTCCTGGGCGTGGAAGAGATCGCGCCGGAACAAAGCCGCTCCTACGGCGTGGTGGAAGGCCGCGAATGGGACGAGCGCGTGATCAAGATGTCCGGCATCGTCGAGAAGCCGGCCCCCGAGGACGCCCCGTCGAACCTCGGCGTTGTGGGCCGCTACATCCTCACGCCGCGCATCTTCGACCACATCCGTGAACTGAAGCCGGGTGCCGGCGGCGAGTACCAACTGACCGATGCCATCCAGTCGATGCTCGACCAGGAACAGGTGCTGGCCTACCGCTACAACGGCGTGCGCTACGACTGCGGCAGCAAGCTCGGCTACCTGAAGGCCACTGTCGAGTTCGCCCTGAAGCACCCGGAAGTGCGCGACGAGTTCAGCGCCTATCTGGCCCAGCGCGGATAAGCGTTCCGCCCCGGCATGAAAAAGCCGCCTCGATCGAGGCGGCTTTTTTTATGGCCGGGGGCCAGGCGGTCTTAGCGGCGCTTCATGTAGAACACGAACACCTTGTCCACCTCGGCGTGCGACAGCAGCTCGTTGCCGGTCTGCTTGGCGAAGGCCTGGAAGTCGCGCGTGGCGCCCGGGTCGGTGGCCAGCACCTTGAGCACGTCGCCGCTGGCCATGTCCGCCAGCGCCTTCTTGGTCCGCAGGATCGGCAGCGGGCAGTTCAGGCCGCGCGCGTCCACTTCTTTCTGGAAGTCCATTCCTCTCATCCCACTTATTTTTGGTCGATGCCGTATTGTAACGAAGCGGCGACAAGGCTGAAGTCCGTCGGCCGGCGCGGGTCGGGGATGTCCTCGCCCGAGGCGCGGTCGAAGAAGCGCACGGGCAGCCCGCGCCGCTCCAGGAAATCGGCCACGGCAAAGCCGGTGCCGGCGTTCCAGATCCGCATCTTCTCGGGCGCCACGAGCTTGTATTCGGCCAGTTCCTCGGACAGTTCGATGCGCCCCGTCGCCTTCACGTGATAGGCGATGATCAGCTCGTTCTTGCGCATGAACTCGTAGACGCCGATCAGCGACGCGGATTCCGTGTCGAGATTGGTCTCCTCCTTGAGTTCGCGCGCCACGCCCAGCTCGGGCGTCTCGTCGCGCTCCATGAAGCCGGTGACCAGCGCGAACATCCCCTCCGGCCATACTGCGTTGCGCGCCAGCAGCAGCTTGTCCTCGTACTCGACCACCGCCGCCAGCACCGGCAGCGGGTTGTTCCAGTGCACGAAGCCGCAGCCGTCCTGCACGCAGGCATGACGATAGCGGCCGGACATCGGCAAGTGCTCCAGCGGCGCCCCGCATTGGGGGCAGAAACGGTACGGTTGCATCGGAGGGGGCTCCAGGGGTTCAGAGGGCGCAGGCCGCGCGGATATCGGCGGCGAACGCTTCCACGGTCTCGGGCTGCAGGTCCCACGAACACATCAGCCGGCAACCGCCCGCGCCGATGAAGGTGTAGAACAGCCAGCCCTTGGCGCGCAAGGCCTCGATGGCCGGCAGCGGCAGTTCGGCGAAGACCGCGTTCGATTCGGTCGGGAACATGATGCGCACGCCGGGAATGTCGACGATGCGCTGGTGCAACAGTTGCGCCATCGCGTTGGCATGGCGGGCGTTGGACAGCCAGACATCGTTCTCGAGCATGCCCAGCCACGGCGCGGAAATGAAGCGCATCTTCGAGGCCAACTGCCCGGCCTGCTTCACCCGGTAGGCGAAGTCCTCGGCCAGGCGGCGGTCGAAGAACACCACGGCCTCGCCCACCGGCAGGCCGTTCTTGGTGCCGCCGAAGCACAGCACATCCACGCCAGCCCGCCAGGTGATCTCGGACGGATGCACGCCCAGCGCCGCCACCGCATTGGCGAAGCGCGCGCCGTCCATGTGCACGCGCAGTTGCCGCCGCTTGGCGATGGCCGCAATGGCGCGCACCTCCTCCACCGTGTAGACCGTGCCGACTTCCGTCGACTGCGTGAGCGAGACCACGCGCGGCTTCGGATAGTGGATGTCGGTGCGCCGCGTGACCAGCGCCTCCACCGCATCGGCGGTCAGCTTGCCGTTGACGCCGGGCGCCGTGAGCAGCTTGGAGCCGTTCGAGAAGAACTCCGGCCCGCCGCACTCGTCCGTCTCGATGTGCGCCAGTTCATGGCAGATCACCGAGTGGTACGACTGGCACAGCGACGACAGCGCCAGCGAGTTGGCCGCCGTCCCGTTGAAGACGAAGAAGACCTCGCAGTCGGTCTGGAACAGGTTGCGGATGCGGTCGCAGACCTGCTGGGTCCAGGAATCGTCGCCATAGGCCTTCTCGTGGCCGCTGGCGTTGGCCTCGAGGAAGTATTTCAGCGATTCCGGGCAGAAGCCGGCGTAGTTGTCGGATGCGAAGTGCTGCATGGGCGGGTCTTTACTTCTTGTCGATCCAGAGCGCGCCGCCGGTGGCCCAGTTCTCGCGCTTGATATCGGTGATGATGATGTCCACTGCCGACACCGAGCAGCCCAGCGTCTCGCAGGTGACGCGCGTCACTTCCTCGACAAACTTGCGCTTTTGCTCGACCGTGCGGCCTTCGAACATCTCGACGTGAAACGTGGGCATGCTGCTGACTCCGTTTTTAGGGATTTTGCGAGACTCAGTCTCGGTAAGAGGGATCGATTCTATCGAGTTTGCGCAGCAGCGAGGGCCATTCCATCTCGCCCTCGACGGCGCCGTTGTCGTACAGCTGCATCGAAGTGCGCTCGGCCACGTCAGCCGGCGGCTGCACTGTGGCGCGGCCCGCCTGCGCGCCGAGCTGGATCTCGCAGGCCTTGATCAGGGTGGCCATCAGCACGTAGGCCTCGGCCACGGTGCGGCCCACCGTCAGCGTACCGTGGTTGCGCAGCAGCATGGCCGGGTGCTGGCCCAGCGACACCGTGAGCCGGGCCCCTTCGGCCGGGGTGAACGCCAGGCCCTCGTAGTCGTGATAGCCGATGCGGCCGTGGAAGCGCATGGCGTGCTGCGACAGCGGCAGCAGTCCGTCCGCCTGCGCCGAGACCGCGATGCCGGCGGTGTTGTGCAGGTGCATGACGCAGTGCGCATCGGCCCGCGCGGCGTGCACGGCGGCGTGGAGGGCGAAGCCGGTCACGTTGACCGGGTGCACGGTCTCGCCGAGCACCTCGCCCCGGCCATTGATCTTGACGAGGTCCGACGCGCGAATCTCGTCGAACGCGAAGCCGAACGGGTTGATCAGGAAGTGGTCCGGCTCACCGGGCACGGTGGCCGAGATATGGGTGTAGATCAGGTCGTCCCAGCGCTCCAGCGCGGCCAGCCGGTAGGCGGCGGCGAGGTCGGTGCGCACGCGCGCCTCGTCGGCGCTGACGGGAACGGCCGGGCCCGCGGCACGCGCGGGCTGCAAGGCAAAAGACATGGGGACATTCGCTCCGCGGCCGCCCTGCTGCGAGGCGTGCTCCAGACACGTGCGGGTTCAGTCCCGGTCGAGTAGGCGGCGCAGGCGTAACTGTAGCGCAGTCAGCGCGGGGCGGCAGCGTCCCGCAACGGCATGGCGCGGACCATCCAGCCGAGGATGCCCGCCCCCACCAGCAGCGCGGCGGCGGCGGTGGCCAGGGATGCCGCAAAGCCGCCCGTGCGCGCCACCAGCGTGGTGGCCAGCGGCGGGCCGGCGATCTGCCCGAGCGCGTAGGCGGCCGTCATCAGCCCGATCAGCTTCGGGGCGGCGCTGCCCCACAGCCGGCGCGCCTCGCGCATCAGGAACGACACCAGCGCCGTGAACGGCAGGCCGACGAGCAGGCTGCTCAGCGCAAAGCCCGGCACGGTCGGCCAGAATGCCGCCACGGCCACGCCAACCGCCTGCACCGCGTACAGGATCATCGCCAGCCGGCGGTTGTCGTGATGCATGCCCACGCGCGTGGCCAGGAAGGCGCCAATGGCCACGCCAGCGCCCAGGATCGGCCAGAACAGGTCCGCCCAGACCGTGCCGGGCATGGCCTGGCGGGCGATCACGGGCAGGAAGGTCGCGGTGATGATGTAGCCGAAGCCGGCGAGGCCGTAGGCCACGGTCAGGGCCCAGGTTTCGAGGTCCAGCCGGGGTGTCGGGGCGACTGCCTCCGCATGCCCTGCACTCCCCGGCTGTCCGGCCCGCGCCTGCAGGGCCGGCGGCGGCGCGCCGAACACGCGCCAGACCGGCGCCAGCATCAACGCGCCGAGCACCGTGAAGGCGATCCAGCCCCAGTTCGCCAGCCAGTGCGCGCCGACCATGCCGAACGCCGACAGCCCGGTCACGACGATCCCCACGCCGGGACCGCAGAACATCAGCCCGCCCAGCGTGGGATGGCCCAGTTCGGCCAGTCGCTGCATGCACCACGCGGTGGCGTAGACCATCACCAGCGCGCTGGCGATGCCCGCAATCGTGCGCCATGCCAGCCACGCGGGCATGCCGCCCGGCAGCGCCATGGCCAGCGTGAGCACCACGGTGAGCACCAGCGACACGCGCACCATCCGCACGGGATCGGGGCGGATGAACAGGCACAGCAGTGCCCCCAGCAGGTAGCCGATGTAGTTCAGCGTGGCCAGCGCCCCGCCCTCGGCCAGCGTGACGGTGCCGTCATGCAACATCATCGGCAGCAGCGGCGTGAAGGCGAACCGACCGATGCCCATCGCCAGCGCCAGCGACACGAAGCCAGCCATGGCCACCGTCCAGGGTCCGGCAGTTTGCGGGGCCGCGCGGGCGGCGGAGACATCGGTATTCACGAGAGACATGATCGGGGGGCGGGTTCGGCTGGCGGCCAGCGGGATTCCTGACTATCCTAGTCGCATTCATCCATCACATAAAATGAATTATTGAGATAGCATCAATCTCAATTCAAGAAGGAAGCCGATCATGGATCTCGCCGCACTCGAAATCTTCCGTACCGTGGTGGAGGCCGGAGGCATCACACGCGCCGCCACGCGGCTGCACCGCGTGCAGTCGAACGTGACCACGCGCATCCGGCAACTGGAGCAGTCGCTCGGCGTGGAGCTGTTCCTGCGCGACGGCAAGCGCATGGTGCTCACCCCGGCCGGGCAGACGCTGTTCGACTACGCGCGGCGCATCCTGCAACTGTCCGACGAGGCTCGCCACGCGGTGCAGCCGGCGCGGCCGCACGGGCGGCTGCGGGTGGCGTCGATGGAAAGCACGGCGGCCAGCCGGCTGCCGACGGTACTGGCGCGCTATCACCAGGCGTGGCCGGACGTCGAACTGGAACTCGTGACGCTGCCAACCCGACAGGCGCTGGACGCCCTGCGCCGCTTCGAGGTCGATTGCGCCTTCGTCGCCGAGCCGCTCGGCGATGCCGAACTGGTCACCCGGCCCGCCTTTACCGAGGAACTGGTGATCATCGCCAGCGCGCAGCATGCGCCGATCCACTCCGCCGCCGACCTGGAGCGCCACACGCTGCTCGCGTTCGAGGCCGGCTGCAACTACCGCACGCGCTTCGAGCAGTGGTGCAATCGCGACGGCCACGCGGCGGGGCGGGTGATCCAACTGGGCTCCTACCATGCCATCGTCGCCTGCGCGGCGGCCGGTATCGGCGTGGCGATCATGCCGCGCTCGGTGCTGACGCTATACCGCGACCTGCCGCAGATCAGCATCCACCCGCTCGGCGACGAAGGGGACGTGACCACCGTGCTGGCGTGGCATCCGGCGATGGGCAGCGCGGCGCTGGCAGCGCTGGCCGACATGCTGCCGGGTGTATCGGACATCACGCAAAAGGCTGCCTGACCCCTTCCGCTTCGGATTCCTTGCCCGCGCTGCGGCGTGCAAGATGTGGCCGGTCGCCTACACTGAAAGTGGCGCTGCCACGGCATACTCGCGGGCCGCGCCCCGCCATGACATTCGTCTTCGCGCCGCTACGATCTTTGGTTTGCCGGATGGCGATGGGGCTGGCCATGCTCCTCGCCCTGCCCGCGATGGTCTACGCCCAAGGCGCTTCAACGCCCGCCGCCAAGGCTGGCGTGGCCCCCGTCTATGTCATCCCGATCAAGGGCGCCATCGGGCCAGCCAGCGCCAGCTTCGCCACGCGCGGCATGGCGCAGGCGCAGAAGCAGAACGCGCAGTTGATCGTGCTGGAAATGGACACGCCCGGCGGGCTCGACGTGGCCATGCGCGACATCATCCAGGCCATCCTCGCCTCCCCGGTGCCGGTAGCGACCTTTGTCTACCCGGGCGGCGCGCGGGCCGCGAGCGCCGGCACTTACATCCTCTATGCCAGCCACATCGCCGCCATGGCGCCCGGGACCAATGTGGGCGCGGCGAGTCCGGTTGCCATCGGTGTCGGCGGCCCGAAGCCGGGTGCCTCGCCCGGATCTTCCCCCGCCAGTGCACCAGCCAGCGCGCCCGGCACCGAAGACACCATGGCACGCAAGCAGATGCACGATGCCTCCGCCTACCTGCGCGGGCTGGCCCAGCTGCGCCAGCGCAACGCCGACTGGGCCGAGCGCGCGGTGCGCGAGGCCGTGAGCCTCTCCGCCGACGAGGCAGTGGCCCAGCACGTGGCCGACCTCGTCGCGCCGGACCTGCCAGCACTGCTGCGGCAGGTCGATGGCAAGCGCCTGCAGGCGGCCGGCGTATCGCGCGTGCTGCACACCAACGATGCGCCCATCGTCACGGTCACGCCGGACTGGCGAGCGCGGCTGCTCGCCGTCATCACCGAACCCAGCGTGGCGCTGATCCTGATGATGATCGGCATCTACGCGCTGATGTTCGAGTTCTCCACGCCGGGCATGGTCGTGCCGGGCATCGTCGGCGCCATCTGCCTGCTGATCGGCCTGTTTGCGCTGCAAATGCTGCCCGTCAACTATGCGGGGCTGGCGCTGATCGCGCTGGGCATCGGCTGCATGGTGGCCGAATTCTTCCTGCCGACGTTCGGCGCGCTCGGGGTGGGCGGCATCGTCGCCTTCGCGTTTGGCGCGGTCATGCTGATCGATACCGACGTGCCCGGCTTCGGCGTGCCGCTCACGGTGATCGCAGCGCTGGCCGGGGTGTCGGCGCTGTTCCTGGTCGGCATGTCCGCGATGCTGATGCGCTCGCGCAAGCGCCCCCTGGTCAGCGGCGCGGACACGCTGGTCGGCAGCCTGGCCACGGTCATCGACGATACGCCCGCCGACGGCTGGGCGATGGTGCACGGCGAACAGTGGCGAATTCATGGCGACGGCCCGCTCGCGCGCGGCCAGCGGGTACGCGTGACCGGGCGGCGCGGGCTGGTACTGGAAGTCGTGGCCGACATGGCCGCATCCCTGGAACACAACGGAGCGTGATATGGCATTCGGATTCAGTTTTGGTGGGCTGATCTTCCTGCTGGCATTGCTCGTGGTGGCCGCGATCCGCGTGCTGCGCGAATACGAACGCGGGGTTGTCTTCATGCTCGGGCGATTCTGGGGCGTCAAGGGGCCCGGGCTGGTGCTGCTCATCCCCGGCATACAGCAGATGGTCCGCGTGGACCTGCGCACGGTCGTCTTCGACGTGCCACCACAGGACGTGATCTCTCACGACAATGTGTCGGTCAAGGTCAACGCGGTGGTCTATTTCCGGGTCGTGGACCCCGAGCGGGCCATCATCCAGGTGGCCAACTTCCTCGAGGCCACCAGCCAGCTCTCCCAGACCACGCTGCGGTCCGTGCTCGGCAAACATGAACTGGACGAAATGCTAGCCGAGCGCGAAAAGCTCAACCTCGACATCCAGAAGGTGCTCGACGCCCAGACCGACGCGTGGGGCATCAAGGTGTCCAATGTCGAGATCAAGCATGTGGATTTGAACGAGACCATGATCCGGGCCATCGCCCGCCAGGCGGAGGCCGAGCGCGAGCGGCGGGCCAAGATCATCCACGCGGAAGGGGAATTGCAGGCTTCGGTGAAACTGCTGGAGGCGGCACAGATGCTGGCGCAGCAGCCTGAGGCCATGCAACTGCGGTATCTCCAGACGCTGACGCAGATTGCTGGGGATAAGAGTTCTACTATTGTGTTTCCGTTGCCGATGGATTTGGTTAGGGGGTTGATGAAGTAGGTTTTGGGTTTGGTTCTGTGGTGTTGGCTGTTGAGCGCAACAAAAACAAAAAGGGCGCCCCAAACCCCAGAGCGCCCTTCTCAACAGCTAGTAAATCCCTCAAACCTTACCAGCCACCCACTCCTTCACCCCAGCCAGCGCCGCCGGCAGATTCGCCGGCTCCGTCCCCCCAGCCTGCGCCATATCCGGCCGGCCGCCGCCCTTGCCGCCCACCTGCTGGGCCACAAAGTTCACCAGCTCCCCAGCCTTGACCTTGCCCGTCGCATCGGCGGTCACACCAGCAATCAGCGAAACCTTCCCATCCGACACTGCCCCCAGCACGATGGCCGCGCTCTTGAGCTTGTCCTTGAGCTTGTCCATGGTCTCGCGCAGCGTCTTCACGTCGGCGCCGTCGAGTTGGGCGGCCAGCACCTTCAGGCCGTTGATGTCGATGGCCTGCTCGGCGAGTTCGTCGCCTTGCGATGCCGCGAGCTTGCTCTTGAGCTTCTCGAGTTCCTTCTCGAGCGCCCGCACCTGCTCCTGCACCTGGCCGATACGCGGCACCAGTTCCGACGGCTGCGCGCGCAGCGCGGCGGCGGCTTCGTTCAGGCGGGCGTCGAGCGACTGCAGGTAATGCAGCGCGTTGTCGCCGGTAATCGCTTCCACGCGGCGAATCCCGGCTGCCACGCCCGCTTCCACCACGATCTTGAACAAGCCGATGTCGCCGGTGCGCGTCACGTGCGTGCCGCCGCAGAGTTCCTTCGAGGTGCCGATCGACAGCACGCGCACATCGTCCGCGTACTTCTCGCCGAACAGCGCCATCGCGCCGCTCTTCACCGCGTCGTCGAACGGCATGATCTCGGCATGCGTCGGCGCGTTGGCCAAAATCTCGGCGTTGACGATTTCCTCGACCTGACGGATCTCGGCGTCGCTCAGCGGCGCGTTGTGCGAGAAGTCGAAACGCGTCTTGTCGGCATCGACCAGCGAGCCCTTCTGCTGCACGTGGGTGCCCAGCACCTCGCGCAGCGCCTTGTGCATCAGGTGGGTCGCCGAGTGGTTACGTACCGTGCGTGCACGGCGGATGGCATCGACCTGCGCCGCCACGGTGTCACCCACCTTCAGCGGGCCGTTGGTCAGCGTGCCCTGATGGCCGAACACATCGGCCTGCACCTTGGTCGTGTCGGCCACGTTGAACACGGCCGCACCCGCCACCAGCGTGCCCTGGTCGCCCGCCTGGCCGCCGGACTCCGCGTAGAACGGGGTGTTGTCCAGCACCACCACGCCGGTTTGGCCCGGCTGCATGGTGTCGACGGACGCGCCGTCGACGTACAGCGCCGTCACGCGGGCGCGTTCGAAGCCCAGTTCGTCATAGCCGTGGAACACGGTCTTGTCGCCCGTGTACTCCAGGCCGGCGGCCATCTTGAACTTGCCGGCCGCACGGGCCTGCTCGCGCTGGCGGTTCATGGCGGCGTCGAACGCGGGTTCGTCCACCGCAATCTCCTGCTCGCGCGCCACGTCCTGCGTCAGGTCGAGCGGGAAGCCGAAGGTATCGTGCAGCTTGAACGCCAGTTCGCCGTCAAGCACCTTGCCGCCCTTGGCCTTGAGGTCGGCCACGGCGGTGTCGAGAATGGTCATGCCGTTCTCGATGGTCTCGAAGAAGCGCTCTTCCTCGGCCCTCAGCACTTCCACCACGCGCGACTGCGCCTCGGCCAGCTCCGGATAGGCCTCGCCCATCTGCGCCACCAGGTCCGGCACCAGCTTGTGGAAGAACGGCGTCTTCTGGCCCAGCTTGTAGCCGTGGCGGATCGCGCGGCGCACGATGCGGCGCAGCACGTAGCCGCGGCCTTCGTTGCCCGGGATCACGCCGTCGACGATCAGGAACGAGCACGCGCGGATATGGTCGGCAATCACCTTCAGCGAGTTCTGGTTCAGGTCGTCCAGATGGGTCTCGCGCGCGGCGGCCTTGATCAGCGCCTGGAACAGGTCGATCTCGTAGTTGCTGTGCACGTGCTGGAGCACGGCGGCAATCCGCTCGAGGCCCATGCCGGTGTCCACGCACGGCTTGGGCAGCGGCGTCATGTTGCCCTGCTCGTCGCGGTTGAACTGCATGAACACGAGGTTCCAGATCTCGATGTAGCGGTCGCCGTCTTCCTCGGGCGATCCCGGGGGGCCGCCCCAGACATCGGCGCCGTGGTCATAGAAGATTTCCGAGCACGGGCCGCACGGGCCGGTGTCGGCCATCTGCCAGAAGTTGTCCGAGGCGTAGCGCGCGCCCTTGTTGTCGCCGATGCGCACGATGCGCTCGGCCGGCACGCCGACTTCCTTGGCCCAGATGTCGTAGGCCTCGTCGTCCTCGGCGTAGACCGTGACCCAGAGCTTCTCGGCCGGCAGCTGGTAGGTCTTGGTCAGCAGTTCCCAGGCGTACTGGATGGCTTCGCGCTTGAAGTAGTCGCCGAACGAGAAATTGCCCAGCATCTCGAAGAACGTGTGGTGACGTGCCGTATAGCCCACATTTTCGAGGTCGTTGTGCTTGCCGCCGGCGCGCACGGAGCGCTGGGACGATGTAGCGCGCGAGTAGGGACGCTTATCGGTGCCCAGGAACACGTCCTTGAACTGCACCATGCCCGAATTGGTGAACAGCAGCGTCGGGTCGTTCGCCGGCACGAGGCTGGACGAGCGGACCACGGAATGGCCCTTCGACTCGAAGTACTGCAGGAACTTGCTGCGAATGTCGGAGACTTTCATGTTGTATCGGGCGCATCCCGCATCGTGGCAGGGCGCAGTCAGTCAGGTTAGATTTGCAAACCGTTGATTATACGGGGCAAGCCCCCTCCCGGGGCATTCTCGCGGGCGGSCGCCCGGCGGCGCGCACCGGGCGGGCTGGCGATGGCCGAATATCGCCCACCGTTGGCCTGGCGCCGCCCCGTGCGGGTGCATCGGCGCGGCGGGCCGGTGGTAGAGTGCTCCCCCACTATATCTACCGAGCCGCCACTGCCATGGGAGCCTTGAGCCATCTCCGCGTCCTCGACCTGACCCGCGTCCTCGCCGGGCCATGGTGCGCCCAGAACCTCGCCGACTTCGGCGCCGACGTGATCAAGATCGAGCGCCCCGGCGCAGGTGACGATACGCGCACATGGGGTCCGCCCTGGCTCAAGACCGAGGATGGCCGGGACACGGCCGAAGCCGCCTACTACCTGGCCGCCAACCGCAACAAGCGCTCGGTAACCTGCGACATCAGCACGCCCGAGGGCCAGCAGCTGGTGCGCGACCTCGCCGCCCAGAGCGACGTGGTGCTCGAGAACTACAAGGTCGGCCAACTCAAGAAGTATGGCCTCGACTACGAATCGCTCAAGGCGGTGAAGCCGGACATCATCTATTGCTCGGTCACCGGCTTCGGCCAGACCGGCCCGTACGCCCAGCGTCCCGGCTACGACTTCATCATCCAGGGCATGGGCGGCTTCATGAGCCTGACCGGCGAGCGGGACGACCTGCCCGGCGGCGGCCCGCAGAAGGCCGGCGTGGCCATTTCGGACCTGATGACCGGCCAGTACGCCACCATCGCCGTGCTGGCTGCCCTGGCCCACCGCGACCGGACCGGCGAGGGCCAGTACATCGACATGGCGCTGCTGGACGTGCAGGTGTCGATGCTGGCAAACATGAATACCAACTACCTCGCCAGCGGCGAGGCGCCGCGCCGCTGGGGCAACGCCCACCCGAACATCGTGCCCTACCAGACCTTCCAGGCCGCCGACGGCTGGATCATCGTCGCGGTAGGCAACGACGGGCAGTTCCGCAAGTTCGTGACGGCCGGCGGCCGGCCGGAACTGGCCGACGACCCGCGCTTCGCCACCAACCCGCAGCGCGTGGCGCACCGGGACGTGCTGGTGCCGATCCTGGCCGAGATGATCCTGCCGCGCACCCGCGAACAGTGGATCCTGGATCTGGAGCGCGCCGGCGTGCCCTGCGGCCCGATCAACACGCTCGACGAGGTCTTCGAGAACGAGCAGGTGCTGGCGCGCGGCCTGCGCGTCGATTTGCCGCACCCGACGGCCGGCGAGGTCAAGCTGGTGGGCAGCCCCATGAAGATGAGCGCCACGCCGCCCGAGGCGCTGCGCCATCCCCCGTTGCTCGGAGAGCACACGGAGGTGGTGCTGGGCGAGACACTCGGCTACAGTGCGGAGCACATCGCCGCACTGCGCGCGAAGGGCGTGGTCTGACCCCAATTCACCCCGACTCGGGAGCCACGCCGGCCGCAGCCGAAGGCGAGATTTTCTGTTTGCGTCCCCTGACTAATTAGGAGCATGCATGCTGACTGATGCCTTCCTGGCGTTTTTCCATTTTCTGGCGATCTTCCTCCTGGTCACGCTGCTGGCGGCCGAGGCCGTGGTGCTGCGCCCCGGGATGACGCCGGCCATCGTGCGCCGGCTGTCGCTGTACGACCTGCTCTACTTCCTGTCGGCCATGGTGGTGCTCGCCACCGGCCTGCTGCGGCTGTTCTACGGCGCCAAGGGCGTGGATTTCTACCTGCACAACCCGTGGTTCCACGCCAAGATGACCGTGTTCGTGCTCATTGCCCTGTGCTCGCTGCCGCCGACGCTCGCCATCGCACGCTGGCGCAAGCAGGCGCGCAAGCTGCCCGATTTCGTGCCGATGCCGGACGAGATCAAGCGCGCCCGCCGCTGGGTCATGATCGAGGCCCATGTGTTCATCCTGCTGCCGCTCTGCGCCGTGATGATGGCGCGCGGCATCGGCGCGCGCTGACCTTTTCATCGATCCGTTGAAGACTCCTGAGATGCTGAAGACCCTGCTGACGGCCACGAAGATGGCCGCCTCCGCCGCCACGCTGGCGGCGGCCACCCTGGCCACGCCGGCCCATGCCGCTGCCCCGGCCCCGGCAAACTGGCCGACCAAGCCGATCAAGTTCGTGGTGCCCTACCCCGCCGGCGGCCCGCTGGACACCGTGGCGCGCGCCATCGGCGAACGGCTCCGCGAAAGCCTGGGCCAGCCGGTCGTCGTCGAGAACAAACCCGGCGCGGGCGGCAACCTCGGCGCGGACTACGTCGCCAAGCAGCCGGCCGACGGCTACACCATCGTCATGGGCGCCGTGGCCACGCACGCCATCAATCCCACGCTGTTCGCCAAGATGCCGTACGACCCGGTGAAGGACTTCGCGCCGATCACGCTGGTCGCCGACGTGCCGAACGTGCTGGTCATGCACCCGGGCAAGGCCGCCGAGCTGCATATCAATACGGTGCGTGACCTCGTGGAGTACGCGCGCAAGCATCCGGGCAAGCTCGACTACGCCTCGGGCGGCAACGGCAGCGCCGGCCACCTGTCGGGCGAACTGTTCAAGAGCATGGCCCGCGTCAGCATGGTCCATATCCCGTACAACGGGGCGTCGCCGGCGCAGCTGTCGGTGCTGTCGGGCCAGACCGACCTGATCTTCGACAACCTCGCCTCGGCATCGGCCAATATCAAGGCCGGCAAGCTCAAGGCCTTCGCCGTGACCACGCCGGCCCGCGCCGCCGCGTTCCCGGAACTGCCGACCATCGCCGAAGCCGGCAAGGGCCTCGGGCTGGAAGGGTTCGACATCTCGACGTGGTTCGGCGTCCTGGCCCCGGCCGGCACCCCGCGCGAGATCGTCGACCGCCTCAACCACGACATCGTGGCCATCCTCAAGACCGACGATATGAAAGCCCGCCTGGCCCGCATCGGCGCCCAGCCGGCCCCCACCACCCCCGAGCAGTTCGGCGCCCTGATCCAGCGCGAACTGAAGAAGTACGGGCAGGTGGTGAAGGTGTCGGGGGCGAAGGTGGATTGAGGGGCGGACGACCCGTCAAGGCGCCTTGCGCCGTAACTGCCACATCTTGTCCTTGATCGTGTCCTCGGTGGCCGGGCCGCGTGGCAGGAGCAGGCCGACCTGGACGATCTTCGGGCCTTCCATGCGGGTCACGGTCAGGCGGAGGCCGGCGATTTCCAGGGCGTCGCCTTCCACGGGGGGCGAGGGGAATACCGCCAGCATCGCGTCTTCCAGGGACCGGGCCGCCTCGTCGGCGGTCAGGGGGCGGGTGGCGTAGAGGGCGGCCACGTCGCGCAGCAGGGCATCGCCGGACAGCAGGAAATCGTGCGAGAGCTGCGCCCAGGCCGGGGCGCGCGCCGCGCTCTGGAACAGCCGCGACAGCAGCGGCACCGACCCGCCGGGGGCCAGTACCGAGACGGCATCGCCCGCGCGCAGCACCACCTGCTCCAGCGGCACCAGCGCGCCGTCGCGCGCCACGGTCATCAGGCGGCTGCGCGGAGGGAGTTCGAGCTGGTCGGCGCGGAGGTCCACCACCGGCGCGTTGGCCGCCACGGAGAACTGCATCAATTCCAGCGCCGGCGAGCGGGTGCCCTGCAGGCGCTCCCGCGAGACCGGGTCGTTGTACGCCGGCCGCAGCACCCGGGCCAGCCGCGCCGCCAGCGCCACTGTCGTGCCCTGGCACAGCAGGCTGAACAGCACCACGGCGAATGCCACCCGGAATAGCAGCCCCGAGTCCTCCATGCCCTTCAGCAGCGGGAACAGCGACAGTACGATCGGCACCGCGCCGCGCAGGCCCATCCACGCCAGGAACCCCTTCTCGCGCCCATTGAAGCGGAACGGCAGCAGCGCGATCCACACCGCCACGGGCCGCGCCACCACCATCAGGAACAACGCCACGGCGCCCGCCGGCAGCGCCACCTCCCAGATCCGGCTCGGCGTGACCAGCAGGCCGAGCAGCAGGAACATCACCGATTGCGCCAGCCACGCCATGCCGTCCATGGCGCGCATGGTGTCGTCGGTCACGGCCCGTTCGCGATTGCCGACGATCATCCCGGTCAGGTAGACCGCCAGGAAGCCGCTGCCGTGCGCCGACTGGACCAGCGCGAAGACCATGCAGCCGGCCGCACAGACCAGGATGGCCTGGAGGCCCTCGGCCACATGGATGCGCTCCATCACCCGCGCCACGCCCAGGCCCAGCACCACGCCGAGCACCCCGCCCACGCCGAACTGCACCACCAGCCGCCACGCCAGCGCGCTGGCGGTCAGGCCGTCCGGCGCCGTGATCCATTCGATCAGCGTCAGGGTCAGGAAAATCGCCATGGGGTCATTGATGCCCGACTCGATCTCCAGCACGCTCGCCACCCGCTCCTTGAGCCGGATGCCGCTGCCGTTGAGCAGCGAGAACACCGCCGCGGCGTCCGTGGAGCCGACGATGGCGCCGAGCAGCAGGCCGAGCTTCCAGTCGATGCCGAGCATCCACGCCGCGAACAGCCCGACCAGCACCGCCGTAATCCCCACCCCGACCGTCGCCAGTGACAGCGATGGCCGCAACGCCACGCGGAAGGTGGCGAAGCGCGTGCGCAGGCCCCCGTCGAGCAGGATCACGGCCAGCGCGATATTGCCCACCAGGAAGCTGAGCCAGGTATTGGCGAAGCGGATGCCGCCGGGCCCGTCCACGCCGGCCAGCATGCCGACCGCCAGGAACACCAGCAGGAACGGCACGCCGAAGCGTGCCGAGAACACGCCGAGCAGGATGCCCAGCGTCATCACCACGGCGCCGATCAGGATGGCATGGTCGATACTTTCCAATCGATTCCTTTCATTGCGCCACGCTGGGCCGGGGGAGTGCGACCGATGATAGCGCACGCCCCTCCGCCGCCCTCCCGCCGCCCCGCCCGGTACCGGCGGCGGCACCTCGCCGCGACACCCCTTCCGCGCAATTTCCCTTGCCTTGTCAACGACTTACGTTCGGCTTTCGGACAACTTTCGCCTGACTTTCAGACGTCTGCGTAGGGAGATACCCTGAAGTTGACCCTGATTGCAGACATATGAAAGGTAGCTGAAAGGATGCGCTTTTAACTTCCACCCTGCTCGTGACGGGGTTGGGGGGAGCTGTCCCTTCGGGACGGTGCGCAACGCGCGTACACCAATCACCGCACGCGGATTTCAAGCTTTATATCGAGGAGAATCATTTTGCGCATACGTAGCCAAAAGGACTTTGCCTCCGGCCTGATGTTTGTCCTGGTCGGATTCGGCTTTTCCTTCGTCGCCCGTGGCTATTCCATGGGAACGGCCGCCAAGATGGGACCGGGATACTTCCCGTTCTGGCTCGGCATCGTGCTCGCCATACTTGGCGCGCTAGTCCTGTGGGGATCGTTGTCGTCCAAGGGCGAGGAAGACCAGCTGGCCCGCTGGGATATCAAGAGCCTGCTGTGGATCCTGGGTGCCGTGGTGTTGTTCGGCCTGCTGCTCAAGCCGCTTGGCATGGTGCTGTCGGTGCTCGTACTGGTGCTGGTCTCCTCGATGGCCAGCCATGAATTCAGCTGGAAGGGAGCTATCCTCAACTCGATCATCCTCGTGGTGATCAGCCTGGGCGCCTTCGTGTACGGCATCAACCTGCAGATGCCGGTGTGGCCGGCTTTCCTGGCGAACTGAGGAGACGGCCGAAATGGAACTGTTGACCAACCTTGGTCTGGGCTTCTCCACCGCCCTGACCTTCCAGAACCTGGCATACGCCTTCGCGGGCTGTATTCTCGGGACCCTGATCGGCGTGCTGCCGGGCCTCGGGCCCCTGGCCACGATCGCCATGCTGCTGCCGGTGACCTACACGCTGCCCCCGGTGGCGGCGCTGATCATGCTGGCCGGTATCTACTACGGCGCCCAGTACGGTGGCTCCACCACGGCAATTCTGGTGAACCTGCCGGGTGAATCGTCGTCGGTGGTGACCACCATCGATGGCTATCAGATGGCGAGGCGAGGCAGGGCCGGGGTGGCGCTGGCCACAGCGGGTATCGGCTCGTTCTTCGCCGGCTGCGTGGCCACGCTGATCCTGGCTGCTTTCGCGGCCCCGCTGTCGGAACTGGCGTTCAAGTTCGGTCCCGCCGAATACTTCTCGCTGATGGTGCTCGGCCTGATCGGTGCCGTGGTACTGGCTTCGGGCTCGCTGGTAAAGGCCATCTCGATGATCGTGCTGGGCCTGCTGCTGGGCCTGGTCGGTACCGACGTGAACTCGGGCGCGGCGCGCTTCTCGTTCGACGTCCCCGAGCTGACCGACGGCCTGAACTTCGTGTCGGTGGCCATGGGTGTGTTCGGTTTCGCGGAAATCATCGCGAACCTGGAGCAGAAGGAACACCGCGAGACGTTCACGGATCATGTGACCAACCTGTTCCCGACCAAGGAAGACTTCAAGCGCATGATCCCGGCCATCCTGCGTGGCACGGCCCTGGGCTCGGCGCTGGGTATCCTCCCGGGCGGCGGTGCGGCACTGGCCTCGTTCGCGGCCTACTCGCTCGAGAAGAAGACCTCGAAGTACGCGCATGAGTTCGGCAAGGGCGCCATCGAAGGCGTGGCGGGTCCGGAATCGGCCAACAACGCCGCGGCACAGACCTCCTTCATCCCGCTGCTGACGCTGGGCATTCCGCCCAACGCCGTGATGGCGCTGATGGTGGGCGCGATGACCATCCACAACATCCAGCCCGGTCCGCAGGTCATGACCAGCAACCCGGCGCTGTTCTGGGGCCTGATCGCCTCGATGTGGATCGGCAACTTCATCCTGATCATCCTGAACCTGCCGATGATCGGTATCTGGGTCAAGCTGCTCAAGGTGCCGTACCGCTTCCTGTACCCGGCCATCCTGACGTTCTGCTGCATCGGCGTGTACTCGGTCCAGAACACCACGTTCGACGTGTTCCAGACCGCGGCCTTCGGCGTGATCGGCTATCTGTTCATCAAGCTCAAGTGCGAACCGGCGCCGCTGCTGCTCGGCTTCGTGCTCGGACCGATGATGGAAGAGAACTTCCGCCGCTCGCTGCTGCTGTCGCGTGGTGACTTCACCGTGTTCGTGACGCGCCCGCTGTCGATGGGCCTGCTGATCGCCGCGGCGATCCTGGTGGCGATCGTGGCGATGCCGTCGATCAAGTCCAAGCGCGAAGAAGCGTTCCAGGAAGAATAAGGCTTACCCTGGCCGGGGGTACCGGCCACACAACGCAAGCTCAGGGCGCCTTATGGCGCCCTTTTTTTATGCGCTTTCTTCCTGAAACGCCAATGGCCATGCGGCATGCGCGATGGTCATTGTTGGCGGCAATGGCAATGGTGCGATTGGTGTCGGAACGTACATAAGGTGCCCCGGCGTCCCGGCAACATGCGCGTGTATTCCCTCCCTTACATGCGCCCAGAGGACTTGCCATGATGCGTACCGCAAGCCATCGACCGCACGGGTTGTCCCACGGGTCTGCCACGACGCCCGCCGGGATGGTCACCGCCTTGGTCATTGTGTTTTTCTTCAGCCTCGCCATGCTGCTGTCCAGCGGACGGCTGGCTAGCGGCGACGCGGGCGAGCAATACCGTTCAGCGCAGTTGCTGGCGGCCACGGGGCAGCTCGGCAGTCCGGTCAATCCGCCCCTGCTGACGTACTGGAACAAGGGCCCTGACGGCCTCTACTACGAACCCCACGACGTGGGCGCGCTGCTGCTGATGATGCCCGGCGCCCTGATCGACGAGGCGCTCGACGATATCGACTCCTACCACCTGGTACGCGACCGCTACGTTGGCCGCACGTATGGCAAGCTGATCACCTCGTTCGTCTACGCGGCGTACAACACGCTCGGCGTGATCTTCATGTTCCTGCTGATGCGCGAGTTCTGCTCCGCCCGCGCGGCCTTCGGGCTGGCGCTGGTGTTCTACGCCGGCACGACCTTCATGCCCTACGCCAAGACGGCCTGGGATGTGACCCCGGCTGCGGCCAGCCTCTGCGCCTGGCTGTACTTCATGGCCCGCGCGCTACGGCCGCCCACGTCGCTGTGGGTCTTCGTGGCCGCCGGCGTGGCCCTCGGGCTGGCCTGCTCGTTCCGCTACTCACTGCTGCCGTTCTTCGGCATGGGCGTGCTCTGGCTGCTGTGGATGGAGCGCGCGCGCCACAAGACCGGCTTCGCGGTGCTGCTGGTGGCGCTCGGCATCACCATGCTGCCCGCCTTCTACTACAACCACATCCGCACCGGCCTGTTCCTGCGCCCCGCCATCGCCGCCGACCTGCACCTCTCGGACAGCCTTGCGCTCAACGGCAACCCGCTGACCGGCCTGCTCGGCCTGCTGGCCAGCCCCAACATGGGCCTGTTCCTGTTCGCGCCGGTGCTGCTGCTGGCCCTGTTCGTATTCAAGATGCGCCACACGCTGCCCGCGCGCCAGAAGCACCTGCTGTACGCGGCGCTGGCGTCCGGGGTCTGCTACCTGCTGATGATCGCGCACATGAAGAACTGGGGGCATTTCGGCTGGGGCCCGCGCTACATGGTGCCGCTGCTGCCGGTGCTGTTCTTCGCGGCGGCCCCGGCGCTGCAATGGATGTGGCAGCACGCCCGGCGCACGGCGGTGCCGCTGCTGGTCATCTCGTTCCTGCTCAACCTGGCGCCCACGCTGATCAACTGGCATGTGATCGTGGGCGAGTTTCCCGGCGCGCGGCCGCAGAACTCGGCCCTGCCCTACCAGCACATCGGCGTCTGGACCGGCATCCAGATGAGCCTGGCCGGCGAGCCGCTGGTGTTCCCCAAGACCAACGACCCCAAGACCGCCATGACCGATGCCGCGCGGCGCTTCCCGGACCTCTTCGCGATGCGGCTGGTCGAGCTGTCCCCGGCCGGCAAGGCGGCGGGCACGCTCTGGACCTTGCTGTTCCTGGCCGGGATGCTGCTGTCGCTACGGCATATCCTGGCCGCGACGGCGCCGCCGCGGCGGCCGGGGTCATCCCCACGCGGGATGGCAGCCACCCCGGCGCATGTGCAGCCATCGACACATCAGGCATCCCGTCGCGCGGGCGCCGACCGGCCATAGCCGCCCACTACGCCTAGCTCGCGAACAGCGCCTCGCAGGCTGACCGGATCGCCTCCGTGACATGGGCGCGGCCGTGGTCGCGCCGCTCAAGCATGCCGAGCGTGCGCACCACGGGCTCGCCGCCCGCCTGCAGCGGCAGCAGGCGCAGCGCGGGATCCTCGTGCCAGCGCGCCAGCCGCAGCAGCGGCACCACCGTCACCCCCACCTCCTGCCGCACCAGTTCCACCAGCGCCTCGATCGAATTCAGTTCGAGGAACTCGTTGGTGCGCAGGTGCGCGCGCCGCAGCGCCCGCTCCACCAGCGCGCCGGTGCGCTGGCCCCGGTCGAACCGAAGGAAGGGATTGGCGGCCAGCGCCTCGCGCGCGGTCTCGCCGGGGCTGCCGCGCGCGGCAATCGCCACCAGCGGCTCCTGGTAGAGCGGCGTCCAGCGCAGCGTGCCGGCGGGCCGGCCCGCGCCCTCCACCAGGAACGCGGCGTCCAGTTCGCCACTTTCCACCTGCTCGGCCAGATCGATGGACTTGGCGCCGACCAGCCGCACGTCCAGCGCCGGATAGGCCCGCTTGAGCCGCGCCACCACGTGCGACAGCCCGCCCATCACCGACACTACCGCCCCCACCGCCACGGCGCCCGCCATATCCTCGGCGCCCCCCTGTGGCAGGCGCATTTCCTCGTACAGCGCCAGCAGCCGGCGCGCCTGCGGCAGCAGTTCGCGGCCGTCCGCGTTCAGCACGGCCACCCGCCCGCTGCGGTCGAACAGTTCACGGCGCAGTTCCTGTTCGAGCGAGCGCATCTGCAGGCTGACCGCCGCCTGCGTCAGCGCCACGCGGCCGGCGGCGGCGGCAAACGAGCCCTGCTCGGCCACGGCGACGAAAGTGCGGAGAAATCGGATGGTACTCATGTGAGTCGATTCACAAGGTTTTCTTGTTGATCACAAAAGGAATATTAGCTTTCATTGTGACCCGGCGCGCGGAATAATGATGGGCGAGCCTTGATTTGGCTCGGTTTTTCCTGCCTGCCTGCCCGTTATCCGCATCGGAGAAGAAGAATGACTTCCTGGCTACGCCTGCTCGGCATCGGCCTTACCACGAGCCTGACCCTGGTTGCCGCGCCGTCGCACGCGGATACGTATCCGTCCAAGCCGATCCGGCTGATCGTGCCGTTCCCGGCCAGCGGCGCCACCGACCTGCTGGCGCGCGCGATCGCCCAGAAGGTGGGCACCAACATGGGCCAGCAGATCGTGGTGGATAACCGTCCGGGCGCGGGTGGCGCCATCGGCTCCGACATGGCCGCCAAGGCCCCCGCCGACGGCTACACGCTGCTGATCGCCACGACCAGCACGCACTCGATCGGCCCCTATATCAATACGCACCTGCCGTACAACACCGAGACCGACTTCACGCCGATCGGCCAGGTAGCCGTGGCCACCAACGTGCTGGTGGTGCCGAACCAGCTCCCGGTGAAGAATGTGAAGGAGCTGATCGACTACGCCAAGAAGCATCCGGGCGAGCTGAACTACGCCTCCAGCGGCAACGGCACCGTGGTGCACCTGACCGCCGAGGCGTTCAAGGCGCAGGCCGGCGTGTTCATCACCCATATCCCGTATCGCGGCACGGCGCTGGCGGTGCCGGATCTGATCTCGAACAAGGTGCAGGTGCTGTTCGACAGCATCGTCTCCGGCATGCCGCACGTGAAGGACGGCAAGCTCAAGGCGCTGGCCGTGACCAGCCTCAAGCGCTCGCCGCTGGCGCCGGACCTGCCGACGGCCAGCGAATCGGGCCTGCCGGGCTTCGAGTCGGACACGTGGTTCGGCATCTACGGCCCCAAGGGGCTGCCGGCTGACGTGGTCACCCGGCTCAACGCCGAGTTCAACAAGGCGATCCAGTCGCAGGACGTGCGCGACCGCCTGGGCAAGCTCGGCGCCGAACCGGTCGGCGGCACGCCAGCGCAGTTCGCGGCCATGGTCAAGAAGGACAGCGCCCGCTGGGGCAAGCTGATCAAGGATCGCAAGATTCAGGTGGACTAAGAGAGAGACAACCATGAAGAACTTCAACTGGACCAACCCATACCCCACCGTGCGCATTCCGCTGTTCGCGCGCAACGTGGTCTCCACCTCGCACCCGCTGGCGGCGCAGGCCGGCCTGCGCATGCTGCTCAAGGGCGGCAATGCCGTCGATGCGGCCATCGCCGCTGCCGCCGCCATCACGCTGGTGGAGCCGGTCTCGTGCGGCCTGGGCAGCGACGCCTTCGCGATTCTCTGGGACGGCAAGGAACTCCACGGCCTGAACTCGTCGGGCGTGGCCCCGGCCGCCTGGAACCCCGAGTATTTCAAGAACAAGTACGGCGTGGACGGCAACGGCCTCGCCAATCGCCCGATCCGCGGCTGGGATGCGGTCACCGTGCCGGGCATGGTGGCCGGCTGGGCCGCGCTGCACGAGAAGTTCGGCAAACTGCCGTTCGAAGACCTGATGGAGCCGGCGATCGAGATCGCCGAGCGCGGCTACGCCGTGCCGCCCGTGGTGGCGCACAAGTGGGCCGCCGCCGTGCCGGACCTGAAGACCCAGCCGGGCTTCGCCGACACCTTCATGCCGCATGGCCGCGCGCCGAACGTGGGCGAGAAGTTCGTCTTCAAGGCCGCCGCCGACACCCTGCGCAAGATCGGCGCCACCAAGGGCCGCGCCTACTATGAAGGCGAGATCGCCGAGAAGATCGCCGCCTTCAGCAAGGAATGCGGCGCGGCGATGACGATGGACGACCTGCGCAACTATCGCCCGGACTGGGTCAAGCCGATCAGCCAGTCCTATCGCGGCTACGACGTGCACGAGATTCCGCCGAACGGCCAGGGCATTGCCGCGCTGATCGCGCTGGGCATCCTCGACCAGTTCGACGTCGGCTCGCTGCCGGTGGACTCGGTGGACTCGCAGCATCTGCAGATCGAGGCGATGAAGCTGGCCTTCGCCGACCTCTACCGCTACGTGGCCGACCCGCGCACGATGGAAGTCACGCCCGAGCAGATGCTGGATCCGGCCTACCTGAAGTCCCGCGCCAAGCTGATCAACATGCAGCGCGCCACGCCGTTCACGCCTGGCATGCCGAAGACCGGCGGCACGATCTACCTGACCGCCGCCGACGAGAACGGCATGATGATCTCGTTCATCCAGTCGAACTACATGGGCTTCGGCTCGGGCGTGGTGGTGCCGAACACCGGCATCAGCCTGCAGAACCGTGGCGTGGGTTTCTCGATGGATCCGAAGTCCGCCAACGTGGTGGCTGGCGGCAAGCGCCCGTTCCACACCATCATCCCGGCCTTCCTGACCAAGGACGGCCAGCCGGTGATGAGCTTCGGCGTAATGGGCGGCGACATGCAGCCGCAGGGCCACGTGCAGACCGTGGTGCGCATGCTCGACTACGACCAGCAACCGCAGGCCGCCTGCTGCGCGCCGCGCTGGAAGGTCAACCGTGACTTCACGCTCGACGTGGAAGGCACGATGGACCCGACCACCGTGGCCGGCCTGAAGGACCGTGGCCACCAGCTCAAGTCCGTGAACGACCCCTACATGGACTTCGGCTCCGGCCAGTTCATCTGGCGCCTGTCCGACGATGCCGAACAGGGCTACGTGGCCGCCAGCGACAGTCGCCGCGACGGCCAGGCCGTGGGCTTCTGATCGACCGCACTATATATATAGAGAAGCACCGCAGTACCGCCGTACCGCAGTAGCCGTCCTGCAAGGCGCCAAGGGGCAACCCTGGCGCCTTTTTCCATGGCCGACGGCCGGGCGGCGCGCCAACTGTTCTGTTCGCGGCGCGTGGAACTGTGCATGGTGCGCCGCGCCGTGCGCACTACACTGGCAATTCGTCCAATTTCCTGCCCGTTCCCGCCATGGCCTCCTACGCCTTCCGCATCGTCAACGTCTTCGCCGAGACCACGCTTGGCGGCAATCCCCTCTGTGTGTTCGAGGACGCGCGCGGCCTGGACGACGCCACGATGCAGGCGCTGGCGCTGCAATTCAACCTCTCAGAGACCACCTTCGTGCTGCCGTCCGAGCGCGCGACGGCGGCCGTGCGGATCTTCACCCCGGGCTACGAGATGCGTTTCGCCGGTCACCCGACGCTGGGCACGGCCCATGTGGTGCGCGACCTCGCAAAAACCGGGGATGCGCTCACCCTCGAATTCAAGGCCGGCCTGGTACCGGTGACCGCCGCCGGCGACCGCTGGACCCTGACCGCGCCGCACGAGGGCGCCCCGCGCACCGCACCGGCTGGCCTGCCCGATGCCGACATGGCCTCCCTGCTGGGCCTGTCCGCCGACGATCTGGCCGGCTCGCCGATGTGGGTGGATACCGGCGCCGACCAGTTGCTGGTGCCGCTGAAGACGCCGGACGCCGTGCGCCGCGCCGCACCCGACAGCAGCCGGCTCGACCAGTGGCCGCAGAGCAGCCTGGGCCGCAAGACCGCCTATGTGTTCGCCTTCGACCCGACGCAGCCCGGCAAGGTGCTCGTGCGCTACTTCTTCACCAAGCAGGGCGGCGGCGTGGCCGAAGACCCGGGCACCGGCTCGGCCTGCGCCAACCTCGGCGGCTGGCTGCTGGCCACGGGTCACGCGCTGCCGGCCACGTACGAGGTGGATCAGGGCGAACAGGTCGACCGCCGCTGCCGGCTGGACCTCGCCGTGACCACCGATGGCGCGATCCGCGTGGGCGGCCGCGTGGTCGAGATCGGACGTGGCACTATTACGATCTGACAAGATTCGATCCCCCGCCTCCCCCCCTCTCCGCCATGACCTCACACGACATTGCCGCGCTCGCCGACCTCGAAACGCTGTACGCGGAGCCGGCCGGCGCCTCGCTGGCCAAGGAAGTCGACTACCTGCACCCGCACTACCGCGCCTTCGTGGATGCCTCGCCGTTCTGCCTGCTGTCCACGATGAACGCGCACGGCGGCGACTGCTCGCCACGCGGGGACCAGCCCGGCTTCGTGCAGGTGCTGGACGACCGCACGCTGCTGCTGCCGGACCGGCGCGGCAACAACCGCATCGACAGCCTGCGCAATATCGTCAACGACCCGCGCGTGGGCCTGCTGTTCCTGGTGCCGGGCGTCAACGAAACGCTGCGTGTAAGCGGCGTGGCGAAGATCTCGACCGACCCCGCGCTGATCGCGCGCTGCGTGCATGACGGCAAGGCGCCGACCACGGTGCTGGTGATCTCGATCCGCTCGGTATTCTTCCAATGCGCCCGCGCCCTCGTGCGCTCGGCGCTGTGGTCGCCCGAGACCCAGATTCCGCGCGAGCGCCTGCCGAGCACGGGCACCATGGTCGCCGAACTGAGCAAGAACGCCATCGACGGCGCCACGTACGACCGCGAACTGCCCGAGCGCATGCGCAAGACGCTGTACTAGCCGGTACTCACGGCCTGCCCCACCCCCACAAAAAGAGAATCTGCCATGTACATGCCGTCCCACTTCGCCAGCGACAACCCTGACCTGATCGACGAGGTCATGCGCCGCTACGCCTTCGCCACGCTGGTCGGCACCGATGCGGATGGCCTGCCGTTCGCCACGCACCTGCCCGTGGTGGCGGAGCGGGCGTCCGAGGGCGGCTGGCGCATCGAGGGGCACGTCGCACGTGCCAATCCGCACTGGAAGTGGCTCGAGCAGACCCCGCGCGCGCTGCTCGTGTTCCAGGGACCGCATGGCTACGTGTCGCCGTCGCTCTATGAACAGAAGCTGTCCGTGCCGACCTGGAACTACGTGGCCGTGCATGTCTACGGCGAGATCACCACGGTCCACGACGCCACTGACAAGGATGCCCTGCTCAAGCGGCTGATCGGCCGCAACGAGCCGGGCTACGCCCAGCAGTGGCGCGACCTGCCCGAGGATTTCCAGCAGAAGATGCTAGGCGCCATCGTCGGGCTGCGGCTGGTGCCGACGCGCGTGGAAGGCAAGTTCAAGCTGAGCCAGAACCGCCCCGCCACCGACCGCGCCCGGATCCTGGAAGCCCAGCGCGCCGGCTCCGCCATCGAGCAGGACATGGCCGACTGGATGGCAAGGCTGACCGGCGCGAACTGACGGTCCGTTGTCTTGCTCCCCTCTCCCAAAGGGAGAGGGGAGAAAATTCACCCACGCCGCAGCCACTCCGGCGCGTGGGTGCCGAGCGGCACCGAGGGCAGCGCCCAGTGCGCGGGCGTCTCGGACAGCCGGGCGGCATGGCGCACCACGGTCAGCTCGCCAAACCCCGACTCCTCTACCTCCAGCAGGTCCGACATCTCGTCGAAATGCGGGTCCGGCACGCGCCAGCCCTCCGGCACGCGGCCCAGCCCACGCAGCCATTGCCCCACCTGCGCCAGCGACACCCGCACGTGCCAGCTTCCGCCCTCCACCGCGCGCCGGTGCAGCGCGGCCATCGCGCCGAAGGCCAGCAGGTAGCCCGCCGCGTGGTCGAGCACCTGGGCCGGCAGTGGCTTCGGCTCGGCACTGCCAGCCGCCCGCGCCTCGTCGTCGTTGAAGCCGGTGGCCGTCTGCACGAGCGAATCGAAGCCGCGCTTGCCCGCCCACGGCCCCACGTGCCCGTAGGCCGACAACGACACATAGACGATGCCGGGCCGCGCCCGCGCCGCGGCCTCCGGGCCGGCGCCCAGTTCGGCCAGCCCGCCCGGGCGATAGCCCTGCACCACCACATCGGCGCCATGCAGCAGCTTGTGCAGCGTGCGCTTGTCGTCCGGGTCGCGCAGATCGAGCTGGCAGGAGCGCTTGCCGCGCCCGGTGTCGATCACCAGCGGCGCGATGGCGGGCAGGTGCGCGGCCGTCACCAGCAGCACATCGGCGCCATGCGCGGCCAGCGTGCGCCCCGCCACCGGGCCGGCGATGATCCGCGTGAAATCGAGCACGCGCACGCCGGTCAGCGGGCGGGCATCGACATTGATCTCGGCATGGTCCGCCAGCGGCGGCAGGGGCTGGGGCGGCGCCTCGCCGATCTTCTCGATCGTCACCGGCGGCAGCCCGGCAATGGCCTGCGCCTGCGGGTGCGCGCGCCAGGTGTCATAGGGCCGCATGGCGGCCACCACGAGCCCGGCGTCCGACGCGGCGGACTCGAACGCCTCGGCCTCCCATCGGCCCAGCGCCGCGCGCACCGCGTCCTTGGTGTGCGCGCACTGGAGCAGGCGCAGCACGCCGTCGCGGTGATGGGGGAAATTGGTGTGCAGCCGGACCCAGCGCCCGTCGCCACACGGGTACAGGCCGGCGATCTTGTCCCAGAGTTCGGGCGCCGGCCCGCCGTTCACGCGCAGGTAGCGCTCGCTGCGGAATTCCGCCAGCGCGTGGCGCATGTCCACCGCCACGTCCTGCCAGCGGTCCGTGCGCTGCGCCCAGAGCGCCGCCGCAGCCAGCGCGGGCGCCCCGAGGCTGGCCTGCGCCGCCGTGCCCACGGCGAAGCTCGATGGCAGGATGGGGTCCGCACCGGTCAGCGCCAGGTGCGCAAGCGCCTCGGGCGGCAGGCCGGCGCCGTGCCAGAGACCGGCCAGGGCGTCCGCCGGCAAGGTGGCCGAGGCTGACGAACCGGCCGAAATGGCCGGGACGGACGAATCAGGAGAGGAAGCAGTGTTCATGGGTTGTGTTCCCGCAACATGGCCCAACCTTTTCATGCCACGATGGCGGCATGCGATGACCTGCCGTGGATTCTGCACCACTTGTGGCCACCGCGCTGTGAGCCGATTCTGAAAATAGCGGCGCACCGCCGGGTTGCCCCGCAGGCACGGTAAAATCCCGCCATTCCACCGAACAAGGGGAGCCGGAGCACGTCCCGGGGCCCCACACCATGCCATTGGCCGCGTGCGACGCGGCGCCACCATGAGCCAAGACAACAAGCCTACCGACAAGACCGACAACCCGGCCTCCTCGAACTTCCTGCGCAGCATCATCGACCAGGATCTGGCCGCGGGCACCTACGCCGGGCGGACGGACACCCAGGGCGCCGCGCTGCCGCCGGTCATCACGCGCTTCCCGCCGGAGCCGAACGGCTACCTGCACATCGGCCACGCCAAGAGCATCTGTGTGAACTTCGGCCTGGCGCGCGACTACGCCGGCCAGTGCCACCTGCGCTTCGATGACACCAATCCGGTCAAGGAAGACACCGAGTACGTCGACTCGATCATCGACGCCGTGCACTGGCTCGGCTTCTCGTGGGACGCCAAAGCGCCGGGCGGCAAGCCGCACCTGTACTACGCCAGCGACTACTTCGAGCAACTGTACGCCTTTGCGGAAACGCTGATCGCGCGCGGCGCCGCCTATGTGGACAGCCAGACCGCCGAGCAGATCGCCGCCACGCGTGGCAACTTCTCCGAGCCGGGCAAGCCCTCGCCGTTCCGCGACCGCACGGTGGAAGAGAACCTCGCGCTGTTCCGCGACATGCGCGCCGGCAAGTACGGCGATGGCGAGCACGTACTGCGCGCCAAGATCGACATGACCGCACCGAACATCGTGTTGCGCGACCCGGTGCTCTACCGCATCCGCCACGCCCATCACCACCGTACCGGCGATGCGTGGTGCATCTACCCGATGTACGACTTCACGCACTGCATCTCGGACGCGATCGAGAACATCACGCATTCGCTGTGCACGCTGGAGTTCGAGAACAACCGCCCGCTGTACGACTGGGTGCTCCAGCACCTGCGCGAAGCTGGCGTGTTCCGCGACCCGCTGCCGCACCAGTACGAGTTCGCGCGCCTGAACCTGACCTACGCCATCACCAGCAAGCGCAAGCTCAAGCAGCTGGTGGACGAAAACCGCGTGGACGGCTGGGACGATCCGCGCATGCCCACCATCGTCGGCATCCGCCGCCGGGGCTATACGCCGGAATCGATCCAGCTGTTCTGCGACCGCGTGGGCGTGTCGAAGGCCGATAGCTGGATCGACATGAGCACGCTGGAAGGCGCCGTGCGCGACGACCTTGACGCGCGCGCCCCGCGCAGCGTGGGCGTGCTCGACCCGGTCAAGCTGATCCTGGACAACTACCCGGAAGGCCAGACCGAGGAATGCTCGGCGCCGGTGCACCCCAAGCAGCCCGAACTGGGCCGCCGCGTGTTCCCCATCTCGCGCGAACTGTGGATCGAGCGCGACGACTTTACCGAGACGCCGCCCAAGGGCTACTTCCGGCTGTTCCCGGGTAACAAGGTGCGCCTGCGCTACGGCTACGTGATCGAGTGCACGGGCGTGGACAAGGACGCGGACGGCAATGTGGTGGCCGTGCACGCGAACTACCTGCCGGAAACCAAGAGCGGCACGCCGGGCGCGGACAGCGTCAAGGTCAAGGGCAACATCCACTGGGTCAGCGCGCCGCATGCGGTCGAAGCCGAAGTGCGCCTGTACGACCGCCTGTTCAACGACCCGAACCCCGACGCCGGCGGCAAGAACTTCCTCGAGGCGCTGAACCCGGATTCCAAGAAGGTGGTCAAGGCCTACCTGGAGCCGGGCCTGCGCGACGCCAAGCCGGAAGACCGCTTCCAGTTCGAGCGTCACGGCTACTTCGTGGCAGACCGTACCGATTCGCAGCCGGGCAAGCCCGTCTTCAATCGCACGGTTGGCCTGAAAGATAGCTGGGGCAAGTGACGATGACGACACAAACGATCAAATTTCCGCTCGAGGGCGAGTTCATCGCCCTGAACGACCTGCTGAAGCTGGCCGGCGTCTGTGACAGCGGCGGCGCCGGCAAGGCGCTGGTGGCGGCCGGCGAGGTCTCGGTGGATGGCGCGGCCGAGTCGCGCAAGACCGCCAAGATCCGCGCCGGGCAGGTGGTGACCATGGCCGGCGTGCGCATCAAGGTGGTGGCCGCCTGATATAGAACCCGAGAACCGAAGGGACACAAAGGACCGATATGCCGATTGCGTTCTGGTGTGTGCTGGTGGCGGGATTGCTGCCCGTACTGACGGTGGCCATCGCCAAGGCAGGCGGGCGTGGCGGCTTCGACAACCACGACCCGCGAGGCTGGCTGGAGAAGCAGAGTGGGCGGGCGCGGCGCGCCGACCTCGCCCACCGTAACCACTTCGAGGCCTTCCCGTTCTTCGCGGCCGGCGTGTTGATTGCCACGCACATGAGCGCGCCGCAGGCTCGGATCGACGAACTGGCGGTGGTGTTCGTCGTCGCCCGCATTCTCTATACGGTCTGCTACCTGACCGACCGGGCCACGCTGCGCACGCTGTGCTGGACCATCGGCTTGCTGACGGTGATCGGGCTGTTCCTGCTGCCGGTGTTCGTCCACTGACATGCGGCCCCTGCTGATCGCTGCCCTCGTTGGCGCCCTGGCAGGTGCCAGCCTCCCGGCCTGGGCGGCGCCCGTGAACTACAACGTCGATCCCACCCACACCGCGGTCTACTTCGGCGCGAGCCATTTCGACCGCACCACGGTGCGCGGCCGCTTCAACAAGCTGGATGGCCGCATCGTCTATGACCCGGCCACCGGGGCGGGGTCAATCGACTTCACGGTGGATACCGAGTCGGTCGACACCGGCAATCGCAGCCTCGATGGCGTGCTGCGTTCGCCACAATTCTTCGATGCCCAGAATTTTCCGGTCGCGCGCTTCCAGGGCAACCGGTTCGTCGTGGAAGGCGGCAAGCTCGTGGCCGTGGAGGGTCAGGTGTCGCTGCTGGGCGTGACCCGGCCGCTGCGGCTGGAGGCGGACCGCTTCAGCTGCGGGCGCGTGGTGCTGTTCGGCGTGGGCCGGGACGTCTGCGGCGGAGATTTCCACGCCAGCCTGCCCAGAAGTGCCTTCGGCATGACACGGTTCCTGCCCGACGTCGGCGATACCGTGACGCTCCACATTTCCGTCGAAGCGACGCCCGCGCAGTAGCCCGGGGCGGACGGCAGCGCGCCGCCATCCTGAATAGGGGAAATCGATCGCCGATATCGAGCCCGATGACGACTCCGCGTCACCTTTGCCGGGAAAAATTTCAGTAAAATCAGCGCCTTGCCCGTTCCCATCCTGCCGCGTTCCGCCCCCAGCGTATCCGGCGATTCGCGAGTCGAGATGATCACTATTCACGTCGGAGACGTCGTTGCGGCGTCCCTGGCCGCAGCCGGCGCCTGCCTGGCCTGCAGCGTCCCTGCCCAAACCGTCCGCAAATTCCCGCTCTGGGCCTACCAGACCTATGGCCGTGGCGCCCTGCTGCTGCCGCTGCTAGCCGTCATGGTCGGCACGCTGCTGGTCAGCGTGGCGCTCGAAGGCCAGATCAACAGCAAGGCCGGGCTCGCGCTGGTGGCGGCCGCCGCGTTCCTGGCGCTCGTGCTGGTGTCGGCGGTGCTGCGCTTCTGGGTCAGCCACAAGCGCAAGTCCTGAGCGAAGGCCCGCCCGGGCTCCGCGCGCCAACGCACCTTCGGGCGATGGTTTTCCATCGCCTGCCCACGCGGATCACGTATGATGCGGCCTTCGCGCGCCGTGCCGGATGGCATCCCGTGGCCGGCGCGAGCCCGCATTTCCCGTGATTCCATGGCGCTCAAGTCCACCATCTTCAAGGCCGAACTGTCCGTATCGGACATGGATCGGCCCTACTACGGCAGCCATACGCTGACCATCGCCCAGCATCCGTCCGAGAACGACGCGCGGATGATGGTGCGCCTGCTGGCCTTCGCCTGCGAGGCGTCCGAGTCCCTCACCTTCACGCGCGGCCTCGACGAGCCCGACGAACCCGACCTCTGGGACAAGACGCTGACCGGCGAGATCGCCCACTGGGTGGAACTCGGCCAGCCCGACGAATCCCGGCTGCGGCGCGCCTCGTCCCGCGCGGACCGCGTCACCGTCTATACCTATCAGAGCGCCAGCGCGCGCGAATGGTGGAAGGGCATGGCTGGCAAGGCCAGCAAGCTGCGCAACGTGACCATTTACAATGTGCCGTCGGAAGCCGTGGAGGCACTGGCCGGCATGGCGCAGCGCGCCATGCGCCTGTCCGTGACCATCCAGGACGCCGAGATCTGGGTCAGCGACGACGACCACAACGTGCAGCTGACGCTCGACGTGCTCCAGCGCGCCGCCGGCTGAGCGGGTCGCCGCCCGAGCCCCAGATAACGCTTCATCAACCAAAAACAGGAAGATTGCGATGCAAACCACTCCCTCCGGCCTGCAATTCGAAGACACCGTTGTCGGCGCTGGCGACGAAGCCCGCGCAGGCCAGCACGTGACCGTGCACTACACCGGCTGGCTGTACGAGAACGACCAGGCTGGCCGCAAGTTCGATTCGAGCAAGGACCGCAACGACCCCTTCGTGTTCCCGCTGGGCGCCGGCCACGTGATCCGTGGCTGGGACGAAGGCGTGCAGGGCATGAAGGTGGGTGGCACGCGCCGTCTGGTGATCCCGGCCGACCTGGGCTACGGTGCCCGTGGCGCCGGTGGCGTGATTCCGCCGAACGCCACGCTGCTGTTCGAAGTGGAACTGCTGTCGGTCTGAGCCTCGGCCTGACCTGACCCAATAAAAACGGACGCCTCGGCGTCCGTTTTTACATCGTGGAGTCTGAAACTCGAGGGTTCAGAACCCGATCGCCGCATTCCCCACGTCCACGCGGACCTTGTCGCGGTCCAGCAGCCGGCCGGCGTGCCGTGCGAAGTCCTGTGCCCACTCGGCATTGCCACTGAAACGGTTCTCGCCCGAGAACTTGGCCACGTTCAAGATCTTGTCGATGACGAGCACCTTGCCCACCGGGCTCGAGGCCTGGCAGTCCAGTTCGGCATATTCGCGGTCGAACCAGCGCCACGCGGCCTCCTCGGTCACAGCCGCCAGCTCGGCATCGCCAAGCGCGAAATCGAATTCCTTGCCACTGCCGAACACCACGGTAAGCGTACGCGCCATGACCGGTTCTCCAAGAAGTCAGGCCCTCATTGTAGAGACTTGCCGGCCCGGGGGGCGCATGGCAAACCGTTGCCTGTGACACACACCCCACTCCCCGTCTGTGGCTTCCTTGCGACGGATCAATACGCTTTGGATTATCCTTGCATCCATGGCCATCACCAGACAGGACCTCGAAGCGGACAGGCTGCGCGCATCGCTGTGCAGCACCCCGGTCGCGTCCTCGCTGCTGCCTGAGGCCGATATCGAGCAATCGCTCCATGACACGCTGGCCGCCCGGCCTGACGGCGATGCCATGCACGGCGATGTCTGGCTGTTCGGCTACGGCTCGCTGATCTGGAATCCGATGGTGGTCCACACGGACCGGCGCCTGGCCACCGTGCATGGCTACCATCGCGGCTTCTACCTCTATTCCCGGATCAATCGCGGCACCTGGGACAACCCCGGACTCGTGCTCGGCCTGGACCGGGGCGGCTGCTGCACCGGCATGGTGTTCCGCATCCCGGCCCATGTGATCGAGCAGGAATTCCGCGTGCTCTGGCGCCGCGAGATGCTGACCGGCGCCTATCATCCGCGCTGGCTGCGCGTGAAACTCGACAATGACCCGGACGCCCCGGAGGCCCGCGCGCTGGCCTTTGTGATGAACCGCGAACATCCCGCCTACGCGGGCCGCCTGCCCGATAACCGCGTGGTGGACTGCCTGCGCCACGCCTGCGGCCTGTACGGCCCGGCGCGCGAATATCTCCAGCAGACGCTGCTGGGCCTGGCCACCAACGGCGTGGACGATCCTTACCTGGGCCGCCTCTGGCGCCTGCTGCAGGACAGCGACGTCGCCGATGCCGCGCACCCGGCCGGGGACGACCCGCACCGCCACCGGCCGCCCGTCATGCAGGCCGACGGCACGGACGGCATCGCCGCCGCCGACGCGCCGCACGAAACCGTCTGAGCCACCCAGCGCCCTCGACGCCCTCCCCATGACGCGCTCCCAGACCCGCCCCCGCCGCCAGGCCATCGCCGAAATGCTCGGGTTGTTGGGATTGTTGATGGGCGGCGGCCTGCTCGCCGGCCAGGGCGGCCAGACGCTGGCACGCACCCTGACTGGCATCGGCAACGGCTCCATGCTCGCGCAGGGGCCGCGCTCGCCGCGTCCGGTCGATTCCCCCGCCCTGCCACCGCGCAGCGACGGCATGGCCGCGCTGGACCGCAACCTGATCACCGCCGCCAGCATTGGCGACTCGGAACTCGTCAATCGGCTACTCGCTGCCGGGGCGTCGATGCAGGCCGTGGACGAACGCGGCCGCAGCGCGCTGCTGGCCGCCGTCTACATGCGGCGCAACGAGGTGGCGCGCACGCTGATCATGGCCGGCGCCGATGTGAATCGCAAGGATGGGGAGTCGAACAGCCCGTTCCTGGTGGCGGCTGCCACGGGACAGATCGACATTTTGCGGCTGGCGCTGTCACACGGCGCCGACCCGCGCAGCACCGACCGCTACGACGGCACGGCGCTGATCGCCGCGAGCCAGCACGGCAATGTCGAAATCGTGAAATTGCTACTGAAGGCCGGGCTCAGCGTGGACCACGTGAACCAACTCGGCTGGACTGCGCTGCTCGAGGCCGTGGTGCTCGGCGACGGCAGCGCGCGCTACGAGGAAGTGGTGCAACTGCTGCTCGATGCGGGCGCGGACGCCAACCTCGCCGACCGTGAAGGCGTCACGCCCACCCGCCATGCACGCGAGCGCGGCTACAAGACCATGGTCAGGATGCTGATGCGCGCCCGCGGGCACTGATCGGCAGGCGAATTACGCGCCGGTGCGCGCGTTCTCGCTCTCCTGCAGCTGGCGCCACATCACCTTGCCGGTGCCGGACTTCGGCAATGCATCGACGAACTCGACCACGCGCGGATACTTGTACGCGGCCATGTTCTCCTTCGCCCATTCGATGATGTCTTCCGGCGTGGTATTTCCCTTGGCGGCGGTGCGCAGCACCACTACGGCCTTCACGGTCTCGCCGCGATAGGCGTCGCGCGTGCCGATGATGCACGCCTCCTGCACGGCCGGATGCTTGTAGAGCAGGTTTTCCACCTCGGCCGGCCAGACCTTGAAGCCGGACGCGTTGATCATGCGCTTGAGGCGGTCGGTGATGAAGAAGTAGCCGTCATCGTCCATGCGGCCCAGGTCGCCGGTGCGGAACCAGGTCCGGCCTTCGAACTCGATGAAGGCGTCGCGCGTGGCATCGGGCTTGCCCCAGTAACCCTTGAAGACCTGCGGGCCGCGCACGATGATCTCGCCCACTTCGTTCGGCGGCAGTTCCTGCAGCGTGACGGGGTCGATCACGCGTGCCTCGGTGTTGAAGGTCGGCACGCCCAGGCACTGGAGCTTGGCGCGTTCGGCCGGGTTGCTGTGCGTCGGCGCCATGGTCTCGGAGAGGCCATAGCCCTCCAGGTAGCTGAGGCCGAACTGTTCCTTGAGCCGCTCGGCCACCGCCTGCGGCATGGCCGCGCCGCCGCCGCCGATGTAGCGCAGGCTGGTCATGTCGAAGGCGGCCAGGTTCGGGCTGCCCAGGAAGTCGATCACCATGGTCGGGATGTTGGTCCAGTGCGTGACCTGGTAGCGCGAGATCAGGCGGCCGGCCACTTCGCGGTCCCAGCGCGGCAGCATGACCACGGTGGCGCCGCTGTAGATCGGCCCGTTCATGCCGTACTGCATGCCGGTCACGTGGAACAGCGGCAGGACCGACAGGATCACCGATTCCGCGCCACTGCCCGACCACGTGCCGCCGCCGATCACGTTATGCATGACCGAGCGATGGGTGTGGATGCAGCCCTTGGGGAAGCCCGTGGTGCCCGAGGTGTAGGGCATCACGGCCATGTCGTCCGGGCCGGCGGTGTGCGGGCCCGGCTGCAGGCCGGCGCCGAGCGCCTCGGCCCACGGCGTGGCACCTGCCGGCAGCGGATGCTCGGCGGTGATCCACGCGGGCGGCGCGTCTTCGGGATGTTCGTAGGAGGCCGGCAGCGCGTCCGCGTACTGCGTGGCCAGCACGTGCTGGAGCTGCTGGTCGGCCGGCAGTTCGGCGTTGGCCTGGGCCACGCCGGCGGCGAGATCTGCCGTGCAGATCGCCACGCGCGCCTGGCCATCGCTCACGTAGTGCTTGAACTCCTCGGCACGGTTCATCGGGTTGACGGGCACCACCACCGCGTCGGCACGCAGGATCGCGTAGTAGCTGACGATGAACTGCGGGCAGTTCTGCATATACAGCAGCACGCGGTCGCCCTTCTTCACGCCGGCCTTCTGCTGGAGCCAGCCCGCCAGCGCCGTGGCCTGCGCCTCCAGCGTGCGGAACGTGATGGCATTGCCGAAGTAGCGGATCGCCGGCTTCTCGGCGTAGCGGTGCGCGGAGACTTCGAGGTTGTACCAGAGCGAGGTCTCGGGCAGCACGATCTGCGTGGGCAGACGCTTCGGCCAGAACTGGAAATGCGGGCGCGCGGGCGTGGTGGTCATCTTGTCTCCTGGGTCTTTGCGACCGGCTTTTTGGTTTCGTCAACAGAGGGGCAATATAACTGAACGACCGTTCTATTTTCAAGCGGAGGTTTTCCCGATCGGGGTCGGCCAAAGGTTGCTTTCCGCGGCTTCGCCCTCACAATAGGGAGGTCCGGCCGCTATCCGGCCTCCACCATTCCGAAAGGCAGAACATGAGCGACGTCACCCTGCAGAATTTCGAGGCCGATGTGATCGAACTGTCGCGGCAGGTGCCCGTGCTGGTCGATTTCTGGGCGCCCTGGTGTGGCCCATGCCGCACGCTCGGACCGATGCTGGAGAAGTTGGAAGCCGAATCCGGCGGCAAGTGGAAGCTCGCCAAGGTCAATGTGGACGAGAACCAGGAGCTGGCCGCGCACTTCGGCGTGCGCAGCATTCCCCATGTGGTGGCGATTGCCGATGGGCAGGCCGTAGACCAGTTCGTCGGCGTGCTGCCGGAGTCGGGCCTGCGTGAATTCCTGGACCGCCTGACCCCGAACCCGGGCGAGCARGCGCTGCACGAGGCCCGCGAACTGGTGGCCGCTGGCGATGCCGAGGGGGCGCGCGCCGCCTTCCAGGCCGCGCTGGCCTTCGATCCGGGCGCCGACGATGCACGGCTGGCCTATACCAGCTTCCTGCTCGATCACAACGAGGTCGACGCCGCCGAGGCCGAGTTCTCCCGGCTATCGCCGCGCGCCCCGCAGGAGGAAGGCTACGCCGCCGTGCAGACTCAGTTGGAGGCGCTGCGGCACGTGGACGACCTGCCCGACGCCTCCGCGCTGATCGCCCGCGTGCAGGCCAATCCGGCCGATCTGGGCGCGAAGCTCGACCTGGCGAACGCGCTGATCGCGCGCCGCGAGTACGAGCCCGCCTTGGAACAACTGCTGGAAATCGTGCGCCGCGACCGCGGCTTCGAGGAAGACATCGGACGCAAGACCATGCTGTCGGTGTTCGACCTGCTTGCCGGCCGGCCCGACGTGGTCTCGCGCTGGCGCCGCCAGCTTAGCGCGGCGCTGAACTGAGCTAGGAGCCCCCCGGCTTCAGTCCTGGGGGCCTTCGATCAGCGTGAAGCCGTTGGCCTGCATGTGTTCGACCATCATGGCGTCCATCGACTTCACGTGCTGGTCGAACCAGCCGGACAGCTCACCCACGAGCCGGCGTCCCAGGCTCACCACCCCCTCCTCCGCCACCTTGTCGCGCACGGCCTGCGCAACGGCCAGCACCTGCTGGTGCTCGCCCGCATGGCAATGGCGCGGGCCGAAGCCCATCGCCTCCATCCACTGTTCTTCCTGCGCGAAATGATGGCGCGTATGGTCGATCCACGCGTCATAGGCTTCCAGGAAGCCGGCGTCGTCGGCGCGGGCGGCCGCATCGAGCAATTGGAGGAATTCGGCGTGGGTGGCGTCGGTCACGGGCTCCCCGAGGCGTAGCGCTTCGGGCAGGCCCTCGGACGACAGTCCTTGATAGGGATCTTGCGTGTCGAGTGCGGCGGCGGACATGTGGCGGGCAAGGAGCAAGTCGGTAACGCGGCAAGGATACCGATTTCCCGCCGCGTCGATCTGATTTTCCGCAAATCTACGAGTCGTTATCGGACCGATGCGGGGTATCCTTGCCGTTCGCACCCCCGCTGTGGCCGACGCGCCCCTTCCCGCCATGCCAAGACTGATTTTCTTCTGCGGCCACGCCGGCACCGGCAAGACCTCGCTGTCCCACAAGCTGATCGGCCCGCTGATGCAGGCCACCGGCGAGCCGTTCTGCATCCTCGACAAGGACACGCTCTATGGGCGCTACAGCGCGGCGGCGATGGGCGCCATCACCGGCGACCCGAACGACCGCGACAGCCCAGCCTATCTGGATAACCTGCGCGACCCCGAATACCAGGGCCTGCTCGACACCGCGCGCGAGAACCTGATGCTCGGCATCAGCGTGCTGGTGGTGGGGCCGCTCTCGCGCGAGGTGCGCGCCCACCAGTTGACCGATCCGGATTGGCTGCACATGCCGGCCGGCACGCGCACGGAGGTGGTCTGGGTGCACCTGCCCGAGGACGAGGCGCACGCGCGCATCGTCCGGCGCGGTAATCCCAACGATGCCTACAAGCTCACCCACTGGGAGGCGTATCGGACACGCCGCTTCATGCCGGACCCCGCCGAGTATCCCGAACTGATCTTCTTCGACAACCTGGCCCCGGACGCCGCCGCACTGGACGGCTTGCTGCGCACCCTGGCGAGCTAGCGCTCAGCGCTCAATCCTCAGTCCTCAATCCTCGTCCGCTGCGTCGGTCGCCGGCCGGGCATCGTTGCCGGCCACAATCGCGCCGATCACGGCCGACGCCGCCACGAAGCCGAACACCGCCGTCACCGCCACCGACGAGCCATACCCGGCGCAGGCCAGCCCTTGCGGGGCCTCGCGCGGCGCGGGCGGGGCCTCGTCGATCTCGCAAGCCTGCTGTTCGGGCTCCGGATAGCGCACCGGTTCGTCCGAATACACGGCCAGGATGCCGAACTTCCGCTTCGGGTTGCGCGGGAAGCCGTGCTGGCGGCGCAGGTTGCCGCGCACCTTAGCCAGCAGCGGGTCCTGCACGGTCCGGGAAAGATCCTCGAGCCGCACCCGCGTGGGATCGAGCTGCCCGCCTGCCCCGCCGCACGTGAGGATGCGCGCGCCGCGCCCCGACCCCCGCGTCCAGCCGAGGATGGCGGTCTTGATCTTCACGGCGTCGATGGCGTCGATCACGTAGTCGAAGCCGCTCAGCAGTTCGGCGACGTTCTCCTCAGTCACGAAATCGTCGATCTGCGAGACGCGGCAGCGCGGGTTGATCGCCACGATACGCTCGCCCATCGCCTCCACCTTGGCGCGGCCATAGGCATCGCCCAGCGCATGGATCTGGCGGTTGGTGTTCGACGGGGCGATGTGGTCGAGGTCGATCAGCGTGATGCGGCCCACGGCGTTGCGCGCCAGCGCCTCGGCCGCCCAGCTGCCCACGCCGCCGATGCCGATCACGCAGACGCTGGCCGCCTCCAGCCGGGCCATGCCATCCGGCCCGTATAGCCGCGCCACGCCGCCGAAACGCCGGTGGTAGTCGTCGTCCTCGGGGGTCTCGTGGGTCAGGGGCTCAGGCAGCCCGGAAAGCTCGGCAATGGTCATGACAGGGGGAGGAGCGCGCAAAGCGGAAAAATCGCGAATTTCGCTATTTTATGTCACCCCGGCCGGCCCGGCTGGCGCCAAAAATCGGCGGTCCGGCGACCGCAATGTCAGCGCAAGGCCGACAAGCCGGCGCGGCGCGCTCCCCTAAAATTGGATGTGCAGTGGTTGATCCGCCGCATGGCAGGCCAGGCTTATCCACGCCGGCCCGGCCCTGCGCGCCAACAGGAGTCCGACCTCATGCCCGCCTCGCGCCGACAAAAAATCATTCTCTGGAGCGTGTTCACCCCGCTCGCCCTGATTGCGATCCTGGTCATCGTCATCCTGACTTTCGATTGGAATCGTCTCAAGCCCTGGCTCAACGACAAGGTGTCGCTGGCTATCGGCCGCCCGTTTGCGATCAATGGCGACCTCGTCGTCACCTGGAAGCGCGCGCAGGGCGAGGCCGGCTGGCGCACGCTGGTGCCGTGGCCGCGTCTGTCGGCCCGGGACATTACCGTGGGCAACCCCGACTGGGCCAAAGCGCCCAATATGGCCACCGTGCGGGAGGTCATCTTCATACTGCGCCCGCTGCCGCTGCTGGCGCACCAGATCGCCGTGCCGACCATCGTCGTGGACAGCCCGGCCGTCTGGCTCGAGCGGCTGGCCGACAAGCGCAACAACTGGACCTTCGACACCGGGCCCAAGACCGGCAAGTCGAGCTGGGAACTCGATATTGGCGAGGTCGTGCTGCAGCGCGGCAATCTGGCACTGGCCGATGCCGCCGAGAAGATCGACATGCAGGCCACGCTGGACACCGTGGGCGACCAGGCGCTCTACGACAAGGCCCGCGATGGCGCGCTGGTGCCGCCGACCGATGCATCGGCCGTCGATGCCTCGGCCCCCATCGCCAAGGACAGCAAGGACGCGAAGGACACCAAAGACACCAAGGACACCGCGCCCGACAGCCGCTACGGCATCCGCTGGAAGGCAGTCGGGCATTACAACCAGGCCACCATCAACGCCAGCGGCAAGGCCGGCACGGTACTGAGCCTGCGCGACGTCAACACGCCCTATCCCGTGCAGGCCGATGTGCGCGTGGGCGCCACCCGCGCGGTCATCGAAGGCACGCTGACCAACCCGGCCCACCTGGGCGCGCTCGACGTCAACCTGATGCTGTCCGGCGACAACATGGCCAAGCTCTACGCGCTGACCGGCATCGTGCTGCCCTCCACCCCACCGTATGAAACGCGCGGCCGGCTTGTGGCCACGCTCAAGAAAGGGGCGTCGTCCTATACGTATCGGGACTTCACCGGCAAGGTCGGCGGCAGCGACCTGGGCGGTACGCTCACCTTCGCCCAGCGCTCGCCGCGCCCGCTGCTGTCTGGCGAGCTGGTGTCCAAGCAACTGCTGTTCGCCGACCTCGCGCCGCTGATCGGCGCCGATGCCAAGCCCGGCCAGGCTGCCTCCGAGAGCCCGGTCAAGCAGCCAGCCAACAAGGCGCTGCCGGTGGCGCCGTTCCGCACCGAGCGCTGGGATGAGATCGACGCCGACGTGACGTTCACCGGCAAGCGCATCGTCCGCGACGAAGACCTGCCGATCACCGACCTGAAGACCCACCTGAAGCTGACCGATGGCGTGCTGCTGCTCGACCCGCTCAACTTCGGCGTGGCCGGCGGCAACCTCGTCTCCACGATCCGGCTGGACGGCAAGCGCGAGCCGATGGGCGCCATGGTCGACATGACCGCGCGCCACCTGAAGCTCAAGCAACTGTTCCCGAAGGCGGACTCGATGCGCGCCAGCGTTGGTGAGGTGAATGGCAGCGCCAAGCTGTCCGGCACCGGCAACTCGGTCGCCGCGCTGATGGGTTCGTCGAACGGCGAGGCCAAGCTGCTGGTGGAGAACGGCACGGTCAGCAAGTTCATCCTGGAGGCCATCGGCCTGAACGTGGGCAGCGTGGTGGTTTCCAAGCTGTTCGGCGACAAACCCGTGCAGATCAACTGCGGCGTGAGCGACTTCGCGGTCAAGGACGGCATCGCCCGGGCCCGCACCTTCGTGCTCGACACCCAGGACGCCGTGATCACCACCGATGGCGCGATCGACTTCGGCGAGGAGCGGCTGGCGTTGACCATCCATCCCGATTCCAAGGGCTTGCGGATCATCTCGCTGCGGTCGCCGCTGTATGTGGGCGGCACGTTCAAGAACCCAACGGTGAGCCCGAACATCGCCGTGCTGGCCCTGCGGGCGGGCGGCGCGCTGGCGCTGGCGCTGACCGCGCCGGTGGCGCTGGTGGTGCCCCTGCTGGACCTCTCACCCGGCGGCGACGAAAGCCAGTGCGCCCGCCTGCTGGCCGAGCTGAAGAAGCGCCCGACCGCCCCACCGCCGGGCAAGAGCTATCAGGACCCGGCCACCGGCGGCGCCGGCAAGCAGGCCGCCGGCCCGGCGATTCCCGAGTCGCCGTCGAAGTCGGCCGCCGCGCAGGGCCAGCCGGGCCCGGCGCCGACCGAGCCGCGCAAGCCCACGCCATCGGTCCAGCAGAAGCCGATGCAGCCGTCCAACGACGCGCAGCTTTATCAGGGCGGATAAGGCCCTCCTCACCTCGTCATTCGACGAAATCCGCAACATCCGATCCGTATCTATCGGCCCCGGGTGTTGCGGATTTGCACTTCCCCCCACATGACCATTGTGTCCGGACCCGGGACGGTCGCATAATTAAACGGCCATTTACAAGCAAAGCATTGAACAGAATGGCATGCATCGGTCGTCGCTGCCGGTTCCAGTCCGGTGACGGTGCCCTTGTGAGGTGCGGCCACGGCCGCACTTATTTTTTCTCGCGCACTTTTCGACCCGGACGGAGACCTTGCCGGCGGCGCGATCCACGCAGTTCCCCCCTACCTGCCCCGTCCCATGACGTTGCCTCACGCCGCCGTTCCGCCGATCAGCTGGCTGATCGCCCTGACGGTGTGCAATCACGTGGCGTTCAACGCCAGTCGCGTCGTCGTTTCCCTGTTTGCAATCTCGCTCAAAGCCTCCACGGTCACGCTCGGCATGCTGATGGCGCTCTATGCGCTGCTGCCGATGTTCCTGGCGATCCGCGCCGGGCGCCGTATCGACGAGATCGGCCCACGCCTGCCGATGACGGCGGGCTCGCTGATGGTGGTGGGCGGCACGCTGCTGCCGGCGATCTGGCCGGAAATCGGCGCGCTCTACGTCGCGTGCGCGCTGATCGGCGTCGGCTTCATGCTGGTCCAGGTGGCCATGCAGTTGTTGATCGGGCAGGTCTCCACGCCGGACACGCGGCTGCGCAACTACACCTATCACGCGCTCGGGCTGTCCGTGTCCGGCACGCTCGGCCCGGTGGTGATGGGTTATGTCATCGAACACGCTGGCTTCCGGCCCGCGTTCTGCGTGCTGGTGGTGGTGGCGCTGCTCGGCCAGGCCGGGCTCCAGTACGTGCGGCCGCGCCTGCCGGCCACGGGCGGCAACGCCGGGCGGATCGCGGTGGAGGACGGCAGCCGCCGCTCCACGCTGGACCTGCTCCAGCATCCCGAACTGCGCGCGGTGTTTATCGCCAGCGCGGTGCTCTCGGCCGCGTGGGACCTGCACGCGTTCCTGATCCCGATCCAGGGCTCGCGCATCGGCCTGTCGCCGTCGTCCATCGGCTGGGTGCTCGGCGCGTTCGCCCTCGCCACGCTGGCCATCCGCATTGCCATGCCGCTGGTATCGCGCCATTTGTCTGAATGGAAGATCATTCGGACCGCGCTAATGGTGGGCGCCATGGCCTACCTCGTCTACCCCTTCGTCGCCGAATTCTGGCTGATGTGCGGGCTGGCCTTCGTGCTGGGCCTCGCGCTCGGCAGCGCACAGCCCAATGTGATGAACATCCTCCATACCGCCTCGCCCTCGGGCCGCGCCGGGGAGGCCCTTGGGCTGCGCTCGGCCGTGCTCAACACCAGCCAGGTGGTGTGGCCGCTGACCTTCGGTGTGGTCGGCACGGCGCTCGGCATGTTGCCGATCTTCCTCTCGATGGCGGGCGCGATGGGCATGGCGGGCTATTACTCCCGCAACCAGTCCCGCAAGCCGCGGGTGGCGGAGATCGAATAAAGCTTAAAACAAGCGCGGCGATTTGCGACACCGCAAATGCGCTGCGCGGCGCATTCGCTATACTCGAAGTGCATCTTCCTTCGTGATCGCGACATGACCCAACTAGCCGACCTGCGCCGCAACTACATGCTGAGCGCGCTTTCCGAATCCGACGTGGCCGCCGACCCGATCCGCCAGTTCCAGACCTGGTTCGACGAGGCGCTCCAGGCCAAGCTGCCCGAGCCGAATGCCATGACGCTCGCCACGGTTCACGCCGACGGCCAGCCGTCCGCGCGCATCGTGCTGTTGAAGGGCATGGACGCCAACGGCTTCACGTTCTTCACCAACTACGAGAGCCGCAAGGGGCTCGACCTGCAGGCCAATCCGCGCGCGGCGCTGCTGTTCCACTGGGTACAGCTCGAGCGGCAGGTGCGCGTGGAAGGCATCGTGGAAAAGGTGGATGAGGCCGAGAGCGACGCGTATTACGCCTCGCGCCCGCTTGGCTCCCGGCTGGGCGCGTGGGCGTCCGAGCAAAGCCGCGAGGTGCCCGGCCGCGACGTGCTCGAGGCCCGCGAGGCCGACTTCCGCAGCAAGTTCGGCGAGAACCCGCCGCGCCCCGCGCACTGGGGCGGCTATCGCGTGGCGCCCACCTGGATCGAGTTCTGGCAGGGCCGCCCGTCGCGCCTGCACGACCGCATCGGCTACCGCAAGCAAGACGACGGCAGCTGGAATATCGTGCGGCTGTCGCCCTGAATCCCGCGCCGCGTACTTGTCTGCCTGTTCAGACAAGTACGCGGCAGAAAGCGGCGTCCGGGGACGCGCACTGCACAATCCAAACTTTTGGCGTAAAGTTTTAGGGTCGTACGAGAGGTGTGCCGCAACCAATTCGGGAGGAAGCCGCATGTTTTTCAAACAAGCCCTGGACAAGCAGCTCGACAGCTGGATCGCCGACGTGCGCGAGCACGCCAACCTGCCGGTGAAGCTCCGGCTCTGGAATGGCAAAGAGTACCCGCTCGGCCATTTCGAGAAGCCCGACGTCACCCTGACGGTACGCGAGGCCACCGCCCTGCCGCTGCTGCTGGTACCCAGCCTGGACAACCTCGGCGAGGCGTATGTCCAGGAGAAGATCGACCTCGAAGGCCGCCTGGCCGACATCATCAACGTCGCCTTCGGCTTCTCCGCCGCAGCCGCGCGCAGTGCCGGCGGCGCCCTCGCCCGTGTGGCCGAGCACTTCACCCATACCAAGCAGGAAGACCAGGCGTCGATCCAGTATCACTACGACGTCTCGAACGACTTCTACCGCCTCTGGCTCGATCCGAACATGGTCTATTCGTGCGCGTACTTCGAGCACGGCAATGAAGACCTCGCCACCGCGCAGCTGAAGAAGATCGACCACATCCTGACCAAGATCCGGCTCCAGCCGGACCAGACCCTGCTTGATATCGGCTGCGGCTGGGGCGCGCTGGTGCTGCGCGCCGCGCAGAAGTTCGGCGCGCGCTGCGTGGGCATCACGCTCTCGCAGAACCAGTTCGACCTCGCCACCGAGCGTGTGCGCGCCGCGGGGCTGTCTGACCGCATCGAGATCCGCCTCCAGGACTACCGCGACACCGCCGGCAAGTTCGACCGCATTACCAGCGTCGGCATGTTCGAGCACGTGGGCAAGGCCAACCTGCCGGCCTATTTCGGCCGCATTCGCGACTTGCTGGCGGACGACGGCGTGGCCATGAACCACGGCATCACCTCCACCGACCCGCACAGCGGCGAGGTGCCGATGGACGGCTCGGGCTTCATGGATCGCTACGTGTTCCCGCAGGGGGAGCTGCCGCACATCGGCATGGTGCTCCAGACCCTGCAGCAGGGCGGGCTCGAGGGCTTCGACGTAGAATTGCTGCGCCGGCACTACGCCCAGACGCTGTTCCACTGGGCCAACAACTTCGAGGCCAACGGCGAGACGATCCGGAAGATGGTCGGCGAGAAGAAATACCGCATCTGGCGCATCTACCTGGCCGGTACCGCCCACGCGTTCACGACCGACCAGATGTCGATCTACCAGGTGGTGTGCCACAAGGCGCGCCGCCCGGCCGACACCCTGCCTTGGTCGCGACGCTATATCTATGACGCCACGATCGGCAATGCCGTCTGAATCGATTGAACGATACGCTTGACCTGTTCGGCGATGCACCCGCATCGCCGCTCCCCGCCTCCTCCGAACCCTCGCCAGCCGCCGATCCTGCGGCTGGCGAACTTCCCAAGAAGAAGCCCGCCGGCAAGGTCGTCGCGCCGTGGACGCCCGACGCCGCGCTGGTCGCGCTCGGCCAGCGGCTGCCGCCCAACCTCCATTTCGGCACCTCGTCGTGGTCATATCCGGGCTGGCACGGGCTGGTCTACGATGGCCAGTACACCGAGAGCCTGCTCTCGCGCAAGGGGCTGCGCGCCTGCGGCCAGCATCCGCTGCTGCGCGCGGCGGGGATCGACCGGGGCTTCTACGGGCCGATCCCGCTGACCGACTATATGCAGTATGCGGCACAGGTGCCCGAGGGCTTCCGCTTCCTCGTCAAGGCGCCGGCCAGCGTTTGCGATGCTTGGCTGCGCGGGCCCGATGGCGCCGGGCGGCTGCCGAACGCGGGCTTCCTGAACCCCGAGATCGCGATCCGGGACTGCATCGTGCCGGCCACAGGCGGGCTCGGCCAGCATTGCGGGCCGCTGCTGTTCCAACTGTCGCCGCTGGCGGGCGTGGGCGATGACGGCCCCGCCTTCCTCGCCCGGCTGGACGCCTTCCTGGCCGCGCTGCCGCCGCTGGACCCCACCCTGACCCCGCACGCCTGCTACGCGGTGGAGATCCGCGACGCGGCCCTGCTCACGCCGCGCTACATCCGCCTGCTGCGGGACCGTGGCGTGCGCTTCTGCCTCGCCGCGCGCGACCGCCTGCCGCCCGTGGCCCGCCAGTCCGCCGCGCAGGCGTTGATGGACGAGGGCGCGCCCGGCCCGCTGGTGCTGCGCTGGATGCTGCGCGAAGGCCGCTCCTATGCGATGGCCGAAAAGGCCTACGGCCCGTTCGACAAGATCGTCGAACCTGACCCGGAGACGCGCGACGCCATTGCCGATGTGGTGGCGCGCACGCTGCGCACGGGCCAGCCGGCCTACGTGATCGTCAGCAACAACGCCGAAGGCTGCGCGCCGCTGAGCATCGCGCGGCTGGCCGAGGCCATCGCGGACCGGCTCTGAACGCGTATCGGGCCAGCCGGCGCGAAAGACCCTACCGTCGGGCCAAATGTCCGGACTCCGCTACAATCGGGGGACGATCGGCGCCGGGTTTCGGCCGCCGCGATTCCGGACCGTTTTGTACGAAATCCCACCGACGCGCCCCTGCGCGCGGCGCAAGGTGACATCCGTACAAGGCGTACCGGCTGACGATGCAATGAAAATCATGGATTTGTGTGGAGCCCGAGACATGGGCATGCCTGCCGAGGACGACGACCCCATCACGGGCCGCAAGGCCGCCTCGCCCGACTTCGATTCGCAGCATTTCAAGCGGACGCTGTCGCAGTTCGCCACCGGCGTGACCGTCATCACCACGCGCGCGGCGGGGCATCCGTACGCCAACGGCGCGCCGTTCGTCGGCATCACAGCCAGCTCGTTCAACTCGGTCTCGCTGGACCCGCCGCTGGTGCTCTGGAGCATGGCCAACCGCGCCAACAGCCTGCCGATGTTCCGCGATGGCACGCACTACATCATCAATGTGCTCTGCGCGTCGCAAATGGATCTATGCCAGCGCTTCGCCTCGCTCAAGGGCGACCGCTTCGCCGGCGTGGACTACCGCCTCTCCGAAACCGGCCTGCCGATCCTCGCCAACGCGCTGGCCTGGTTCGAATGCCATAACCGCAGCCGCTACGACGAAGGCGACCACGTGATCTTCGTCGGCGAAGTGGAGCGCTGCGGCCTGCAGGACTGCGGCGGCCAGCCGCTGGTGTTCCAGGGCGGCCAGTTCTCCACGGTCTCGCCACTGGACCGCTAAGCCGGTCCCCTTCCCGTTTCTACGCTTTCCCGCCCTGGTCGGCATGCAACGCCGCCAGCGGCGAGCCATCCGTCTTGATCCGCTGGAGCACAATGTTCGAGCGGATGTCCATCACCCCCGGCGTGCGGTAGAGCCGGTTGACGATGAAGTCCGAGTAGTGCTTCAGGTTGCGCGCCTGCACGCGCAGGATGTAGTTGCTGTCGCCGGTAATCACATAGGCGGTCAGCACTTCCGGCCACGCCTGCACGGCCGCGTTGAAGGTGTCGTGCCAGCCTTCGAGGTCGTGGCGCATCGACACCTGCACGATCGCCTCGATCTCCAGCCCCAGCCGCTCGGCATCGAACCACGCGCGATAGCCGCCAATCACCCCCTGCTCCTCCAGCAAGCGCACGCGCCGCAGGCACGCGGAGGGCGATAACGCCACTTTGTCGGCGAGATCCTGATTACTGATGCGGCCGTTCTCCTGCAGGCAGGTGAGGATGCGCAAATCGATGGGGTCGAGGGTCATTCCGGTCTTTTTCGCAGAATCTGCGAGTTACAGTTAGATCCACACAATTTTATGCGAAACATGCCCGGCCAGACGGGGCATTTCGCAAGCCTCTTCTGGGCGCTTTTGACTATGATGCGGTCATCGAACGACGATCCACACGATCCCGGCCGCCCCCATGCCCCACGCCCCCGATTTTCACGATGCCCGCCGTATTTGGGACATCACCCCGCCCGTCTCACCGGCCACGCCGGTGTGGCCCGGCGACACCCCGTTCCAGCATGATCCCGCCTGGGTGATGGATGGCCAGTGCCCGGTCAATGTCGGCCGGATGACGATGTCGCCCCATACGGGCGCCCATGCGGATGCCCCGCTCCACTACGTGGCCGGTGGCGCGCCGATTGGGGCGGTGCCGCTCGACGCCTACCTCGGCCCGTGCCGCGTGATCGACTGCATCGGCGCCGGCCCGCACGTGTTGCCGCGCCACGTGGAAGCCGCGCTGGCCGGCACGCCGCCGCGCGTGCTGCTGCGCACCTACGCCACGGCGCCGCAGGGCACGTGGGATGCGGGCTTCTGCGCGGTGGCCGCCGAGACGATCGCGCTGCTGGCCCGCCACGGCGTGAAGCTGGTCGGCATCGACACCCCCTCGCTGGACCCCCAGGACTCGAAGACGATGGACGCGCACCACGCCGTGCGCGACCACCGGCTTGCCATTCTCGAAGGCATCGTGCTCGACGACGTGCCGGCGGGTGATTACGAACTGATCGCCCTGCCGCTGCGCCTTGCCACGCTCGATGCCAGCCCGGTACGCGCCATCCTGCGCGCCCTCGCCTGACCTTTTTCAGAATCGTCTGATTTCCAGCCCATGAATTTGACCCGTGAATACTGCGTCGCGCTCGACCGTGACGACCCCCTGCGCGGCCTGCGCGAGCAGTTCGCGCTGCCTGCCGGCGTGATCTATCTCGATGGCAATTCGCTCGGCGCCCGTCCGCGTGCCGCCGCCGCGCGCGCCGCCGAAGTGGTGTCCGCCGAATGGGGCGAGGGCCTGATCCGTAGCTGGAATTCGGCGGGCTGGTTCGATCTGCCGCGCCGGCTCGGCAACCGGCTGGCCCCGCTGATCGGCGCCGGGCACGACGAGGTGGTGGTCACCGACACGACCTCGATCAACCTGTTCAAGGTGCTGGCCGCCGCGCTGCGCGTGCAGCAGCAACGCGACCCGGCACGCCGCGTGATCGTCTCCGAGGCCAGCAACTTCCCGACCGACCTCTACATCGCCCAGGGCTTGGCCGACCTGCTCCAGCAAGGCTACTCGGTGCGCCTGGTGGACAGCCCGGCCGAGATCGAAGCCGCCGTGGGCCCCGACACCGCTGTGCTGATGCTGACGCACGTCAACTACAAGACCGGCGAGATGCTCGACATGGCCGGACTGACCGAACTGGCCCACGCGCGCGGCGCGCTGACGGTGTGGGATCTCGCCCACTCGGCCGGGGCGGTGCCGGTGAACCTGACCGCGGCCGGCGCCGACTACGCCATTGGCTGCACCTACAAGTACCTGAACGGTGGCCCCGGCTCGCCGGCCTTCGTCTGGGTGGCGCCGGCGCTGCGCGACGCGTTCTGGCAGCCGCTGTCCGGCTGGTGGGGCCATCAGGCGCCGTTCGCGATGTCGCCGCAGTACCGCCCCACCGAGGGCATCGGCCGCTTCCTGTGCGGCACGCAGCCGGTGACCTCGCTGGCGATGGTCGAATGCGGGCTGGACATCTTCGCCCAGACCAGCATGACCGCGCTGCGCGCGAAGTCCCTGAAACTGACCGATGCGTTTATCGCGCTAGTGGAGGCGCGTTGCGCCACGCACCCGCTGACCCTGGTCACGCCGCGCGAGCACGCCCGGCGCGGCAGCCAGGTCAGCTTCGCCCATCCGGACGGCTACGCGCTGGTCGCCGCGCTGATCGAACGTGGCGTGATTGGCGACTATCGCGAGCCCGGCATCGCCCGTTTCGGCTTCACGCCGCTCTACACGAGCTTCACGGAAGTCTGGGACGCCGTGGAGATTCTGCGAGACGTGCTCGACAGCGGCGCCTATCGCGACGCGCGCTTCGCCGTGCGGACGGCAGTGACCTGAGCGGAGCGGACCATGAGCGAATTCAAGGGATGTCCGATGGGACACGGCGCATCGGCCAACACCGGCGATGCGGCGGACGACAAGTGGCACGGCGCGCAGATGGACTTCGCGCAGGACATGAGCTACGGCGACTACCTGGGTCTGGACCAGATCCTGAGCGCCCAGCATCCGCGCTCGCCGGACCACAACGAAATGCTGTTCATCGTCCAGCACCAGACCACGGAACTGTGGATGAAGCTGATGCTGCACGAGCTGCGCGCCGCGCGTGATGGCGTGCGCAACGACGAATTGCGCCCGGCCTTCAAGATGCTGGCGCGCGTGTCGCGCATCATGGACCAACTGGTGCAGGCGTGGAACGTGCTGGCGACAATGACGCCGCCCGAGTATTCGGCGATGCGGCCCTACCTGGGCGCGTCATCGGGGTTCCAGTCGTACCAGTATCGCGAGATCGAGTTCATCCTCGGCAACAAGAACGCGGCGCTGCTGCGCCCGCACGCGCACCGGCCCGAGCATCTGGCGCTGGTGGATGCCGCGCTGCACACGCCGTCGATGTATGACGAGGCGATCCGCCTGATGGCGCGGCGCGGGTTCCAGATCGACGCCGAGGTGGTGGAGCGCGACTGGACCCAACCGACGATCTACAACGCGTCCGTGGAGACGGCCTGGCTCGAGGTGTATCGCAATCCGTCCAAATACTGGGAGCTCTACGAGCTGGGCGAGAAGTTCGTCGACCTCGAGGATGCGTTCCGGCAATGGCGTTTCCGCCATGTGACCACGGTGGAGCGCGTGATCGGCTTCAAGCGCGGCACCGGCGGCACCGAGGGCGTCGGCTACCTGCGCAAGATGCTCGACGTGGTGCTGTTCCCGGAACTGTGGAAGCTGCGCACGGACCTTTGAACTTGCGTCCAATCAGCGCGCGCCGGGGTCGGACAGCCGCGCGCCCAGCGCCTGCAGCGCCGGGGCCAGGGTCTCGTGGAACACCTGCTCGGCCACCGTGCCATACGACGCGCTGCAGCTAATCATGTGCAGGTCCTTCTCCCCCACCGGCCGGAACGCCACGGCGCAGGCGTGGATAGCGGGATGCCAGTCCCGGAACGAGGCCGAATAACCCAGCCGCTCAGCCTCGGCCAGCGCGGCGCGCATCGGCGCCTCCTGCTGCTTCCACTGCTCCGGATAGGCCAGTGCGAATTCGCCCAGCACGCGCTCGCGTCGCGCGGCCGGCAGCGCGGCCAGATAGGCGCGCCCCATCGAACTCGACATCAGCGAGAGCCGCGACCCCACGCCGAGGCCGAGCATCACGCCGGCGTCATTTCGTATCGATTCGAGATAGATCACCTCCATCCGCTCGCGCTTGCCGAGCGACACCGACACGCCATACGCCTGCGCGAACGCCAGCATGTGGGGACGCGCCAGCGCCACCACGTCCGAGGCAGATAAATACGAGAAACCGAGCGCCAGCACGCCGGCATCGAGCGCGTATTTACCCAGGCTGTCGTCATAGCGCAGGTAGCCCAGTTGCACCAGCGTGCCGGCCAGCCGGCTGACCGTCGCCTTCGGAAAGCCGGTGCGGCGCACGAAATCCTGATTGCCGAGCATCGCCTCGCCGGTGCGGAAGCAACGGAGCAGTTCCAGGCCGCGCGCCAGCGCCGTCACGAAGTTCGGATCGCTTTCGCGCGCGGGGCGCTCGGTATCGGCGTTTGCCGCCGGGGCGGGCAATGAGGAAGTGGCCAAGGCGTGGCTCCATGAGAAGGATGATCCACCTGGCGTGCGGCAGGGCGGGATCGGGTCCACCCCCTGTTGCACTGCGGATCGGTTCGGCTATACTAGCTCATCGGAACAAGGTTCCGCAATGCGGAACTTCACTACACCTGTTCGAGGGCTGCCCCCGCCCCTCGGCGCGCCACCAAAGAAGGAGACCTCCATGGCTGCCAATGCCGAATTCAACTGGATCGACCCCCTGTTGCTGGATCAGCAACTGACCGACGAAGAACGCATGGTGCGCGATGCCGCCGCCGCGTACTCGCAGGACAAGCTGATGCCGCGTGTGCTCCAGTCCTTCCGCAACGAGAAGACCGACATCGAGATCTTCCGCGAGATGGGCGAACTGGGCCTGCTGGGACCGACCATTCCCGAGCAATACGGCGGCCCGGGCCTGAACTACGTCAGCTACGGCCTGATCGCACGGGAAGTGGAGCGCGTGGATTCCGGCTATCGCTCGATGATGAGCGTGCAGTCGTCGCTGGTGATGGTGCCGATCTATGAATTCGGCACGGAAGCCCAGAAGCAGAAATACCTGCCCAAGCTGGCTACCGGCGAATGGATTGGCTGCTTCGGCCTGACCGAGCCGAATCACGGCTCCGACCCGGGCTCGATGATCACCCGCGCCAAGAAGGTGGACGGCGGCTACGAGCTGTCCGGCGCCAAGATGTGGATCACCAACTCGCCGATCGCCGATGTCTTCGTGGTCTGGGCCAAGCTGGTCGGCGACGACGGCAAGGACGCCATCCGCGGCTTTATCCTCGAAAAAGGCTGGAAGGGCCTGTCCGCGCCGGCCATCCACGGCAAGGTGGGCCTGCGCACGTCGATCACGGGCGAGATCGTGCTCGACCAGGTCTTCGTGCCGGAAGAGAACCTGATGCCGGGCGTGAGCGGCCTCAAGGGCCCGTTCACCTGCCTGAATTCGGCCCGCTACGGCATTGCCTGGGGCGCGCTCGGCGCCGCCGAGTTCTGCTGGCACACCGCCCGCCAGTACACGCTGGACCGCAAGCAGTTCGGCCGCCCGCTGGCCGCCACGCAGCTGGTGCAGAAGAAGCTGGCCGACATGCAGACCGAGATCACGCTGGGCCTGCAAGGCTGCCTGCGCCTGGGCCGCATGAAGGACGAAGGCACGGCCGCCGTGGAAATCACGTCGATCATGAAGCGGAATTCGTGCGGCAAGTCGCTCGACATCGCCCGCGTAGCCCGCGACATGCTCGGCGGCAACGGCATCTCGGACGAATTCGGCGTGATCCGCCATGTGGTCAACCTCGAGGTGGTCAACACCTACGAAGGCACCCACGACATCCACGCGCTGATCCTGGGCCGCGCCCAGACCGGCCTGCAAGCCTTCTTCTGATCGCGTTTTTTCAGCGGAAGACGATGTAAAAAAGCCCGGCAAGCCGGGCTTTTTTACACTTGCCTGCCTGCCGGCCGGCTTACTTGTTCGGCTGGGGCGTCAGGCGCAGGTAGGGGCGAACCGCCTTGTAGCCCTTCGGGAATTTCTGGCGGATGATCTCCTCGTCCTTCAGCGACGGCACGATCACCACGTCGTCGCCGTCCTGCCAGTTGCCCGGCGTGGCCACGCTGTGGTGGTCGGTCAGTTGCAGGGAATCGATGACGCGGAGGATTTCGTTGAAATTTCTACCGGTACTGGCCGGGTAGGTAATGATCAGTCTTACCTTCTTCTTCGGATCGATCACGAACAGCGAACGCACGGTCAGCGTTTCGTTGGCGTTCGGGTGAATCATGTCGTAAAGCTCAGACACTTTGCGGTCCGCATCGGCCAGAATCGGGAAATTCACCGAGGTCGACTGGGTGTCGTTGATATCGCCAATCCAGCCTTTATGGGACTCCACGCTGTCCACGGACAGGGCAATGGCCTTGACATTACGCTTCTCGAACTCGCCTTTCAGCTTGGCGGTCAGCCCCAGCTCGGTGGTGCAGACCGGGGTGTAGTCCGCCGGGTGCGAGAACAGCACGCCCCAGCCGTCGCCCAGCCAATCGTGGAAGCGGATGCGGCCCTCGCTCGATTCTTGCTCGAAGTCCGGGGCGATGTCGCCAAGACGCAGTGCCATTGTTGAAAATCTCCAGGGGGAAGGTTGAAGGAACCAGCTTAGTTGGATTGCGATCCAACCGAAACGAATATAAAGTCACTATAAAATCACTCGAAGTCATAAAGACGGTCGGGTGAGCGGCTTGCCTTGAAACGATGGGTTGCCGCCACATATCCTAAGTGGAAGACAGAAAGCGCCACAAGCGATAGCGAGCAAGGCAAAATGTCACCATTCGAACCAACCGCCCGCAAACAGGAGAAACTGATGAGCGATGTGAAGACCGTTCTGTCCGATGCCGAAGAACTGCTTAAGCAAGCGGCCTCGACCACCGGCGAGAAGGCTGCCGAGTTGCGCGAGCGCGGCATGGGCCTGCTGAAGCAGGCCAAGGAAAAAGCCCAGGATCTGCAGGACGCCGTGGTCACCAAGAGCAAGGCCGCCGCGCGTGCCACCGACGACTACGTGCATGACCACCCGTGGAAGGCCGTGGGCGTGGCGGCCGGCGTGGGCCTGCTGATCGGCCTGCTGCTGAACCGCAAGTAAGACAGGCGCAAGCCGGCCGGCATCCGGGCCCCGCGCCCGCGCCGGCCCGCGCCGAAGGCCCGGGAGGGGCGGCGCCATGCCGCCGCCCGGTCCGCTCATCGAGGATGCCGCCAATCTTGGCGCATCGATTCTTCGCCGGAGCCGCATGAGCGAATCCCCTTCCCCCAAGTTCCTGGACTCCCTGCGCAACCTGACCGGTTCGATGGTGTCGATGGTCCAGACGCGCCTGGAACTTGCCAGCGTGGAACTGGCCGAGGAACGCACCCGGCTGATGAAAGTCGCCCTGCTGGCCTGCTTCGGGCTGGTATTTTTCGGCATGGCGCTAATGACGTTCACGATTCTCGTCGCCATCCTGTTCTGGGAAACCTACCGCTGGCAGGCCATCGGCGCGATCGTCGTGATTTATCTGGTCTGCATGGCCGCCTGCCTGCTTACCGCGCGCCGCATGGTGCGCAACGCCCCGCCGCTGTTCGCGGACACGCTCGCCGAACTCGACAAGGACCGGGAGATGCTGCGCCGATGACCACGCCCGACGACGACTCCATGGAAGAACGCCGCGCCGACCATCCGCGCCCGGTGCGATTCTCACGCGAGGTGCAGCTGCCGCTGGCCGTGCGCAAGGAATTGCTGATCACCCGCGCGGCGCTGGAACGCTACGACGCCGTGCAGGCGCTGCGCCAGGTACGCGGCGGCGCACGCCGCATGACCAACCTGGGCTCCTGGCTGCCACGACTGACCCGGCCCTCGGGCTGGCTCAAGATGCTGGGCGTGACGCGCGAATACCCGATGCTGAGTACCGCCATCACCCTGGCGATGCCGCTGTTGCGCCGGACCGCCATCGGCCGCGTGGCCTGGAAGCTGTCGAAATACGGCATGGTCGCTGGCGCCGGATACTGGGCCTACAAGACCTGGCAGGACACGAAAGCCCCGGCCAGCGCGGCCGAGGTCGTGGCCGCGAAGGCGTTCGATACCGGCTTCCGGGATCCGCTGGTGCCTTCCCCCACGCCGGACGCACCGCCGCCGGCCCAGCCCTGAACCTGCCCTGAACCTGCCCTGAACCTGCCTTAGAGGGTGACGGCGAACCGCTCGGCGCCGTCCACCACCACGGCGTTACCGCGCGCGAAGGGCAGCGGCGCGCCGATCAGCTGCCCCTGGGCGTAGTCCACGCCCAACGCCTGCAGCCGCTCCCGCATGGCTTCCGACTCGACGAATTCGGCGATGGTCTTCTTGCCCATCGCGTGCCCGATCCGCTGGATCACCTCTACCATCACCGCATTGACCGGGTCATCGAGCATCTCGCGTACGAAGCTGCCATCGATCTTCAGGTAAGCCGCTGGAAGGTGTTTCAAATAGGCGAATGACGACATGCCCGCGCCGAAGTCGTCGAGCGCGAAGACGCAGCCCATGCCCTGCAGCTGTTCGATAAAGGCCGCCGCCTGCGCGAGGTTGTTGATCGCCGCCGTTTCCGTGATTTCAAAACAGATGCCAGACAAAGCGATGTCATGGCGGATAGCCTGCTGCCGCACGAAGCCGGGGAAGTGCGCGTCGGCCAGCGAGGCACCGGACATGTTGATGGAGCACATGCCGATCTCGCCAGGCCGCTCGATTTGGAGCCGCGCCAGCGCCGCGAACGCGGTTTCCACGACCCATCGGTCGATCATCGGCATGAGGTTGAAGCGCTCGCACGCTGGCACGAAGGCCATCGGCGGCACCAGCTGGCCCTGCTCGTCCACGAGGCGCAGCAGCACTTCGATATGCCGCCCTGCCGCGCCTGCCGAATCCGATTCGGACGGCTGCAACGGCACGATGTCCTGCGCGTAGAGACAGAAACGCCCCGCGCTCAGCGCCGCGTGCACCCGGCTGACCCACTCCATCTCGCCGTGCCGGGCGCGCACCACACTGTCGTTCGGCAGATACACCTGCACGCGGTTGCGGCCGCCCTCCTTCGCCATGTAGCACGCCGCATCAGCTGCGCTCAGCGCCTCCTCGACCTTGCCGGTACCGGCATCGATTCGTACCAGTCCGATGCTGACACCCAATGAGAAGATTCTCTGCCGATGCGCATAGCGGAACGTGGCGATGGCACGACGCAGGGCCTCGGCCACGCGTTCGCCATCGCCCGCATCGCAGTGTTCCAGCAGCACGCCGAACTCATCGCCGCCAAGCCGCGCCAGCGTATCGCCCTTGCGCAGTTGCTGGCGCATGACGGCGGCCATCTGGCGGATCAGCTCGTCGCCGGCGGCATGGCCGCAGGTGTCATTGACCACCTTGAACTGGTCGAGATCGAGGTACATCAGCGTGTGCGCGGCGCCCTCCTGCCGCACGCGGGCGATGGCGGTGGCCACGCGGCGCTCGAACTCGACGCGGTTGACCAGCCCGGTCAGCGCGTCGTGGCTGGCCTCGTGCGCCAGCTGGGCCGCGTGGGCGCGCTCCATGCTCACGTCGTGCAGCACCAACACCACGCCGATGGCGTGCCCGCCCTTGTCCCGCATCAGCGCCACCGATGGCTTGACCACCACCGGGCCGCCGCCGGCACGCCCCGCCAGCAGCATCACGCACTGGCTCGGCCAGCGGTCTTCCAGCGCGCGCGGCACCAGGTCGGTCACCGGCGTGCAGGTCGATTCGTCCAGCAGCGGGCAAACCTGGGCCAGGAAGCAGCCGGCTGCCTCGGCCTCGGACCAGCCGGTCAGCCCCTCCGCGGCGGGGTTCATCGAATCGATGCGGCCCCAGACATCGGTCGTCACCACCGCCTCGCCGATGGCGCGCAGCGTGACCTGCGCCCGCTCCTTCTCGGCGAACAACTGCGCCTCGAAGCGCTTGCGGTCGGAAATGTCGCTCAGGGAGCCCGCCATCCGCACCGCCTTGCCCACCGGGCTGCGCACCATGCGGCCGCGCGCGCGGACCCACAGGTAGCCGCCCTGCTTGCGGCGCAGGCGGATCTCCACGTCGTACGGCGTGCCCTCGCGCACGTGGCGGGCCAACTGGCGGTCGAACTCGGCGACGTCGGCCGGATGCATCAGGGCCAGCAGGGTTTCGCGTGCGTGCGGCAACTCGTCGGCGCCAAAGCCGAGCATCTCCGCGCAGCGCGGCGAGAAATAGAGTTCGCCATGGTGGGGATGCCAGTCCCAGAGGCCATCGTCGCTGCCCGCCACGGCCAGTTGCAGCCGCTGCTCGCTCTTGGCCAGCGCGGCGCGCAGCTCACGCTCCTTGCGCTGGGTGCGCATCGACAGCCATGAGGCACAGCCCAGCAACAGGATCGTCAGCAGGACGGTGCCGGACAGCAGCACGCCCCGCACACGCCGCGATGCCTGGCCGAGCGTGGCCGAGAACGCAATCTCCATCGGCCCGAGCCGCGCGTCGAGTTCGGCAATCTCGCGTTGAAGCGGCGGCAGGCAGGCCGCTTCGTCCCGCGCGCCGACACATTCTCGCAACTTGTCTGCCACGACGGTCAGACGGGCGATGTCCACGTCGGCGGCGGCCCAGACGGCAATCGCCTGGTCGATTTCGGTCACATTCCGGAAATAGCGGTACAGCCGGATCATCCCGGGGATGTCGTCGGGGTGGTTGCCGCCGACGAGCAGGCCTTCCACGGCGACCTGACGATCGAAATCCGGACGTTTTTCGAGTTCGAGACGCGCCTGCTTGTCGCCGAGGGGCACGGCGATGGCACGCCGGTAGGCGGCGAAGTCGGCAGGGTCGCGCGAGTCGGTGTAGCGCAGCAGATGCATCACCGCATCTTTCTGCCCCTTCGACCACAGGCTCTCGCCCGCCACGAAACCGCGCGCGGCGGACAACATGTCGACGCTGGCCAGACAGAACAATGCGAGCGCCACCACCACGGGCAGGAACGGCCAGATGATGCGCAGAACATGCTCATTGACCGGGAGGGCAGTACCGCCTTGCTGCATAGACACTTCCCGCGCCGGCGTGCGGCGCTCACCCATTGGACGAATGAACCGATGGCCACGCCGGCGTGCAGCGTGCCAAGTGCATTTTCGATGACCGGGAATGGGGCTGTCTCTAACTCAGACTGGTTAATTGGACCCTAGCGGCTGACGAACACCGCCAGCAGCAGGATCGCGTTCAGTACCAGCAGCATGCCGAGCACAATCGCCACGCGGGACATGGCCGGATGATGTCGGGCCACACCGGCCGTGCCCGCGGCTTCCGGCTGGCCCTCCGCCTGCGGCGCCCGTCCGCGGCGCTTCAGGACCCAGTCCAGTCCGACGCTTGCCACCAGCAGCAGCCCTAGCCACAGCAGCCAGGCCCAGGCCATCGCATGCCGGGTGGAGAAGGTGGCGAAAGCGGCGCCGATCTCCTCCTTGGGCAGCGGCGGCCGGGTGTCGTGCACCGATGAAAGCAGCGACGACTGCGGGAGGGCGTCAGGCGCGGTCGCCATCGTCATCGCCAGCACGGGCTCGGCGTCGGGCAACATGGGGGGCGATGCGGCGGCGGAGGGTGCGGCAGGAACGAGGGTCGCCGGCGGAAGCTCCGGGCGGGCCGGGATGGCGAATTCCTGCGCGGGCCGCGCCTGCAGCGGCCTGGCCGGCGGCTGCGCGGGCGGCCGCCCGGCGGACAGCCGGTCGCTGCGGTGGCGCCACCACTCGGCGAACACGGCGTCGAGGCACGGCACGGAAGTACAGGCATCGCGCTTGCGGCGCCACGCCTGCAAGTCGCCCATGCGCAGCGTGCCCGCGCGCAGCTGGCGGCGCTGGTCGTCGTCGATGCGCACGTAGCCCATGTGGAGCATCGCGTATTCGCAGATCATGCGCTGGGCCACGGGGCGGCGGTCCGGCGGGCTGCCGCAGCGCTGGCCGGGCGATACCAGATCGTCGCAGCGCACCGAGGCGGACTGCGGCGCCAGCTGGCAGGCGAAGTCAGACGCCTGCGCGCCGCCCATCGCGACCAGCCCCCACGCCAGTAGCGTGGCCAGGCGAGCCAGAAGCCTGTTCATCGTGTCGTCTCATCGCCATCGAAATGAGGGGTTCGCGCGCTGGCAGAGGCGCGCGGGATGAACCATGGATTGTGGACGCGCGGCGCAGGAGTTCTGTGCGGTGGCGAACGCCGACGGCGGAAAGTCAAAACAAAAAGGGCCTGTGACTTGCGCCACAGGCCCTTCTGCAATGCTGGTGGGTCGTGCGTGACTCGAACACGCGACCAACGGATTAAAAGTCCGCTGCTCTACCGACTGAGCTAACGACCCGCAAAAATCGAATCCGCGATTATAGAGAGCTACCTGTCAGGCGTCAACCCTCAGGCCATGCGCTCCAGTCGCCATATCTGGTACTTGAAGGCCAGCCATGCGCCGACCACGATGCCCGCGAGCGCGATGAACGAGCCCACGGCCAGCGTCGAGACGCCCGAGAGCCCCTGCCCGATCGTGCAGCCCAGTGCCGTCACCCCGCCCGCGCCCATCAGCATGCCGCCCACCATGTGGTTGGCCACATCCTCGGCATTGCCGAAGCCTTCCCAGCGAAACGTGCGCGTGGCCAGCGCGTACACCGCCGCGCCGGCAATCACGCCAATCACACTGACGATGCCGATGGTCAGCACCTTGCTCTTGTCGCTGAACATCATCAGCCAGTCCAGTGTGTAGGCGTACGGCGCCACGAAGCTCAGACTTTCCATCCGGCCGCTATTCGTGCTGACGAACAGTTCCTCGAGCGTGCTCGGGTCTTCCGACACATAGCCAAGATGGCCGGACACGTACCACATGCCGACGATGATCAGCCCCACGCCAAGGCCGCCGAGCACGTTGTCGAAGCTACGGAACCCGCGTCCCGCCAACGCCCACAGCACCAGCACCGCGCCGATCACGCCGCCCAGCACCAGTTGCAGCGTGCCGCGCGCGATGCCACTGCCCTGCGCCACCAGCGACGGCAGGTCCTGCGTGACGGGCAGCGCCACGGCCACCGTGTCGACCGTGTTCACGCGAACCACGCCAAACAGCCCGCGCAGCGTCATATAGGCGGAGAGCCCCAGGAACACAAACACCACCAGCGACTTCAGGTTGCCCGCGCCGATGCGCACCAGCGTCTTGCTGCCGCAGCCGGAGGCCAGCACCATGCCGAAGCCGAACATCAGCCCGCCCACCGCCGCTGACAGCCAGGCCAGCTTCGCGGAGGTGTAGATCGTCTTGGTCGGATCGATCAGGCCGGCCCAGGCCAGCGCGCCGGTGCCGATCATCGCCACGCCGATGGCCATGACCCACATGCGCATGCGGCTCCAGTCGCCGATGTTCACGATGTCCGAGATGGCGCCCATCGTGCAGAAATGCGTGCGCTGGAGAATGGCGCCGAACAGGAAAGTCAGGGCGAACGTGCTCCACAGCACGGTGTGGGAGAGCGCGGGGATGTCGATGTCAGGCATGGTGGACCGGGGGTGACTCGTATTTTTATGATGTGCTGGCGCGGGGATCGATCAGGCAGCGGCCTGGTAGCGCGTGGGGTCGGGCACGCCCGCCGTCTCGAAGCCGGCGCGACGGATGCGGCAGGAGTCGCACACGCCACAGGCGCGGCCTGCGTCGTCGGCCTTGTAGCAGGAGACGGTCAGGCCGTAGTCCACGCCCAGCTTCACGCCCGCGCGGATGATCTCGGCCTTGGTCATGTCGATGATGGGCGCGTGCACGTGGAAGCGGTCGCCCTCCACGCCAGCCTTGGTGGCCAGGTTGGCGAGCGCCTCGTAGGCGGACACATACTCGGGACGGCAGTCAGGATAGCCGGAGTAGTCCACGGCGTTAGCACCGAAGAACAGGTCGCGGCCGCCGATCGCCTCGGCCCAGCCCAGGGCCAGCGACAGCATGATGGTGTTGCGGGCCGGCACGTAGGTAATCGGAATGCCGCCCGTGGCGCCGTCGGTCGGCACGTCGAGGGTATCGTCGGTCAGCGCGGAGCCGCCGAAGCGGCGCAGGTCGAGCTCGATGATCTCGTGACGCTTGGCGCCCAGCGCCGCCGCCACCAGCTTGGCGGCCTCCAGCTCGGACGAATGGCGCTGGCCGTAGCGCATGGACAGCGCGTAGGTTTCAAACCCGGCGGCGTTGGCCATGGCGAGGACGGTGGCGGAGTCGAGTCCGCCGGAAAGCAGGACGATGGCGCGTTTGGTCATGATCGGGGGCGCGGACGGCGCGGAATGGGGGTCGCTGACTGCGAAAGCGCGTATTTTAGCGCGCCGGCGGGCCGCCCCCAATCAGGCTGGACTGATGGCGCCCATCGCCCGGCTTCCTTCCATGGTCGCAAAGCCCCAAAAGAAAAAGCCCGCCAGAATTTCCAGCGGGCTTCCTCCTGCAACGGTACTGCCAGGCAGACCGGTTACTTCAGGGTCTTCAGCCGGTTGCTCGCGGCCTGGGCCCCTTCCGTGCCCGGATACTTGGCCACCACCGTCTCCAGCGTCTTCTTCGCCGCGGCCTTCTGGCCGGACTCGAACTGGTTGTTGGCGATGGCGATCATGGCGTCCGGCGCCTTCGGATGTGAAGGGTTGGCCGACACCATGCTCTGCAGGACCGTCGTCGAGCCCTTGTAGTCACGCTGCGCGTAGAGCGAATTGCCGAGCCAGAACTGCGCCAGCGGCAGGTAGGGGCTTTGCGGATACTTCTTGGCAAACGCCGAGAACGCATTGCCCGCACCCTTGAAATCGCCTGACTGGAACTGCTTCAGCGCCGCGTCGTACTCGGGCTTCTCGGTCGGTTGGGCCATGCCCTCCCGGCCGTCCACGGTCACCTGTTGCGGCTCGAACTTCTTGAGCCGCGCGTCCAGGTCAGCGTAGTAGTCCTTCTGCTGCTTCTGCAGCGTATCCACCGCGTTCTGGAGCACCTCGTTCTGACCGCGCAGGCGGGCCACCTCTTGGCGCAGACCTTCGAGCTGGTTCTGCATGTCGAGCTGGGCCTTGCTGCTCTGGTCGATGCGCTGTGAAGCCGTTGCCTGGAAACCGTTGAACTGGTCCCGCAACGTGATCACGGCGCGGCGCGCCTCGTCGTCGTCGAAGACGCCGGCGTGTGCGGACGTGGCTGCCAGCAAGCCGCCTGAGACGGCTGCCAGCCACAACAGGGTGGATGCGCGAGCATTCATGAAGACTTATCCGTAGATCAGTAGGCGATGTCGGCGCGACGGTTCTCGGCCCACGAGGCTTCGTCGTGACCGGTGGCCTTCGGCTTTTCCTTGCCCAGGCTCACGGCTTCCATCTGCGACTCGGGCACGCCGAGCGACGACAGCGAACGGCGCACGGCCTCGGCACGCTTCTGGCCCAGGGCGAGGTTGTACTCGCTGGTGCCGCGTTCGTCGGTGTTGCCCTGGATCAGGATCTTGCGACCCTTGTTGGCGCCCAGGTACTGCGAGTGGGCCTGCAGCAGGCTCTGGTAGTCGGACTTCACGCTGTAGCTGTCGAAGTCGAAGTACACGCTGCGCTTGGCCAGCGGGCTGTTCGGATCGTTCAGCGGGTCACGCGAGACGTCCACCGGCGCCACGGCGCGCGGGTCGGTGGTCGGCGCAGTGCCGGTACCCGACTTGGCGGTGTCATCCAGCTTCACGCCGGAGCTGCAGGCGCCCAGTGCGAGCAGGGCGGCGAGGGCGAGCGACTTGGTCATCATTTGGGACATGGCAATAACTCCTCTTTTTTCTATTGCACTATTGCATGAAAGGACCCCAGGACGGCTCGCGAACCTCGCCGGACTGGAGAGACAGCACCTGCTTCGTACGGCCATCCGTGGACACCGCCGCCAGCACCGAGCGGCCGCCCACGCGGGTGGCGTAGAGAATGTACTTGCCGTTGGCGGCGAAGCTCGGGGCTTCGTCATTGGACGTATCGGTGAGGGACGTCACGTCACCGTTGGAGAGGTCCTGCAGCTGTAGCTTGAAGCCGCCCGAACGCGAGATGAAGGCCAGGTACTTGCCGTCCGGCGAGAGGCGGGGACTGACGTTGTAGTTGCCCTTGAACGTCACGCGTTGCGCGGCGCCGCCCTCTTCGCCCGAGGCCGGCATGCGGTAGATCTGCGGCGCACCGCCGCGATCGCTCGTGAAGTAGATGCTCCGGCCGTCCGGCGAGAACTGCGGCTCGGTGTCGATGGCGCTGCTGCGCGAGATGCGGCGCAGGCCCGAACCATCGGCATTGACCAGGTACACCTGCGTGTTGCCGTCGCGCGAGAGCGCCAGCGCCAGACGCTGGCCATCCGGCGACCACGACGGCGCGCTGTTGTTGCCCTTCTGGTTCGACACCAGCGTGCGCTTGCCCGTGGCCAGGTCGTGCACGTAGACCACCGGCTTGCGCGCCTCGAAGGAGACGTAGGCCACGCGGCGGCCGTCAGGCGACCATGCCGGCGAGATGATCGGCTCGGTGCTGGTCAGCGCGATCTGCGCGTTCTGGCCGTCCGAATCGGAAATCAGCAGCTGGTAGCGGTTGCCCACCTTCGACACGTACGACAGGCGCGTGGCAAACACGCCGCGCTCGCCGAGCAGCTTCTCGTAGATGTAGTCGGCGATCTTGTGCGCGGTCACGCGCAACTGGTTCTGGCCGACCGTGAAGGCCAGGCCGCCCAGGCTCTGGCCCTTGACCGTGTCGTACAGGCGGAAACGCACCTCGTACTGGCCGTTGCCGGCGGGGGTGACGCTGCCGGCAACGAAGGCATCAGCGCCGCGCGACTTCCAGCTACCCAAATCCACCTGGGCCGATTCGGCCACGGTGGCGCCGCCCGGATCCACGTTGCGGAAGCGGCCGCTGTTGACCAGGTCACTGCGGATGATGGCGGTCAGGTTCTGCGGGGCCTGCGCCTCGCCCTGGAAGTTGGCGGTGGCCACCGGGAACTGGTTCGAGCCAACTCCGGTGATTTCCACATTCAATTGTGCGTGTGCCACGCCGGCCGACATCAGTGCGGCCGCCAGCCAGGCCATCAGCGCGTAGCGGCTTTGCTCACGCGTGGGCTGGGTGGCGGGCGACGATGTGGATTGAGCGTTGTGCCGCCTTGCGGACAGCCAGTTGGGGGCCCAAAGCTTTCGCATGCTGCTCCTCAGTCGATATCAGGATTCATCGGTACGGCGGGCACAGCAACTACAGCAGGACGGGCAACGCGCCGCTTGGCGCATGGCCCGTTCTGCGTGCAATTGCACGCTGCCGGCCGCGTCAGGCAACCGTTCATGGTAGCAATGCGACCTGACGCCATCGATGAAGGTTGCATTATGTTGCAAAACATGGCAGATGAGGTGCCTAGTCCTTCGGCTTGAACGTGATCGTGAAGCTCGAAGGCGCCTTGCCGTTCTCGTCAGTCGGCAGCGGGTCGGAGCGCTGTACCGCACGCAGCACGGCGTTGTCCCAGTCCGCGTTCCCGCTGGACTTGCTCAGGCGGGCGGACAGCAGCGAGCCGTCCGGCGCCAGCGAGACCGACACCACGGCTGCCGGATTGCCGTCCACATCGCCACCGAAGTTGATGTTCGGCTTCACCTTGCGGCGCACGCGGTCGGCGTAGCCCGGCGACGCCTTGCCGCCCGAACCCGCGCCGGAGCCCGCCGCGCTGCCCACGCCACCGCCGCTGGAGGTGGCGTTGCCGCCAGCCAGGGCCTGCAGGCGCGCCAGCTCGCTCTTGCGCTGGGCGTTGGCCGCGGCTTCGCGCTTGGCCTTCGCATCGGCATCCGCCTTCGCACGGGCCTTCTCTTCGGCATCGGCGGCCTTCGCCTTCTGCTCCGCGTCAGCGCGGGCCTTGGCGTCGGACTTGGCCTTCGCGTCGGCGGCTTCCTTGCGGTCGCGCTCGGCTTGCTCCTTGCGATCCAGCTCGGCCTTCTTTTTCGCGTCTTCCTTGCGCTGCGCCTCTTCGCGCTGCTGTTGCTGGCGCAGGTCTTCCTTGCGCTGCTCTTCCTTGCGCTGGACGTCGCGTTTTTCCTGTTCCTTGCGGGCGGCCTCGCGCTCGGCGGCCTCCTCGGCCTGCTTGCGCTTCTGGCGTTCCAGGGCGATGTCCGCGTCTTCCTCTGCCTTGCTGCGTACGGCCGGCTCTGGCTGCGGCGTCGGGCGCGGCAGCTCCACGGGGCGCGGCGGCGGGGCCTGCGTGGTGTCGGGAATTTCGTCCCACAGCTCGGCTTCGGCGCCCACCGGCGTGCTGCTCTGCCAGCGCACGCCGTAGTAGAGCACCAGCCCGAGCAGCAGGTGCATGAACAGGGCCATCACGAACGAGCGCGTGGTGCCGCGCTCCTTCACCGGCTGGTAGGGATAGGCGGCTGCCTGGGCCCGGCGCTGCGGCCGGGCTTGCGGATGACGTGACGAGAGACTGGCCACTGGATGTCGCGGTGCTTACTTGGACTTGACCATCAGGCCCACGCGCTTCACGCCGTCGGCCTTCAGTACGGACATCACGTCGAGCACCGCCTCGTACTTCACGGCACGGTCGGCGGCGATCACCACGGGCTGGTCCGGGTTCTCATTCTGGCGCTGGTGGACGAAATCCAGCAGGCCGCGCTTGTCGAGCTTGCGCTCGAAGGCGTTGCCGGCGTTGTCCTTGCCGCTCGCGGTCAGGGTGCCGTCCTCATGCACGGACACGACGATGGGCGGCGCCTTCTGCTGCGGCGTGGCCTGCGCCACGGAAGGCAGGTCGACCACGGCCGGATTCACGATGGGGGCCGCCACCATGAAGATGACGAGCAGCACGAGCATCACGTCGATGTACGGCACGACGTTGATGTCGGCGCTGGCCCGGCGGCGCGAGCCGCCGCGGCGCTGGATGGCTGCCATGGCTAGTGCTCCGAATGCGATGAATGAGGTGGATTAGCGCGTCTGGCGCTGGAGAATGTTCAGGAACTCTTCCATGAAACTCTCGAAGCGGATGGCCAGACGATCGATCTCCGTTGCATATCGGTTGTAGGCGATCACGGCCGGAATCGCCGCAAACAGACCGATGGCCGTGGCCACAAGGGCTTCGGCAATACCAGGCGCAACGGATGCAAGCGTCGCCTGCTGCACATTCGACAGGCCGCGGAAGGCGTTCATGATCCCCCACACCGTACCGAACAGGCCGATGTACGGRCTGACCGAGCCTACCGATGCCAGGAACGGCAGGTGCGACTCGAGCACATCCATCTCACGCTGGTAGGCGGCGCGCATGGCGCGGCGGGCGGCGTCGAGCAGCGCGCCGGCGTCGTTGCTGCGCTCGCGGGCCTTCAGGAACTCGCCCATGCCGGACTCGAAGATGCGTTCGAGCGCGCCGGTGTTGTGGCGGTTGTTGACGGCGCTGTTATAAAGCGCCTGGAGATCGCCACCGGCCCAGAAGTCGCGCTCGAAGATTTCCGTCTGGCTGCGCGCGGCGCGCAGCGCCAGGTGCTTGCGGAAAATATAGGTCCACGAGAAGAGGGACATCACCAGCAGCAGCGCCATGACGGCCTGTGCCAGCAGGCTGGCGTGCAGCACCAGCGAGATAATCGACAGGTCTTGCGTGACGGTCACCGGATTCATCGAGCGTTTCTTATAGTTGCGAGAACAGGAGCAGGAATCGGGGCCGGACGAAATGTGTCTTTATCGACACATCCCACCCGGATCTTGCCGCTGGCCAGCTGGAGGTCGTCGCGCCACGCTTCTTGGGCGAATTGGACCGAGGCAGGCCCCACCCGTTCAATCACGGTGCGGATTTCCAGCTGGTCGTCCAGCCGGGCGGGCGCATTGTATTCCACAGCAGTACTGCGTACCACGAAGACCACATTGGACGTATCGGCAAGGGCCTGCTGACCGATCCCGAGCGAGCGCAGCCATTCGGTCCGGGCCCGTTCAAAGAATTTCAGGTAGTTGGCGTAGAACACCACGCCGCCRGCATCCGTGTCTTCCCAGTACACGCGCAGCGGCCAGACATAGTTCGGCATGGCCGGCATTGTAACGGACCGCAACGGCCCGCCGCAGGTAAACCCGCAGGAGAAATGCAACAGCAAGTTGCGAGCCAGGCGCCGCGCGGCTTTGCGGGAAGCTGGCCCGATGCACCGCCCGCCACATCCGGCCTGCCCTGCCCCCGCGTTACCCCCTCTGGCACCGCCTTGCGGCGCGGCGCGGCCTCGCGTAAACTCTGCGGCAACCATTCCATCTTGCGCGACTGGCGAAGTCAGTGGGTACTACCACGAGGAAGCGCAAGTTATCTGGCGTGAATCACAAACGCCTGCCGCTCGCCTGGGCAGCGAATGGGAAGCAGGGTGCGCCCTGCACCGGACGACCTCTATATATAGAGGTCACTGGTGCGGGACGCCGATGCCTTCCCCGCGCGCCCTAATCGCGAAGTTCTGCGAAACCCCCGAGATGTATCCCGATTGCCTGTTCGTACCCGAAAAGTGCATCGGCATCCCTTTTTTACAGACGAGTCACGCCATGTTTGAACGCAGCCGTTTCACCATCGAGCAGATCGACCCCGAAGTCTTCGCCGCGATCCAGAAGGAAAACCAGCGCCAGGAAGACCATATCGAGCTGATCGCGTCCGAGAACTACACCTCGCCGGCCGTGATGGCCGCCCAGGGCTCGCAGCTGACCAACAAGTACGCCGAGGGCTATCCCGGCAAGCGCTACTACGGTGGCTGCGAGTACGTGGATGTGGTGGAGCAGCTGGCCATCGACCGCGTGAAGCAGCTCTTCGGCGCTGAAGCCGCCAACGTGCAGCCGAACTCGGGCTCGCAGGCCAACCAGGGCGTGTTCTTCGCCATGCTCAAGCCGGGCGACACCATCATGGGCATGAGCCTGGCCGAAGGCGGTCACCTGACCCACGGCATGGCCCTGAACATGAGCGGCAAGTGGTTCAACGTGGTCAGCTACGGCCTGAACGCCCAGGAAGACATCGACTACGACGCGCTGGAGAAGCTGGCCCACGAGAAGAAGCCGAAGATGATCATCGCCGGCGCCTCGGCCTTCGCCCTGCGCATCGACTTCGAGCGGATCGCCAAGGTGGCCAAGGATGTTGGCGCCTACTTCATGGTGGACATGGCCCACTACGCCGGCCTGATCGCCGCCGGCGTGTACCCGAACCCGGTGCCGCACGCTGACTTCGTGACCACGACCACCCACAAGAGCCTGCGCGGCCCGCGTGGTGGCGTGATCCTGATGAAGGCCGAGCACGAGAAGGCCATCAACTCGGCCATCTTCCCGGGGATCCAGGGCGGCCCGCTGATGCACGTGATCGCTGGCAAGGCCGTCGCCTTCAAGGAAGCGCTGACGCCGGAGTTCAAGGCCTACCAGCAACAGGTGGTGAAGAACGCCGCCGTGCTGGCCGAGACCCTGATCGCGCGCGGCCTGCGCATCGTGTCCGGCAAGACCGAGAGCCACGTGATGCTGGTGGACCTGCGCGCCAAGCAGATCACCGGCAAGGAAGCCGAGAAGATCCTCGGCGACGCCCATATCACGGTGAACAAGAACGCCATCCCGAACGATCCGGAAAAGCCGTTCGTGACCTCGGGCGTGCGCCTGGGCTCGCCGGCCATGACCACGCGCGGCTTCAAGGAAGACGAAGCCCGCCAGGTGGGCAACCTGATCGCCGACGTGCTGGACAACCCGCACGACGAAGCCAATATCGCCAAGGTGCGCGAGCAGGTGTCCGCCCTGACCCGCCGCTTCCCGGTCTACGGCTGATATCCGGCCCACAACCGGCATCGCGCCTATCTATATAGTGCGCGTGACGAACGGCGCTGCCCCGGCAGCGCCGTTTTACCTTTTGCACACCGCGAGCGATAATGCGGCCCGGCATATATCTTCAGGTGGTCCGGCATGAAATGCCCCTTCTGCGGTCATTCCAACACCCAGGTGCTTGACAGTCGCGTCTCCGAGGACGGCGACACGGTGCGCCGCCGCCGGCGTTGCGAAGCCTGCGACCGCCGCTTCACCACCTACGAGCGCATCGAGCTCTTCTTCCCCGCCATCGTCAAGAAGAACGGCTCCCGCGTGGACTACACGCGCGGCAAGCTCAAGGACTCCATGCGGCTGGCCCTGCGCAAGCGGCCGGTGTCCGCCGAGGCCATCGACCAGGCCATTACCCGGATCGAAGAAAAACTGCTGGCGCTGGGCGAGAAAGAGATCGCCAGCAGCCAGGTGGGCGAACTGGTTATGCGCGAATTGCGCAAACTCGACAAAATTGCCTATATCCGCTTTGCTTCCGTTTATCGCAGTTTTGAAGATGTGTCGGAATTTCGCGACGTACTCGACGAGTTTTCCCCGCCTACCCCACGAAAGGGGTAGCTACTTCGTAAAAAAAGCTGTCTAATCTGCACTGACCTCCTTCGGGTAAGGAGGCCGGATGGCGAGCGCGTGCACGGCGTAAACGGGGCCCAACAGAGGCTCCGGCGCAGCAAAACTCCAACGCGCCGCCCGTAGAAAAGCAAAAGAACAGTTCGATTTTTTGGACGGGAGTCACAAATGGGTCAGTCTTTCTGCCTTTGGGCAGTGGGCTCGCTGACGCCTGCTCGGCCTGCGTCCATGCCCGCTGGCATGGGGTCGCCGCAGCATGCCAGACAGCCGCGCAGCCGCGCCCGCATCGGGCATCTCCACCGCTCTCAGACGCGCTTAATCGGCGGTTTCACGCTGATCGAGTTGCTGACTGCCGTGACGATCCTCGGCATCCTCGCGGCGGCGGCCATCCCCAACTTCCGTTCCTTCCTGCATAACAGCCGCATCGCGACGGAATCGTCGAAGTTCTTCACCGAGATCGAAGCGGCCCGCAGCGAAGCGGCACGGCGCAACAGCACCGTCACGATCTGTCCCGTGGGCACTGGCAACGCCTGCTCCGACGACTGGAACCAGCGGCGCGTGATCTTCGCCGATCTCAACGGCGACGGCGTGGTCGATCCTACGGACGACGTGCTGCGTTACAGCGACGAACCGACCCCGACCCTGACCCTGGAAGCCAGCAACCTGGGCGCCACACCCGATTTGGTGCGGTTCCGGTCCTCGGGCGCCTCCACTTCCCCGACGGCCACCTGGCGGTTCTGTGAACGCAACTCCGAACTGCCCGGCCAGACCGTCAGCATGACCGGCAGCGGCCGCCCCCAAACCCAGCAGCAGACGCCCTGCATCTGACGCCATGTCGCCCTCCCCACAGAACGGCCTACCGAGACGTGCCCGCCCGGTTCGACTGCGCACGCCCACGCGCGCGCGCCATGACGGGTTCACGCTGATTGAGTCACTGATCACGATCGTCGTGCTCGCCATCGGCGTATTGGCGCTGGCCATGCTGCAGCTCCGCACGCTGGTCGATGCCCGCACGGCGTCCATGCGCAACATCGCCACCACCATGGCCTACAACATGGCGGACCAGATGCGCAGCAATGAGGTCGCCATGACGGCCGGCGCGTTCGACAAGCCGAATGGCGTACCGAACGCCGATTGCTACGCGGCCAAGGGGTGCACGCCGGCGGCCATGGCCGGGGCCAGCTTCGCGGCCTGGCTGGACGATCTGAAGGAAGCGCTGCCCGCCGCCAGCGGCATGATCTGCATCGACGCTTCCCCCAATGACGGCGACGCCGCGGACCCGCAGTGCCAGAACGTCAACGGTGCGCCCTACGTCATCAAGATCTGGTGGCGCGAGGACGGCCAGGACACCCCCCAACGATTCGTGACCGCCTTCGTGCCATGACTACGTCCATCCGCAAACCGAGGCGCCGCGCGCAGGGTTTCACCCTGGTCGAACTCATGGTCGGCATGGTGATCAGCATGCTGCTGGTCATCGTGGTGATCTCACTCTACCTGGCGCAGCAGCGCTCCTACAACACGCAGGGCGACCTCGCCGAAGTGCAGGAGAACTCGCGCGCCATCGCGCAGTTGCTGCAACGGCAGGGCCGCCAGGCCGGTTATTCCGACTTCACGTTCCTGGACAACAGCTTCGGTGTCAACGAGACGCTCGAAGCCACCAACGATACCGGCGTCAATGCCAGCGACACACTGACCGTGCGCTACTTCGGCTCGTCGCCGCCGGGGGCCGACCCAGCGGCGGTGCCAGGCACGCCCACGGCCCCGACGCCGGACGGCACCATGATCGACTGCGCCGGCAACGATGTGAACGGCAACATCCTGATGACCGAGGTGTTTTCGATCATCAACGACGCGGCCGGCGTGCCCTGGCTCCAGTGCACGGTCAACGGGGCCGCCACGCCGCTGTTCCCCAACGTCGAGGCGTTCCAGATCCTGCTGGGCGAGGATACCGACGGCGACCAGACGGTCAACCGCTTCGTCCGCCCCGGCGCGGCGAACATGGCCAATGTGCGCGCCCTGCGTGTCTCGCTGGTGCTGCGCGGCAAGAGCACCACGAACGCCGCGCCGACCTCGCTGGTCCTGAACCACTTCGGCAAGGCGTATGCCCAGAACGACGCCGCCCCGGCCGGCGATGCCGGCAGCGTCATGAACATGGCCAACGACGGCCGCCTGCGCAAGCACGCCACGTTCTTCATCGCCCTCCGCAACCGCCTGAACTGACACGACATGACGCGAATCCTTCCCCGTCCGCGCGCCCGCCTGCATCGACGCCAGGGGCAGCGCGGCATCTCGCTGGTGCTGGTGCTGCTGTTCCTGATCATCCTCACGCTGGTTGGGCTGGCGGCGAGCATGTCGAGCCTGTCGTCCGAGCGCATGGCGCGCAACACGCGCGACCAGAACATCGCGCTCCAGGCTGCCGAGGCAGCGCTGCGCGATGCCCGCAACGACATCCGCAACATCCGCTTCATCTCCGGCGTCACCGGCGCGGCGCTGACCTGCGACGTCGCCGGCTTCAAGGGCTTCTGCCTGCCCGCCGTGACGGGCAAGCCGGCATGGGACCTGTACCTCGAGGATCCCGCCCGGTCCGTGGAACTCGGCGAAGTGACGCTGCTGACTGCCGACCAGAAGCTGCCGACCGTGGCCGCCGCCGGCTCCAACGGCGTCTCGAGGCAGCCACGCTACCTGATCGAATCGATCCCCGACATCAACGAAGGCAGCCTCGAGGCCGGCAACATCAAGTACGTCTTCCGCGTCAGCGCCATCGGCTACGGGGCCAACCCGAGCACGAAGGTGATGATCCAGGAAGTCGTGCGTTTCTGATACTTCCCGAACCGTGTCGCGCAACCCTCCAACCGCTGGGCGCACCATGAAACCGTTCCTTCTGCACCGACCCGCGAGCCGCCTGCAAGCCGTACTGCTTGCAGCATCGTTCCTGCTCGCCGTGGCCTCCGCCTCGGCGGCACAGCTCAACCTGTCCACCAAGCCCCTCTATGCAGGCGGCGGCGTTTCGCCGATGGTAATGATCGATCTCTCCAAAGATCATTCGCTTCACCAGAAGGCGTACAACGACTACTCCGACCTGGACGGCGACGGCATCCTGGACTCGACGTATAGCTCGCGCATCACCTACGCGGGCTACTTCGACTCCGCCAAGTGCTACAACTACGACAGCAGCAGCATCCAGGGCTTCGTGCCCGCCGCGATGGCTGACAGCGCAAAATACTGCGACGGCACCAAGTGGAGCGGCAACTTCCTGAACTGGGTGTCGATGAGCCGCATCGACGAAGTGCGCAAGATCCTCTACGGCGGCACACGCGCCGTAGACACGGCTACGACCACCGTGCTGGAACGCGCGTTCCTGCCGATGGACGCCCACGCCTGGGCCAAGTACTACGGCGGCACCGACCTGCGCAAACTGGTGCCGGTAGACCTGGAACTGCCTTCCGAGGTGGAGACCCAGACGTCGTCCACCCAGATCACGCTGCGCGCCGACGTGGTGACGCTGACGGTGAGCGACAACTCCAAGATGCAGATCGGCGACCAGATTCGGCTGGTTCCGCGCGGCAGCGCTCCGGCCGGCACATCGCTGACCGGCTGGATCAGCAGCATTGGCAATAGCAACGCCATCACGATGGCAATCTACGCGGACAGCGTGTCCAAGCCGGCCGGCGCAAGCAACAGCTATTCGTCGTGGACCGTGTCCAATCTCACGCGCGGCGGCCTGACCATCTGCAATGTCACCCCGAAAGACAGCAGCAATCTCAACTCACAGGCCAACACGCAGGCCCCGCAATTGCGCGTAGTCAAAGGTAACTATGCCACCTGGGGCGCCAGCGAGAAATGGCAGTGCAACTGGTACAGCGAGGCCAGCAACACCCAAAGCAGCTTTTTGCCTCAGACCAACGGCAAGACTGTCTCCGGCTCCTCGAACGGCAACCGCGCCGCAACATCGGGCATCAACGCGTCGGCCGAGAACCCGTCGCAGTCGGTTCGGGGCACCGGCACGGGGCAGGCGAAGGGCACGTTCAACGCACGCGTGCAGGCCTGCGTAACGGGGATGATTGGTGGCGAATCGTGCAAACAGTACGGCAATGCGTACAAGCCGTACGGGTTGCTGCAGAAGTATGGCGAAACCGGCCAGATGCTGTTCGGGCTGATGACGGGCACCTACGACAAGAACATCTCAGGTGGTGTGCTGCGCCAGAACGTGACGAACTTCTCGACCGAGATCAACCCTGACTCTGGCATCTTTACCTACCGCGCTGCCACCCCGGTCAAGGGCATTGTCTGGAACATCGACAAGCTGCGCCCATACGGCTACAGCTATAGCGATGGGGGTTACACCAGCGCAGACAGCTGCAACTATCAGCAAACCGCCATTCAACCGAGCGGCGGCCAGAACGCCCAGAACAAGCCGGCCAACGAGGGGAATTGCTCCACATGGGGCAATCCGATCTCGGAAATTTATGTCGAGACGCTCCGCTACTTCGCCGGCAAAACTGCGACGACCGATTTCGCGCCGAAGAGCAACGGCAAGGACGCGGCGCTGCAACTGACCACGGCTACGTGGGCCAACCCGATGAACCTGCCGGCGTCGAACCCCAAGCGGGCGCCCTATTGCTCACCGCTCAATGCGCTGGTGTTCAACTCGAGCGTTTCCTCCTACGACAACGACCAATTGGGCGGCCTGAGCGATCTGGCCGGATCGCCGACAATCAGCGACTGGACCAACAAGGTTGGCACCGGGGAAGGCATCGACAACGGCAACTGGTTCGCGGGCGGGGTCAGCGGCGGCATCATCGACAATGTGTGCTCGGCCAAGAAGGTCGGCTCGCTCAGCAACGTGCTCGGGATCTGCCCGGAAGGACCGTCCCAGAAGGGCACGTTCCAGATCGCGGGCGCGGCGCTGTTCGCGCACATGAACCGCATCCGGACGGACCTCGACGTCACTTCCGCCGATGAAACCACTCGCAACGCCGCGCTGAAGGTCTCCACCTACGCCGTGCAGCTGGCGACCAATACGCCCAAGATCAACGTGAACGTCAACGGCAAGACCGTGACGATCATGCCGTCCTACCAGCTGCACCCGACCAACGTTGACCCGAGCACCGGCACGCTGGTTGACTTCAAGGTGATCTCGCAGGACGGCAGCAGCGGCCGCTTCTACGTGAGCTGGGAAGATTCGGTGGCCGGTGGCGACTACGACCAGGACGTCTGGGGTATCTTGAGCTACTCCGTCACCGGCGGCAACATCACGGTGTCGACGAAGGTGGTGTCCGGCTCCTCGAGCAACGGGCAGGGCTTCGGCTACGTAGTGTCCGGCACCGACAAGGACGGCCCGCACTTCCACTCCGGCATCTACGGCTTCAACTACACCGACCCGACCGGCGTCAAAGGCTGCAGCAACTGCAATCTGGGCGATGCGGAAACGAGCGTCACCTACAGCGTAACCGGCAACGCGGGCTCGCAGTTCCTCGACCCGCTCCAGTACGCCGCCAAGTGGGGCGGCTTCAAGGACAGCGACGGCGACAAGACCCCTAACAAACAGACCGAATGGGACGTCCGCCTGTCCAATGGCGACGGCGGCTCGGATGGCCTGCCCGATAACTACTTCTACGCCACCAACCCGGGCGCGCTGAGCGCGGCGCTGGAACGTGCCTTCATCTCGATCCTGGCCACCTCGTCGTCCTCTTCCGTCGCGGCAAGCTCGTCGCGGCTGGACGTCAACACACGGTCCTACCAGGCGCGCTTCAACGGCTCCGACTGGTCAGGCCAGTTGTTCAACTTTGCCTTGAATGCCAAGGGCGAGGCCGTCCTCCCGGCCATCTGGGACGCCGGCCAGACGCTCCGCGGCATCGCACCCACCAACCGCGCGATCCTCACGTACAACAGTGTGGATCCCGATGGCGCGGGCATTCCGTTCCGCTACGACAGCCTGCCCCCCGACTTCCAGACCATCATGAATACGGGCGGCGCGGACGGCACAAAGCGCGTCAACTGGCTGCGCGGAGACAAGAGCAATGAGGGCGATGCCTCGGGCAAGTTCCGCGCCCGCCCCACCACCATCCTGGGCGACATCGTGAACTCCAGCCCGCAGTACGTGGGCCCGCCCAACGCCGGCTACGCGGGTAACGACTACGCCGAGTTCGTGCTGAGCAAGCGGTCCCGCAAGCCAGTACTCTACGTGGGCGCGAACGACGGCATGATGCACGCGTTCTCCGCCAAGGATGAAGACGGCGGCAAGGAGCTGTTCGCCTACGTGCCGTCCCTGGTGTACAGCAAGCTGCCCACCCTGACGAACCTCGACTACGTCCACACCTACACGGTCGACGGGACACCCGCCGTCAAGGATGCGAAGGTCAACAGCAACTGGCGCACCGTGCTGGTCAGCGGCCTCGGCCTCGGCGGCCGTGGGGTGTTCGCGCTCGACGTCACCGATCCGGAGTCGGTCAGCGAGAACACCGCAGGCAGCACCGTGCTGTGGGAGTTCCCGAGCTCGGCCGACGCCGATCTCGGCCACGTGGTGGGCCAGCCGAAAATCGTCAAGATGTCGAATGGCAAGTGGGTGGCGATCTTCGGAAACGGCTACAACAGCACGGCGGGCCGTGGCTCCATCTTCATCGTCTACCTGGACCGCGTGCGGGGCTCGAAGCGCTGGACGCCCGGCACGGACTATCTCAAGCTGACGCTCGACGATGCCACCGCGACGGCGTCCAACGGGATTGCCTCGGTGCTCCCGGCGGACGTCAACGGCGACGGTACCGTGGACTTCCTCTACGCTGGCGACCTGCTCGGCAACCTCTGGAAGTTCGACGTCTCGGACAAGACCGATTCGAAGTGGCAGTCCACGCGCAAGCTGATGTTCACCGCCAAGGACAGTGCCGGCAACCGCCAACCGATCACCGGCCAGCCGGACGTGGCGCGCAACCCGACCGGCGGCTACATGGTGGTGTTCGGCACGGGCCGGTACGTCGACAACAGCGACCCTTCGAACTTCTCGACCCAGTCGCTGTACGGCATCTGGGACCAGAACATTACCGCGCAGGGCACGATCACGCGCAGCATGCTGCAGGAACAGAAGACGCTGTCGGCTGGGGTTTCCAACGGCCTCACCTACCGGATCTCGACCGACACAAAGGTGCAACTGACGCCTGGAGGGGTCCAGGGCTGGTACATGGACCTTCTGGTTGGCCCAACCTACGCCCAACTCGGCGAGCGGGTGGTCACGGACGCCCTGATCCGTGGCAAACGTGTCGTGCTGGTCACGATGACGCCGTCCACCGAGGTCTGCGACAGCGGCGGCTCGAGCTTCATCTACGAAGTCGGCACGTTCAGCGGCGCGCGTCTCAGTGAATCGCCGGTGGACCTGAACGGCGACGGCAAGATCGACCAGAACGATACGGTCAACGGTGTGGTGGTGAGCGGCGTCGGCTCGACGGTGGGTATCACGCCGAAGCCGCCTATCATCGACTGCGGCCCGGGCAAGGAGTGCAAGCTGATGTCCGGCTCGAGCGGCGGCACGCAGACCATCACGGAAAGCGCCGACAAGCCGAGCGGTCGCCTGTCGTGGCGCGAGATCCTGCACTGATGGCGGTGCAACATGAAACAAGACGGAGAACGGCAATGACCCGGACAGGACTGCGGCAGCGCATGCAAGGCTTCACGCTGATCGAACTGATGATCACGGTCATGGTGCTCGGCATCCTGGCCGCCATTGCCTACCCGCAGTACGGGCAGTACGTGACCAAGGCGCGCCGCACCGAAGCCAAGGCCGCCCTGGCACGCGTGCAGGGTGCCCAGGAGCGGTATTTCACGGTGAACAACAAGTATTCGTCGGACCCGGCCCAACTCAAGGTACTGGCTTGCGCCGCCCAGACTACGGGGTCCGGGGATACCTGCGATCAAGGCAGCCATGTGATCACCATCGCCGTGACCGGCGGCGCCGATGCCACCGGCTACACCCTCACGGCCGCGCCAAAGCTGGCCGACGCGCTGTGCGGAACCCTCGGCATCGACAACCTCAATACCAAGACCAAGACGGGCACGGCAAGCCTGGCGGAGTGCTGGTAGCCGTTTCCCCGGCCCGCGCATGACCCGTGCGCGGGCCAAACCGGGTCTCCGGCTTGGCTCTGTTCCGAGTCGACCTCGGACACAAACTTCCACAAAACCTCCACATCCGGACACGTTTTAGGGCCTCGCCCGAGGCTATCGTGGACATCCGTTCTGTTCGAACCGATGCGCCATGTCCCTTGCTCCACCCTCCCCTTCCGGCCGCCGCCCTCAGCGGCGCTCCAGCGGCTACATCCTCCTCGAATCACTGATCTGCCTTGCCGTCATCGGCATCGGCGCCATGCCGCTGGCCGTGCTCGGCCCCTTGTGGCTCCGGCTGGCGGGTGAGCAGGAGAGTCTGGCGCAGACCACGCAGTGGGCGTCGGAGTTCGCCGAAACGGCCGGTGCCGGTTCGATGGTGCCGCCCGGCGGGCGCCACGCGCAGCTGTGTGGCGCGCTCGGCGTCGGGGCCGGCGCTCGGCCGCTCTGCGCGCCCGGTGCGCGCATTGTGCTGGCCGGGCCGGTCCGCATTACGGCGGACGCCTCGCCCGGCATGACGGCACCTCCCGCCCACGTGGCGCTATGGGTAGCGCCATGACGCGTCGCCCTCGCCAGCGTGGGTTCACGCTCACCGGGATGATGGTGGGGATGGTGCTCGGGCTGCTGGCATCCGTACTGGCCATCACCACGTTCCAAGTCGTCCGGCAGGCATACGCCAACGTCGCGGACAGCGTGATGATGGCGGAGCGCGGCCATCGGGCGCTGGGCATCGTCGCTCAACTGGTGCGTCAGGCGGGCTGGATTCCCGGTCGGGCCTCGCTCACCCCAGGGCATCCGGCGCCAACCGCGCCGCTCGAGGGCCACGACGACTGCGGCCAGCCCGCCGTCGATCTATCTGCCCCGTGCGGCACCCGAGGCCGGCATCAGAGCGATGCCCTGCGCCTGCGCTTCTCCGGCAGCAGCAGCGGCGATGCGACCACGCGGCCCGACGGCACCATGACCGACTGTGGCGGGCATGCGCTGGCGGCAACCGCCCAACCGGTCGATGGCGTGCCCACCTCGCATCACGCCGCGATGAACCTGCTGTACATCGGCCTCGGCAGTGATGGCGTGCCGCAGTTGCTGTGCCGCTATCCGCGCCGGCAGGGGCGCCAGATGCAAGCCGTCACTTACACCTCGGGGACGCTCGTCCGTGGCGTGGAGGCCATGCAGCTGCGCTATGGCGTCGACCGGGACGGCGACGGGGAGGCGGACACCTATCTCCGCGCCCGCGACATCCGGGCGCAGGGCGATGCCGGCTGGCATCGCGTGCGCACGGTGCAGATCGCACTGGTGATCCGGGGCGACCGCGCTACCGGGCAGACGACCCGGCCGGAGCCGCTGACCCTGCTGCCCGCGCTGACCCATGGCGACGCCGACGAGGACTTGTCGTTCCCCCCTGCGACCCGGCATGCGGTCCGCCGGCGCGTCTTCACCACCACCTTCCGCCTGCGCAACCCTTCGCCCTGCCTGGAGACCCTATGCTGACCCGCCGCACGCAGGATGGCATCGCCGTTCTCGCTTTCGTCACGACGATGCTGGTGCTCACGGCCAGCGTCTGCGCCGCAGCGATGCACTTCCTCCACGCCGGCCGTCAACTGGCAGGGCTGCAACTGGACCGCGAGATCGCGTTCCGCGCGGCGGAGGCGGCCTTGCTCGATGCGGAGGCGGATCTGCTTGCGGCTGCCGCGTCGCCGCATGCTCGGCTGGCGTCGTGGCCGGACCCGGGCCATTGCGGCGTGGAGGCCCAGCGCGCCATCTGTCGAACGGGCACCGGCCAGCCGGCCTGGTGGCCATGGATCGAGGGCAGCCCACCCGAGAGCGTCCCGGCGCTATCGATTGGTGCGTTCACCGGGGCGCGCCTGCCCGATCTGCCCGAAGGCGTGGCCGGGGCGACGCATCCGCCCCGCTACCTCATCGAAGTCCTCGACCACCACCAGACCCTCCAGACACTGGCCGGCACGGCGCAGTGGCCGCGCTTCCGCATTACCGCGCTCGGCCTTGGCCGCGATCCGTCCGTGCGCGTGCTGCTCCAGACGGAGTTCCAGCCATGATCCGCCTTGTCATGGGGTGCATCGGGATCGTGCTAGGGCTTAGCGGCTGCCCCGGCGCCGTTGCCAGCGAGGCCGGCCGTTTGCCGATGGGCTACCGTGTGGCGCCTGCCGGCTACCCCTGGACCGGGCGCCTCCATGCCATCGGCTTCCGCACCACCGCCGATGCCAACCGGCGTGGGGTACTGCACCTCTGGGAAGCGGGAGAAAGGCTCGACCAGCGCGACACGGACACGCGTCGCCTCTATCTGGGCGGGACGCGGCTGACGCCCTTGCGGTGGCCCGCCATCGATGCGGAGGCCAAGCAACATCTCAACATCGATCCCACAACCGGCCAGCCCGACACCCACGGCGCGGACCGGCTCTCGTGGCTTCGTGGCAACCGCCCCAACCCGCTCATGCGCCCACGCGACACCCGGCTTGCCAGCGCCGCCGGCGCGCGCGTGCACGTGGTGGCGCCACCGGCGTGGCAGCCCATGCAACCGGGCCACACCGCCTTCCGCAACGCACATGCACTGCGGCCAACCACCGTCTGGCTGGGCACGCGCGATGGCATCCTGCACAGCTTCGACGCGATGACGGGCCGGGAACGCGCCGGCTACCTACCGCGCGCCGCACTGGCCGAAGCCGCCGCCCTAACCGCCGTGGGCACGCGGGTGCCGGCCCCGCCGTGCCCAAGGCCCCATAGCGTGGATGCTGACCCAAACGGCCGCTGGCGCACCCTTCTCCTTTGCGCCACACCCGCTACGGCGCGCACGCCCGGCACCGCATTCGTCCTCGACGTATCCACTCCGGACGCCGACACACCCATCCAACTGATCTGGGAAGTGACGGGAAGCGACGCCTTGCCGCTGACCGGCAGTGGCCCGCTACGCGCCGCCATGCTCAGGGTCGACAACGAGCGGCGCTGGTTCGCCGTCGGCATCCTCGCGCCGGGCACGCCGGCGGGTGCACGGGCGGCCTTGGCGCTGCTTCCGCTGGACCGGCCGGCAGGCGCCTGGGCGACCACCGGCCGTGTTCCGCGACTGCCGCTACCTGAACAAGGCTGCGACAGCAAGACGGCCACCACGCAACTCCTCGCCGTCACGGTGCGGAGCGATGCCAGTGGCGCCGCCCGCGCCGCCTACGCCATCGACGATGTAGGCCGCCTCTGGCGGTTCCCCCTCGACGCCCTTGGCGCCGATACGCCACCCGCAACATGCCTGCATCGCCAGACCGCCAGCAGACGTGGCAGTGTCGAACCACCCGTGATCACGTACACCGGTGCTACCCCGCTTATTGTCTACGGCACCGGCAACGCCGTGTCCGCCATTCCGGACCACACCGAAAAGCCAGCCAACCCACGCCAGATCCGCGCAATCCCGAGCGGTAACGGCGTGGTGCTGCGTGCCGTCCCCTCGTCGGACCCACCCGGCACGACAGGATGGACGCTCGCGCTACCCCATCCGGGCGAACAGATCGAGACACTGGACGCCGCCAGCCCTGCCCATCTCGCCTTCACCACGCTGGCACCCGATGGCCGTGCACGGAGCTACCTGATCGACGCCGCTACCGGGGAGTCGGTCACCGTCCTGCAGGCCGATGGCAAACCCGGCGCCGCCATCACAGGGTTGCCGTTCGATCCGGCCTTCGGTGGTCCGTTCGTCAGCCTCTCCCCGGTCATCGAAGGTGCCGCTCCGGCGCCCGGCATCTCCCGGCGCGATGTCCATTCCCTTGCCCTGTGGCAGGTCGATGGCGACGGCGCCTACCTGCAACAACACGCCTACCTGACACGCCGGCGCGGTCGGCTGGGCTGGCGCGAACTGATCCGGACACCGCTATGAGCATCGCCATGACGCACCGACCCTGCCTGCCGCACACCCAAAGCAGCGGCTTCAGCCTCGTCGAGTTGATGATCACCCTGATGATCGTCGTGATCCTCGCCGCCATGGCGCTACCGGCATGGCGGCAGCATTTCCACCGGGCGTGGCGCATGCAGGCACGTGCCGAAGCGGTCACCGCGATGCTGGCGCTCGAGCGGCATGCCCTCAGCGCGTCGACGTTTGCGAGCGCCCTAGACGCAACCGCCCCGGCCGGCCATTGGCCCCACCCCGTGCCCGCGCCGCCCGCCCCGGTCCGGCACTGGCTGACGGCCACCAGTTGCGCCGGACTTGACCTGTCCCGCTGCGTCGAAGTCCGCGCCACGCCCACTTTTGTCGATACGCGCTGCGGCACTCTCGTGCTGCGGAGCACGGGCGAGTGGCTTTCCCTGCTCACCGCGGCGAATCCGCCCGCTCGAACCCCCGAAGGATGCTGAAATGCAACAGGCTGCAATCGCGCATGTCCGCCGGTGCAGCGGCATGACGCTGACCGAACTCCTGATCTCGCTGGCCGTTGCCGCCATCCTCGCGGCCATCGCCCTGCCCGCCCTGCGCCACATGCTGGCCGAGCACACCGTGACCTACGCCGCAGACCGGCTGGCGGCATCGCTGGCCATGGCACGCACTACGGCGGCCAACCGGCGCGTCGAAATCCGGCTCGGGCCCTTGCCGGGCGCCACCACGCTCGATGGCGGATGGCAGCTCGCACCGGTGGCACCCCAGGCGACCACCGGGCCGCCCATCGCCGTGACGGCGCTGGATGCCGCCTGCCTGCGCGTGACCCTGCGCGGCACCGATGGCGCCAAGGGACCGCCTGCGCTCCGCTTGACACCTGTGGGATACTCTCGATCGGAACGCGGCGGTTTCTACGCGGCCACGTTCCATGTGCGATGCCGCGGTGCGCAGCGGCAGGTCAGGCTCGGCGCCCAGGGGCGCATCCGGATCTGCGGCGCCGGCCCCGATGCCGACTGCGACTGATCGCCCTGCTTTCTCACCTAACGGCACAGACTGCCTCGCCATGTTTTCCGACTCCGACCATACCGCCATGGAACTGGCCCTCGCGCTCGCCGCGCGGGGCATGTTCACCACCACGCCCAACCCGCGCGTTGGCTGCGTGCTGATGAAGCATGGCGAGATCATCGGGCAGGGCTATACCCAGCCGGCCGGTCAGGACCATGCCGAGATCCAGGCGATGAAGGACGCCCTCTCGCGCGGCCACGATCCCGCCGGCTCCACCGCCTATGTCACGCTGGAGCCGTGCAGCCACTTCGGCCGCACGCCGCCGTGCGCAGAGGCGCTGGTGCGTGCGGGCATCGCCCGCGTGGTGGCCGCCATGGAAGACCCCAACCCGGCGGTGTCCGGGCGCGGCCTGCAACGGCTGCGCGATGCCGGCATCGACGTACGCTGCGGCCTGCTGGAAAAAGAAGCGCGCGATCTCAACATCGGCTTCGTCTCGCGCATGACGCGCGGCCTGCCGTGGGTGCGCGTGAAAGTGGCCGCTTCCCTCGATGGCGGCACCGCGCTGCATGACGGCACCAGCCAGTGGATCACCGGCAAACCCGCGCGCGACGATGGCCATGCCTGGCGCGCCCGGGCCTGCGCCATCCTCACCGGCATCGGCACCGTGCGGGACGACAATCCCGCGCTGACCGTGCGCGCCATTCCCACGCCGCGCCAGCCGCAGCGCGTGCTGGTGGACTCCCGGCTGGAGGTGTCGCTCGATGCGCAGATCCTGAACCGCGACACCGGGGATTTCGCCAAGCCCGTGCTGGTCTTCTGCGCCGTGGAAGACGCCGCGCGGCAGCGTGCGCTGGAGGCGCGCGGCGCCGAGGTGGTGGTGCTGCCCAATCCGCACGGCAAGGTCGAACTTCGCCGCATGTTGCAGGAACTGGGCAAGCGCGGCATCAACGAATTGCATGTGGAAGCCGGCTTCAAGCTCAACGGATCCCTGATCCGCGAGGGCTGCGCCGACGAGCTGCTGATCTACCTTGCGCCCCGGCTGCTGGGCGATGCGCAGGGCATGTTCAACCTGCCACCGCTGGCCCGGCTCGAGGACGCCGTCGACTTCCATTGGCACGAGGTGCGCCAGATCGGCGACGATCTCCGGCTGATTGCCCGCCGTGGCGACAGCAAGCACTGACATCACCCTGAACAGACAGACCCTACGCATTCCGAGGCAAGCATGTTTACTGGCATTGTGGCGGCCGTTGGCCGCATCGACACCGTCTCCCCGCTGGGCAACGCCGACGCCGGCGTACGCCTGCGCATCGCCGCTGGCGAACTGGACCTGACCGATGTGATCATCGGCGACAGCATCGCCATCCAGGGTGCCTGCATGACCGTCGTGGCCATGCAGGACGGCCAGTTCGACGTAGACGTTTCCCGAGAATCGCTCGACAAGACCGTGGGCCTCGACAAGCCGGGCCGCGTCAATCTCGAGAAGGCACTGCGGCTGGCCGACCGGCTGGGCGGCCATCTCGTGTCCGGTCACGTCGATGGGCTCGGCGATGTCGTGCGCTTTGCCCCGGTGGGCGAATCGCACGAGCTGCGCATCCGCGCCCCGCGCGAGCTGGGCCGCTATCTGGCCTACAAGGGTTCCGTCGTGGTGAACGGCGTCTCGCTGACCGTGAACAGCGTCAGCGACGTGGCCGAAGGCTGCGAGTTCTCGATCAACCTGATCCCGCACACCGTGGAAGTGACCACGCTGAACGAACTCAAGGCTGGCGCGCGCGTCAACCTCGAGATCGACTTGATCGCGCGGTACGTGGAGCGGATGCTGTCCGCCTCGCAGGGCGAGTCCGTCTCACTGCTCTGAAGGCAACGCGTCCGAGAACCTCGGCGCCCCGGCCACGTCGAGCGTGCCGTCCGGGCGTTCGATGAAAATGCCGCGCGCCACGTTGTGCGGATGCCTGGCCGCTTCCGCCACGCTCAGCACGGGCGCGTAGCAGACATCGGTGCCGCCGAGCAGCGCATCCCAGTGGGCACGCGGCTGGCTGCGGAACAAGTCGGCGAATCGCGATTTCAGCGCCGGCCACGTCGTGTGGTCGTACTGCGCAGCGGGATCCACATCGGTCATGCCGAGTTTGGCGAGCAGCAGCGCGTAGAACTGCGGTTCCAGCGCGCCGATGGTGATATGCCCACCGTCCGCGCAGGCATAAACATCGTAAAACGGCGATTGATGGAAGGGGCTTGGCGTGGGGCCGTCGATCTGGCCGTTGTTGCGCACCCATAGCGCGATACCGCCGAGCATGGCCACCATGTCGACGATGGCGCCGTCCACCACGCGCCCCCGGCCGCTGGCGCGCGCATCGACCAGCGCGCAGGCGATGCCGAAGGCGAGGCCCAGCGCCCCGCCGGCGTCGCCCACCACGGTCGGCGGGATGGCGGGCGTCTCGCCGGGCCGCGCGGACAGCGACAGCATGCCCGTGAGCGCCACGTAGTTGAGATCATGTCCGGCCGATTGGGCCAGCGGCCCGGCCTGCCCCCAACCGGTCATGCGGCCATAGACCAGACGCGGGTTGCGCGCGGCGCAGTCGGCGGGGCCGAGTCCCAGCCGCTCCATCACGCCGGGGCGGTTGCCCTCGATCAAGGCATCGGCGCCGGCCACCAGCGCGAGCGCTTCCGCCAGCCCCGCCGGGTTCTTCAGGTCGAGCGGCACGATGGTCTTGCCCCGCCGCAGCGGACTCTCCTTATCGCCACCAAGTTGCGCCGCCACGGCCACTTTCTGCTGGCGCGCGATGACGATGACCTCCGCCCCCATGTCGGCCAGCATCCGGCCCGCCAGCGGACCGGGGCCAATCCCCTCGAACTCAACGACACGAATTCCCATCAGCGGCAAGGTCATGCGGCAGGCTCCCGATACGTATCCAGTGAGTGACATGATAAGCGGGCAGCCGCGTCCGTAACTGTCGTCCGTCACACCGCGGCATATAAGTGCCTGATGCGCCATATTAGAGCCGGCCTAGGGCGGGACCGAACCCGGCCGCTTGGCGTACAATAGCGGGCTTGATTTCGCCGGCTTTGTTGCACCTGCCTCCGGCCCTGCCCGCCTACTGCCACCCGCTGTATTCCCTGACGTTGCCCCAGCCATGACTATCGCCCGTACCGAAGACATCATTGCCGACATTCGCGCCGGCCGCATGGTCATCCTCGTTGACGAGGAAGACCGCGAAAATGAAGGCGACCTGGTCCTGGCGGCCGACTTCGTCACGCCGGAAGCCATCAACTTCATGGCGAAGTACGGGCGCGGCCTGATCTGCCTGACGCTGACCGCCGAACGCTGCCGCCAGTTGGAGCTGTATCCGATGGTGTCGCGCAACGGCACGGTGCACGGCACGAATTTCACGGTGTCGATCGAGGCAGCCGAAGGCGTGACCACCGGCATCTCCGCCGCCGACCGCTCGCGCACCGTGCAGGCTGCCGTGGCCCGCGACGCCAAGGCCAGCGACCTCGTGCAGCCCGGCCACATCTTCCCGCTGACGGCGCAGCCCGGCGGCGTGCTGATCCGCGCCGGCCATACCGAAGCCGGTTGCGACCTCGGCGCCCTGGCCGGCCTGACGCCGGCGGCCGTGATCTGCGAGATCATGAAGGACGACGGCACCATGGCGCGCCTGCCGGATCTGGTCGAGTTCGCGCGCGAGCACGATCTCAAGATCGGCACCATCGCCGACCTGATCCACTACCGCAGCCGCACCGAAAGCATCATCGAGCGCGCGGGCGAGCGCACCATGCAGACGCCGTGGGGCACCTTCCAGGGCGTGATCTACCGCGACAAGCCCACCGGCCGCGCCCACCTGGCGCTGGTCAAGGGCCAGCCGCGCCCGGACACCGAGACGCTGGTGCGCGTGCACGAGCCCCTGTCGGTACTCGACCTGCTGGAATCGGCCCGCACCACGCACTCGTGGAGCCTGCCGGCCGCGCTCGAGGTGCTGCATGGCGCCGAGCAAGGCGTGATGGTGCTGCTGAACGTGGGCGATTCGCCCGAGCAGCTGTTTTCGCAGTTCGCCGCGCTGGACGCCCCGCAAGACCGTCCGCGCCGCAAGCCGGACCTGCGCACCTACGGCATGGGCGCCCAGATCCTGCGCGACCTCGGCGTGGGCAAGATGCGCGTGCTGGGCTCGCCCCAGAAGATGCCGAGCATGACCGGCTACGATCTCGAAGTGACCGGCTGCCAGCCGATGCACGGCGAAGCCAACTGCGACTAAGACGAACGAATTTTCACGAATATCGATGGCGGCCAGCGCCCTTCCGGCGCGGCCAGCCACCCTTCCCCGAACAATTGGAGAACTGACAATGGATCACGGCTTCTACCCCAGCAACCTCGAAGGTGAAGGCCTGCGCATCGGCATCGTGCAGGGTCGCTTCAACGAGCCCGTCTGCGACGAGCTGCGCGAGGCCTGCGTGGCCGAACTCGAAAAACTCGGCGTCGAAGGCGAAGACACGCTGGTCGTGACGGTGCCCGGCGCGCTGGAAATTTCGCTGGCGCTGCAGAAGATGGCCGAAAGCGGCCAGTTCGACGCGCTGATCGCACTCGGCGCCGTGGTGCGCGGCGAGACCTACCACTTCGAGCTGGTCTCGAACGAGTCCGGCGCCGGCATCACGCGCGTGGGCCTGGACTTCAACGTGCCCATCGCCAACGGCATCCTGACCGTGGATACCGACGCGCAGGCGCACGCCCGCACGCGCGAGAAGGGCCGCGACTGCGCCCGCGCCGCCGTGGAAATGGCGAACCTGGTAGTCGCGCTGGACTCCCTGCGCAGCGGCCAGAACGACGAAGATGAAGACGAGGAAGCATGATGAGTGACGCCACCGACACCGGCGACGCCGGCAAGCCGGGCGGCGCCAAGCCGGCCCGCACCGAGCCCAAGGCCCCGCCGAAGAGCGCGCGCCGCCGGTCGCGCGAGCTGGCACTGCAGGGCCTCTATCAATGGCTGCTGAATCGTAACGATATTGGTGCGATTCAAGCCCACCTGCATGACGCGCAAGGCTTCAACAAGGCCGACAGCGAGCACTTCGACGCCCTGCTCAACGGCGCCGTGCGCGAGGAAGCGCGCCTGACCGCCGCGTTCGAACCGTTCCTGGATCGCCCCGTGGCCGAACTGTCGCCCGTGGAGCGCGCCGCGCTGCTGGTTGGCAGCTTCGAACTCGTGCATTGTCTGGACATTCCCTACAAGGTCGTCATCAACGAGGCCGTGGAGCTGACCAAGACCTTCGGCGGCGTGGAAGGCTACAAGTACGTCAATGGCGTGCTGGACAAGCTCGCCGCCCAGGTTCGCGCGCCGGAAGTCGCTGCGCGCCGCTAAGCCTCCCGTCACTGCTGGCTGGCACCAGCCCAGAGCACCCGCCCCGGCGGGTGTTTTTGTTTCGGCGCCATATTTCCGCGCATCGCGTGATCCTTTGGGATCCGCGCCGCGCTGCCTACCCTTACCCTCAAGCCACCCCAGCCCTCTGCCTATCCTGACCGCCATGGACCTCCAGCGCCTTGCCACTGCCTCCCGCCTCGCCAATATCGACGCCTTCCACGTCATGGAACTGGCCAAGCAGGCCGCCGAACTCGAACGGGCCGGGCGCCACATCATCCACATGGGGATTGGCGAGCCGGACTTCACCGCCGCCGCGCCGGTCGTGCATGCCGCGGAGGCGGCCATGCGCCGGGGCGTGACGCAGTACACCGGGGCGCTGGGCATCCACGCGCTGCGCGAGGCCATCGCTGGCTACTACAAGACCGCCTATGGGATCGATATTCCCGAGCGCCGCGTGATCGTGACCGCCGGCGCTTCCGGCGCGCTGCTGCTGGCCTGCGCGGTACTGGTAGAGATTGGCGCCGAAGTGCTGATGCCCGATCCGAGCTACCCCTGCAATCGTCATTTCGTGGCCGCCTTCGACGGCCGGGCGCGCATGGTGCCGAGCGGGCCGGCCGAGCGCTTCCAGCTCACCGCCGCCCAGGTGGCCGCCAACTGGGGGCCGGACACGCGCGGGGTGCTGCTGGCGTCGCCGAGCAATCCCACCGGCACGTCGATCCTGCCGGACGAGCTGCGCGGCATCCTCGCCGAAGTCCGCCGCCGCAACGGCTTCGCCATCCTCGACGAGATCTATCAGGGCCTGTCGTACGATGCCCCGCCGGTGTCCGCGCTGTCGCTGGACGACAACGTGGTCACCGTGAACAGCTTCTCGAAGTATTTCAATATGACGGGATGGCGCCTGGGCTGGCTGGTGGTGCCGGACGCGCTGGTGCCGGCCTTCGAGAAGGTCGCGCAGAACCTGTTCATCTGCGCGTCGGCGGTGGCGCAGCACGCGGCGCTGGCCTGCTTCACGCCCGAGGCGCTGGCGATCTACGACGAGCGCAAGGCGGAATTCCGCCGCCGCCGTGACGCCATCGTGCCGGCGCTGGAGGCGCTGGGGCTGCGCGTGCCGGTGAAGCCGGACGGCGCCTTCTATGTCTATGCCGACTGCCTCCACGTGAACCACCCCCATGCGGGCGATGCCGACAAGCTGACGCAGGCCATTCTGCATGACGCCGGTGTGGTGATGGTGCCCGGCACGGACTTCGGCCCGCATACGGCGCGCGACTACATCCGCATCTCGTACGCAACGGCCATGGAGAACATCGAGGAAGCGATGCAGCGGCTCCACCATTTCCTGCGCTGAGGATCCGGGCCGGCCATCGCTATCTATATAGATACAGCGCAAACGAAAAGAGCACCCCGAGGGGTGCTCTTTTTCTTCCGCAGCCTGACGATCAGGCCGCCTGGGCCGTGGCCGTGGCCGCTTCCAGCTTTTCAGCCGTCGTCGGCTTGGCGTCGACCGGCTTCGCGTCGTTGGCGGGCAGGCCCAGCAACTGGCGCAGGCGGGCGCGCTCGGCCAGCACCTTGGCGCCGTAGCCGCCATCGGTGTTGGTCGTGGCGGCACCCACGTAGTACTTCAGGCCGCCTTCCAGCGAACCGGCACGGGCGATGCAATCCTTCAGCACCAGCGCGCCGATCTTGATGTTGGCGTACGGGTTCAGCGCGGCGGACACACCGCCCACGGCTTCGTACTTGTCCTGATGGACCTTCGTCATGACCTGCATCAGGCCCTGCGCACCCACGCCGCTTTCGGCGTACGGGTTGAAGCTGGACTCGATGGCGATCACGCCGAGGATCAGCAGCGGGTCGATGCCGACCTCGCGGCCCGTCATGTACGCGGCCTTCACCAGTTGCCCGGTGGCCTGCGCCGCCACGCGGTACTTGCGGGCGATGTAGTCCGCCACGGCCGCCTGCTCACGTGCGGAGCCGAGCGCCGTCGTGTTGCGGGCGTCCAGCGCCACGCGCTGCACCGGGATCTGCGCGGCCAGGTGCGCCACCGACGGGACCTTGCCCGCGGCCGACACACTCCACTCGTCCACGCCAGACACCGTCGGCAAGCCGTTGGTGGCATGCGCCAGACGCGCGGCGGCCACGTCGGCCGAGACCGGCGGCACGCCAGTGCTGGCATGGGCCGTGGTAGCCGGCAGGGCGGCGCCGAGCAGTACCGTGGGTGCTTCCTTGCCCGCCAGCGCGCCAGCGAGCGACGTCCGCCATTGCTGGCTGACCGTCAAGGTGACTGCTGCGGCCACAGAAAGCACGCCCAGGCTGTTCAGGGTGTACTTCAAGGTGGTACGGCTGCCGCGCAGCAAGGCGCGACCTGCCACCGGGTGGGCCAGGCGCATTTGCAGCGCGCGGTTCACACCGGGAACCGGTTGTCTGAAGCGGACCTGCAACGCCCGCCCGACACCGGGAAGATGAAGGGTTTTCCAACCGCTCATACTTACCTCCATCCGCTGCCCGCTGCGCGCGTGCCAATTGCCACGCGTGCCCGATCTCAACGTACTCAAGTAAGGATGCTGCGCCACCTAGCAGGGGTGTCCAGCACCTGTTGGCGGGCGCTCCCCATGCGCCCAACGAGAAACAGGGTACGCTCTTGGGGAAACGCACCCTGCCACTAAAAGACTCTCACGCTCCGGCATCCCGCCGGAGGACCCCGCCGCGCACGCTTGCTACACGTATCGCGATCAAGATCAAAGGAGGTGTGGTCACGCTGGCTTTTTTAAAGAGCGCCTCTTGACAGAAGCCTCAAGCCATGTTGCGGCGCAACACCCCACAGAGCAGACCGGATTGTAGGAACCCTTTTATAACCCGTCAAGCATAACGAATGCACAAGTCACTACTTTTAGAAATATGTAACGGCGTTATTTAAGCGGCGGCTACATCACCCGGAGGCTCGGGATCGTAGGACTGGCCTAGGGTTACCCTTCCTTTGAGGACCGGTCTACACCGCAAAAAATTTACATTTCTCGTACGCTTCCGACACGATTTTTTTGCACCGCCGGACGCTGATGTGTATCGTCACACACCTCGCCAGGGAACGCCATGGATTGGCGCAGCGCGGCAACCTTCACAGATTTCACTATGCAATACAAAGACTTGCGCGATTTCATCGGCCAACTGGAGCAGCTTGGCGAGCTGAAACGGATCGCCACGCCGGTCTCGCCCAATCTCGAAATGACGGAGATTTGCGACCGCCTGCTGCGCGCGGAAGGTCCCGCCGTGCTCTTCGAGAAACCGAGCGTGCAATCTCGGAACGATGCAGGCGCGGGCCATGACGCTATCTATAAGGTGCCGGTGCTCGCCAATCTGTTCGGCACGACACGCAGGGTGGCGATGGGCATGGGCGCGAACTCACTCGAGGACTTGCGCGACATCGGCCGCGTGCTCTCGGCGCTCAAGGAACCCGAGCCGCCGCGCGGCCTGCGCGAGGCCGGCAAGCTGTTCACGCTGGCCAAGTCCGTGTGGGACATGGCGCCGAAGCGCGTGAGCAGCCCGTCCTGCCAGGAGATCGTCTGGGAAGGCAACGACGTGGACCTGGGCCGCCTGCCGATCCAGACCTGCTGGCCCGGCGACGCCGCCCCGCTGATCACCTGGGGCCTGGTGGTCACCAAGGGCCCGCACAAGAAGCGCCAGAACCTGGGCATCTACCGCCAGCAGGTCATCAGCCGCAATCAGGTGATCATGCGCTGGCTGGCGCATCGCGGCGGCGCACTGGACTTCCGCGAGCACGCGCTGGCCAACCCCGGCAAGCCCTTCCCGATCGCCGTGGCGCTGGGCGCCGACCCGGCCACCATCCTCGGTGCCGTGACGCCGGTGCCCGACACGCTTTCCGAATACCAGTTCGCCGGCCTGCTGCGCGGCAGCCGCACCGCGCTGGCCGGCTGCCTGACGCCGACCTTGTCCGAATTGTCCGTGCCGGCCTCGGCAGAGATCATCCTCGAAGGCCACATCCAGCCCGATCCGGCCCACCCGTCCGGCTACCAGCATGCGCTGGAGGGGCCCTACGGCGACCACACCGGCTACTACAACGAGCAGGACTGGTTCCCGGTCTTCACGATCGACCGCATCACCATGCGGCGCGACCCGATCTACCACTCCACCTACACCGGCAAGCCGCCCGATGAGCCCGCCGTGCTGGGCGTGGCGCTGAACGAGGTCTTCGTGCCGCTGCTCCAGAAGCAGTTCCCGGAAATCACCGACTTCTACCTGCCGCCCGAGGGGTGCAGCTACCGCATGGCGGTGGTGCGCATGAAGAAGCAGTACGCCGGCCATGCCAAACGGGTGATGTTCGGGGTCTGGAGCTTCCTGCGCCAGTTCATGTATACGAAGTTCATCGTCGTGGTCGATGACGATGTGGACGTGCGCGACTGGAAGGAGGTCATCTGGGCCATCACCACCCGGGTCGATCCGAGCCGCGACACGGTGATGGTCGAGAACACGCCCATCGACTATCTCGACTTCGCCTCGCCGGTCTCCGGCCTGGGCTCGAAGATGGGCATCGACGCCACCGACAAGTGGCCCGGCGAAACCACACGCGAATGGGGCCGGACCATCTCGATGGATCCCGCCGTCAAGGCGCGCGTGGACGAGATGTGGGGCACGCTGTTCGAATCGGGGGGCGCCGCCAGGTGATCTCGGAGACGGTTATCATGTGACCTCGCATCGCGCCGCGCCGGCTGCTGTCAACGCACCAGCGACAAACCCGCGGCGCACCCCAACCCCCCGCGCAGACGGGTCGAGGAGGAGACAGGCATGACCGTGGCATCCGGAAAGCTGATGTGGACGCCGTCCGCCAACTTTGCCGAGAGCAGCCAGCTGGCCGCTTTCATCACATGGCTGCGCCGCGAGCGCGGCCTCGCCTTCGATGACTACGACAGCCTCTGGCGCTGGTCGGTCACCGACATCGAGGCGTTCTGGGACGCCATCCGCGTCTACTTCGACGTCCATTTCGATACCCCCGCCGAGCGTGTGCTGGACCGCCGCACCATGCCCGGTGCGCGCTGGTTCGAAGGCGCCACGCTCAATTACGTCCAGCAGGTCTTCCGCCACGCCGGCACCGGCGAGGCGCGCCAGCGCCCGGCCATCCGCCATGCCGGCGAAGCCCAGCCGCTGGCCGATGTGAACTGGGATGCCCTGGAAGCCCAGGTCGCCTCGCTCGCCCATGCCCTGCGCGCGATGGGCGTGACGCCGGGCGACCGCGTGGCCGGCTACCTGCCCAACGTGCCGGCGACGATCGTCGCCTTCCTGGCCACGGCCAGCGTGGGCGCGGTCTGGTCCGGCTGCGCGCCGGACATGGGCCAGGTGGCCGTGATCGACCGCTTCCGCCAGATCGCCCCCAAGGTGCTGATTGCCGTCGACGGCTACCACTACGGCGGCAAGACCTACGACCGCGCGCCGGTGATCGCCGATCTGGTCGCCGCCCTGCCCTCGCTGACCGACCTCGTGCTGATTCCGGCCATCGGCAGTGAGATCGACACCACCGGCCCGGTCCGCCGCCACGACTGGGCGGACGTGCTGGCGCACGCGGTGCCGCTCCGGATCGAGCCGGTGCCGTTCGACCATCCGCTCTGGATCGTCTACTCGTCCGGCACCACCGGCATGCCCAAGCCGATCGTCCATGGCCACGGCGGCATCGTCATCGAGCAGCTCAAGCTCCTGGCGTTCCACAACAACCTCGGCCCGGACGACGTCTTCCACTGGTACAGCAGCAGCGGCTGGATCATGTGGAACGCGCAGGTGGGCGGCCTGCTGCTCGGCACCACCGTGGCGCTCTACGACGGCAACCCCGCCTGGCCGGACGCCGGCGTGCTGTGGCGTTTCGTCGATGACGCGCGCGTGACGATGTTCGGCGCCGGCGCCGCGTTTTTCACCAACTGCATGAAAGCCGGGCTGGAGCCGGCCGCCTTTGCCGATGTGTCCCGGCTGCGCGGGCTGGGCTCCACCGGCTCGCCGCTGCCCGAAGAGGCCTATGCGTGGATTTATCGCCACGTGCGTGCCGACATCTGGCTCGCGCCGATGTCCGGCGGCACCGACTTCGCCGGCTCGTTCGTGGCGGGCTGTCCGCTGCTACCGGTGTACGCGGGCGAGATGCAGTGCCGCTGCCTGGGCGCCAAGGTGGAAGCCTTCGACGAAGAAGGCCGGGCGGTGATCGACGAGGTGGGCGAGCTGGTCTGTACCGAGCCGATGCCGTCGATGCCGCTCTACCTCTGGGGCGATGCCGACGGCAAGCGCTACCGCGACAGCTACTTCGACACCTATCCGAACGCCTGGCGCCACGGCGACTGGATCCGCATCACGCCGCGCGGGGGCGCCATCATCTACGGCCGCTCGGACGCCACGATCAACCGGCATGGCATCCGCATGGGCACCAGCGAGCTGTACCGCGTGGTGGAGGAACTGCCTGAGGTGCTCGACAGCATGGTGGTCGACCTCGAATACCTGGGCCGCGAGTCGTACATGCCGCTCTTCGTGGTGCTGCGCGAGGGGAGTGTGCTCGATGAGGCGCTGCGCGATACCCTGCGCGCGCGGATTCGCGCCGGGCTGTCATCGCGTCATGTGCCGAATGACATTGTGCAGGTGCCCGGCGTGCCGCGCACGCTGTCCGGCAAGAAGATGGAGGTGCCGATCAAGAAGCTGCTGCTCGGCCATCCGCCGGAGCAGATTGCCAACCGCGACGCGATGGCCAATCCGGACTGCCTGGACTGGTACTTTGCCTACGCGGCCACCTATCTGGCGAGGACGGCGGCCGCCTAGGTCTAGGGGAAGGATCAGAGAGGGTCAGAATTCGACATCGAGTTCGCTGATCTCGTCGGGCTCCTCGCGCGCGGCGCTGATCCACTCCTGCATCTCGGGCATGGCGAGGATGGCCTTGCAGTAGGCCACCGGCTCAGGATCGAGCATCACGCCGTAGGTGACGAAGCGCGTGACCACGGGCGCGTACATCGCGTCCGCCATCGTGCGGCGCTCGCCGAACAGGAATGGGCCGCCGTAGCGGGTCAGGCACTCGGTCCAGATCGCGACGATCCGGTCGATGTCGGCCTGGGCGCGCGACCAGACCTTGAGCCCGGGGAAATGCCCCTTGAGGTTCATCGGCAAGGCGGCGCGCATCGCCGCGAAACCGGAATGCATCTCGCCGCAGATGGCGCGGCAGTGGGCGCGCGCGACGAGATCGTCGGGCAATAGTCCCGCCTTGGGACGAATCTCATTGAGGTATTCGGCGATCGCCAGCGTGTCCCAGACCGTCACGCCCTGATGGCGCAGGCAGGGTACGAGGATCGACGGCGACAGCAGCAGGATTTCGGCACGCGCCGCCGGATCTTCGGGCGACACCAGCACTTCCTCGAACTCCAGGCCCGCGAACCGGGCCAGCAGCCAGCCGCGCAGCGACCAGGACGAATAGGTCTTGCTGCTGATGGTCAGCGTGGTCTTCGCCATCATGCCTCCTCGGCCCCCCGGGGCCAGTGCGCGATGCATCGTTTGCAGTATGGGTGGCGGATGCCGCATCGCCAAGCACCCGCGCGGTGCGCGGCCCGGCACCAGTCCGAGGCCGTATCCCGCCACCGGATGTGGCGCATGGCCTGCGGAAGCGCCCCTTGCCGCACTCCCTCCTTCCTGCTTGTCATGCCACTCGCCACGCGCAAGCGGCGTGCCAAGTTCAATTATCGGTGGCATATATATTGCGGCGCACTACGATTACATCAGGCGAGGCGCCATGCCGCGGAGGAAATCGAGCAATGCTCTATCAGGCCTACCAGACCTACGCGGACATGATGCAGCCGGCCTGCTCCCTGGCCGATATCGCTGCCACGTTGATCGCCGGCTATCCGGGCGCCGACGAATGCGAACCATTGAGATCCGTCCGCGCCGCCTGCGAGGTGCTGGCGCTGGCCCGCCTGACCCACTACCGGCCGCCATTCGCCATCCATAGCGTGCGCGTGAATGGCGGCGAGGTACCGGTGGTCGAGGAAATCGTCACGCGCACGCCGTTTTGCACCCTGCTGCGTTTCCGCCGCGAAGGCGCACCCGCGCAGCCGCGCGTGCTGCTGGTGGCGCCGATGTCCGGCCACTTCGCCACGCTGCTGCGCGGCACGGTGGAAACCATGCTCCGCGACCATGACGTCTACATTACGGACTGGCACAACCCGCGCGACGTCCCGGTGCTGTACGGACGGTTTGGCTTCGATGAATACGTGCAGCACCTGATCACCTTCCTGCACGCGCTGGGCGGCCACACCCACCTGATGGCCGTGTGCCAGCCCACGGTGGCGGCGCTGGCCGCAGTGGCGCTGATGGCCGAGGACGGCGACCCGGCGCAGCCGCCAAGCCTGACGCTGATGGCCGGCCCGATCGACGCGCGCGTGAATCCGACCAAGGTCAACGAGTTGGCCATGAGCCGGCCCATCGAATGGTTCGAATCGACGCTGATCGGCTACGTGCCGTGGCGCTTTCCGGGCGCCACGCGCCGCGTGTATCCGGGCTTCGTGCAGTTGATCGCATTCATGAGCATGAACCGGGAGCGCCACGAGCAGGCCCTGCGCGATCTCTACGACCTGCGCGCACGCGGCGAGCACGACAAGGCCGATGCCATCCAGACCTTCTACGCCGAGTACTTCGCCACGATGGACCTCACGGCCGAGTTCTACCTTGAGACCGTGAGCCTCGTATTCCAGCGATTTCTGCTCGCACAGGGCCTGCTCGACGTGGCCGGCCGGCGCGTGGCCACGCAGGCCATCCGCCGCACCGCGCTACTCACCGTGGAGGGCGAGCGCGACGACATCTGCGCCATCGGCCAGACCATGGCGGCGCAGGAGTTGTGCACGAACGTGCGGCCCTACATGCGGATGCATCACATCCAGACCGGCGTGGGCCACTACGGCGTGTTCAACGGCAAGCACTGGGAGTCGCAGGTCTATCCGCTGGTGCGCGAGACGATCCACATGGCCGATTAGCGAATGCCGAATCGCGAGAATGCCGTGCGTAGCATCGGCAATGCCGAGATCGCGGTAGAGGAAGAAATCTCTCAAACTCTGGTCGACAACAGCCGTGTCGCGCGGGCGCACATGAGAAAAGTCTGTGGGGGACGATGTGGGCCGCCCCAAAGGGATACCGGCGGGAAGTTGCGATACCCTCGGGGTTTTCCGAATTTCTGCGGGAGGCAGGCGCATGGCGCAGGTCGGCATGGAACGTTTTCAAGGGCAGGATCTGGTGCGCATTGGCACGGGTGACAACTACCTGCTGCTGGCGCCGGCGCATGGCGGCCGGCTGGTGCGATGGGTCCATCGCGGCCAGGACATCCTTTACTGGCCAGACGATGCCGACTGGTCCCGCGTGGCCAAGGTGCGCGGCGGCAACCCGCTGCTGTTCCCATTCATCGGCCGGCATTTCGTCGACGGCGAACCAGGGAAATGGCGCGATACCGACGGCGTGGTGCGCGAGCTTCCGCAGCACGGCTTTGCCCGCGACATGGCGTTCGAGGTATCGGATTTCTCCGAGTCTGCGGTGAGCATGACGCTGACATCGTCCGAGGCGACGCAGGCGGGCTATCCGTTCGCCTTTGTCTTCACGGCCACCTACCGGCTCGTGCCCGAAGGGCTGGAGGTCGAGCTAGAAGTCAGGAACACGGGCTCGGCGCCGCTGCCGTGGTACGCCGGCCATCATTTCTACTTCGCGCTGCCTCACACGCAGCGATCGGCAACCCGCCTGTCCCTGCCGCCCGCAGACCGCGTGCGACAGACCCCGGACGGCGGCCTGACCGGAGCCGAACCGGGCGAGCGCACCTATCGACTGGATGACGCCCGGCTGCAGGACACCTTCCACATCCTGCGCGGGCCGGGCACGTTGCGGCTGCAAATGCCGGCGCGCGAGATCGACTTCGTCCTCAATGTCCCGGGGCGCGCGCCATGGCACGCGATCACGACGTGGTCCGAGCGAGAAGATTCTGACTTTTACTGCGTGGAGCCGTGGCTGGGGTTGCCCAACGCGATCGGGCATGGAGAGGGGCTGCGGTGGCTGGCGCCAGGCAAGGCCGAATCGGCCGTCTGCCGGCTGGTCATCTGAGCCCCCGCGCGGGCTAGCGAACCAGATGCTCGAAATCGAGCCCGCCGATCAAGACCGCCGGATCGGCCTGGGTGCGGGTGTTCAGATCGAGCTGGCGGGCATCCTGCCAGGCATCGAGCTTGGCAGGCAGCGCCTCCAGGTAGGCGGCAAAGCGCGTTTCGCCGCCGATCTCGAACAGCCGCTCCACCTCGTAGCCATCCCATGACAGCGTGATGTCCAGCGGATGCGCATAGCGCCCGCCGCCGGCCCGCGCGGCCCCGGAGACCCGCAGGCAGGCCGGCAGATGCGGGCGATCGGCCGGCCGCACCTCGGTCTGAAGCGTGCCGCGAGACAACGCGTGAATGCGCGCGATGATGCGCGGCAGGAATTCGGCATTGAAGCGCTGGGCGGGGGCGAGGTGCACGGCGGATGCGGGGGCTTGGCGTGACGGCTATTCTGCGCCTGCTTTGCACCCCATGCGCGGCCGCCTCGTAATTGTGCGAGTTCCGTTGTAGTGATCGCGCCATCACCCCGCCAGCTTGCGCTCGTCCGCCCTTCCCGCGTAGAATCGCGCTTCTTGCGGGCGTCGTATAATGGCCATTACCTTAGCTTCCCAAGCTAAAGACGTGGGTTCGATTCCCATCGCCCGCTCCACCCCTGATTGAACAAGCCGCCTCTGGCACCCGGTCGATAGTCCGATCGGCACTCCGCCCGGCGGCTTTTTGTTGCCATGCTCCCCCAAGACGCCAGTACCGAACCGAAGCCGGCCGACGACGCCGAGGCCACGTCAGATGCCCCGCGCCAACCCGGCGATGACGTTGCGCATCCACGCCGCATCCGCTCGTTCGTGCGGCGCGCCGGGCGCACCTCCACCGGGCAGCAGCGCGCCATCGACGACCTTGGCCCGCGCTTCATCGTGCCCTATGCGCCCACGCCGCTCGACTGGACGGCCACCTTCGGCCGTTCGGGCCCGGCCATCCTCGAGATCGGCTTCGGCATGGGCGAGACCACCGCGCATATCGCCCAGTTGCGTCCGCAGGACAACTTCCTGGGCTGCGAGGTGCACGAGCCCGGCGTTGGCGCCCTGCTGAAGCTGGCCGGTGAGCGCGGCATTGAGAATGTTCGCATCATGCGACACGATGCGGTCGAGGTCATCGCACACATGCTGACTGAGAATTGTCTCGATGGCGTGCATATCTTCTTCCCCGACCCCTGGCACAAGAAGAAGCACAACAAGCGCCGGCTGGTGCAGCCGCCGCTGGTCAAGCTGCTGGCCAGCCGCCTGAAGCCCGGTGGTTATCTCCACTGCGCCACGGACTGGGAGGAGTATGCCTACCAGATGGTGGAAGTACTGTCGGGCGAACCGGCCCTGGAAAATACCTCGCAGGCCGAGGGCGGTTTTGCCGAGCGGCCCGATTACCGGCCCGTGACCAAATTCGAGAAGCGCGGCGTCCGGCTCGGACACGGCGTCTGGGACGTGGTGTTCCGCAAGCGTTGATCGCTGGGGCACCAGCAGAAACAAAAAAGGCGTGGCCGATAGAGACCACGCCTTTTTTATTTGCTCCGCTTACCTCAAGCGTGCCAGGACACCATCCCGGTCCACGCCGTGGCCAGCACGATAATCCCGAAGACAATCCGGTACCACGCGAATGGCTTGAAATCGTGCGTGGCGACGAAACGCAACAGCCAGCGCACGCACAGGAACGCCGACAGGAACGCGAAGACAAAGCCGATGCCGAAAATCCCCAGGTCGTCGGCGGAGAGCAGCGCGCGCGCCTTGTACAGCTCGTAGACCGTGGCGCCGAAAATCACCGGAATGGCCAGGAAGAACGAGAACTCGGTCGCCACCTGGCGCGACAGGCCAAACAGCATGCCGCCGATAATCGTAGCGCCGGAGCGGGACGTGCCGGGCACCAGCGCGCAGCACTGCGCCAGGCCGACCTTCAGCGCGTCGCGCCAGTTCAGGTCATCCACCGATTCGATGCGCGGCGCCCCGGCCTTGGCTGCTTCCAGCAGCGCATTGCCCTGCGGATGCGAAACCGTACCCCGGCGTGCGTCGCGCCATTCGGCGAGCAAAATCACCACGCCGCCGACGATAAACGCCATGGCCACGCTCATCGGATTGAACAAATGGGCCTTGATCCACTTGCCGAAGATCAGCGCCAGCACGATGGCCGGCACGCTGGCCACAATGACGTTGATCGCAAACCGCTGGGCTTTCGGATCGGAACCCAGGCCGCTGACCACCGCACCAATCCTGCGCCGGAATTCCCAGCACACCGCCAGAATCGCACCGAACTGAATCACGATTTCGAAGATCTTGCCCTTCTCGTCGTTGAAATCGAGCAACTGGCCGGCAAGAATCAGGTGGCCGGTACTGGAGATGGGGAGAAACTCGGTCAGTCCTTCGACGATGCCGAGGATCACGGCTTTCAGGGCAAGTGCGATATCCATGCGGATTCAGGAGAGGTCAGGCGCGGTTCGGTCCGCGCGGGGATGCGCGAACCCTCGGCATTATTATTGGGAAACCGTGTTTACGGACGATTAATCTTGACGTTGATGCCGTCCGGCAGGACCGTGATTGTACCGGGCTCCGCCGGCGCGCCAGCCAGCCGCAACTGCTCCGGCTTGAACGTATACAGCGGGTAGCCCTGCAACAGCTGCTCGGACAGGATCCCGCCCAGCGCATTGAGCTGACGCGAGAACTGTGCCGGCATGCCCTGCACGTCGAACTGGCGCACCTCGGGGTCCTGTAGCACCAGCGAGTGTGACGGCGGGTCGTAGCGCAACGCGCTGTCCAGCGCGAAACGGCCGGTCAGCGGCTGGCGGAAGAACAGCCGGTTGTCGATGGTGGCGTCGAACTGCACGGTCACGCGGTTGCGCGTGGGGTCCAGCGCCAACTGCGGGTTGGCGAGCTGGATATCGAACAACTCCATATAGCGCTTGTTGAACGGAAACTTGCGTTCAAGCGCCGACTGAAGCTGGCTTTGCGAGAACGTGTATTCGTTCATGAACCCGCTGCAGGCCGCCAGCCAGGCGGTGGCGGCAGTTGCCGTGGCGATGCCTGCGGCCGCCAGCCAGCGCCGGCGTGTCATCGCGATCATCGTAGAACCTCCAAAAGACGGGCTGCGGCCTGATGCCAGTCAGGCGGCAACGGTGGATGGCGCGGTCAGCACCTCGAGCCGGGTCAGCCAGTGGAGCGCCGCCTCGCGGGAGTTGCCACACATCTCGGCCGAAGGGCGCAGCCCGCCGCAGAACGCCGGGCGCTCCGACTGGCCGAACACCGCGCAGCGCATGTCGGGCAGCAACTGCGCGCAGGGCTGCCCCGCCGGCTTGCCGTGCGGCATGCCCGGCAGGGGCGACGTGATGGACGGCGCGATGCAGCAGGCGCCGCAACCATCGCGGCAGGAAAAGTCAGACTGGCAGGCCATGCTCAAGGTTCAGGCGCAGATGTCGTCATGCAAGACATCGGGAAAGGTACGCGAAAGGCGTCATTCTGCCTGAGCCGTCCCGTCCAACCTGCAACAAAGCGCAACCTGCGCCGGATGCGTCACAATGCGGGATGGTGCTGGCTTGACCGCTCAAGACCGCTCCTCTACATTACTGACCCACAAGTTATTTAATTTCGATGCGGCGCCGCCACGCGGACGTGCGCCGCCGTCTCGCGTATCCCTGCCCTGTGACCGAACTCTCGCCCAAGAAAGATCCCGACGCGCGCCGGTGGCACCGGCGCAAGGCCGCGCGCCCGCAGGAGCTGGTGGCGGCCGCGCTGGAATTGTTCGTGGAGCGCGGCTACGCCGCGACCCGGCTCGAGGACGTTGCCGCCGCCGCAGGTGTCTCGAAAGGCACTGTTTACCTGTACTTCGCGAACAAGGAAGAGCTGTTCAAGACCGTCGTGCGCGAGAACATGGTGCCGGCGCTGGCCCGGGGAATCGATCTGGTCGAGACCTACGAAGGGTCCACGCCCGAACTGTTGCGCGAGCTGCTGCTGGGCTGGTGGGGCCTGATCGGCGCCACGCGCGCCGCCGGGCTGACCAAGCTGATCATGGCCGAATCGGGCAATTTCCCGGACATCGCCCAGTTTTACCAGGACGAAGTGATGGGCCCCGGCGACGAGTTGTTCGCCCGTGTGCTGGCCCGGGGCGCGGCGCGCGGGGAGTTCCGTGAGACCCCGGCAAACCCCGCCACCACGCTGATCTGCGCCCCGCTGGTCTTCCTGATGCTGTGGCAGCGCGCGTTCAGCCAGGTGGCGGTGCAGGAGATCGATCCGGCGGCGTTCGTGGACCAGTTGATCCAGATGCTGCTGTTCGGCCTGACCACGGGCCCGGCCCGGGACACGCCGCTGCCGGCGAAGTCCGGCCCCTGGGTCTGGGAACAGATCCGGGATGAAATGCTGGCCGCCCAGGCGGCCGAGCGGGCTGACGGCGAGGACAGCTGAGCGCCGGCCCTGTGCCAACGCGCAACAACTGGCCCCGCGCAAGTCGTTGCCAATAATCTGTAAACATCCTGCGGCAGTCCGCAGGGGTAAAATGGCGGGCTCTCCGCAAGCACTGGAATTGGAAGGAAAAGGCAAGATGGATCTCGAAAAAGCCCGCTTCAACATGATCGAACAGCAAATTCGTCCGTGGGACGTGCTGGACCAGGAAATCCTGGACCTGCTGGCCGTGGTCAAGCGCGAGCAGTTCGTGCCGCAGGCATACGCCGCGCTGGCTTTCGTCGACATGGAGATCCCGCTGCCGGCCGGCCAGAACATGCTGGCCCCGCGCGTGGAAGCCCGTCTGCTGCAGGACCTGAACGTGCGCAAGCATGAGAATGTTCTGGAAATCGGCGCCGGCTCCGGCTACATGGCCGCCCTGCTGGCCAACCGCGCCCGCCACGTGCTGACCGTGGAAATCGTGCCCGAGCTGGCCGAACTGGCCCGGCAGAACCTGGCCGCCGCCGGCGTGAGCAACGCCGAAGTGGCCGAAGGCAATGGCGCCGAGGGCTGGGCTGCCGCCGCGCCGTACGATGTGATCTGCGTGTCGGGCTCGGTGCCCGAGATTCCGCAGGCGCTGCTGTCGCAGGTCAAGGTGGGCGGCCGCATCGCGGTCATCGTCGGTGACGCGCCGGTGATGGAAGCGCGCATCATCACGCGCACCTCGGAATCCGGCTACCAGTCGGTGAACCTGTTCGAGACGCTGGTCAAGCCGCTGCAAGGCGCTGCCCAGCCGTCGCGGTTCCAGTTCTGAGCCGCCGGGAGCCGCCATGCAGGTCATTACTGCCCCCGAACTCGCGCAATGGCTGGCTGACGCCGGCCGCGCCAAGCCGGTGCTGCTCGATGTGCGCGAGGATCTCGAGATCCGCACCGCCGCGATGCCCGGCATCACCCACATCCCGATGGGCCAGATCCCGGCCCGCCTCGGCGAACTCGACGATGAAGCGCAGATCGTCTGCATCTGCCACCACGGTGCGCGCAGCATGCAGGTGGCCAGCTTCCTGGAGCGCCAGGGCTACGCCAACGTCTACAACCTGACTGGCGGCATCCACGCGTGGTCCACGCAGGTGGACCCGTCCGTTCCGCAGTATTGAGGGAGGCGGCCCGGGCGATGTCCGGGCCCCGCCGTCACGCTGAATCCCGAAGTCCCGAAGTCGCTCGCCTCAGCAGTATCACCCGTAGACCAACAAGAACGATGGCCGCGCGCGCGCTGGCCGAGCTGGAGATGTCATGAGTTTCGCGCTTCTCGCCGTGCCCGGTGCAGCCAGGAAACCCCTGGCGCTCGCCGTGTCCCTGCTGGCCCTGCTGCATGTTCCGGCCGCTGCGGGGGCGGACCTGCTCCAGGTCTACCGCGATGCGCAAGCCAATGACGCCCAGTTCGCGAGCGCCCGCTCACAACTGCTGGCCACGCGCGAGCGCCTGCCCCAGGCACGCGCCGGCCTGCTGCCGCAGGTGCTTGGCACGGCGGGCGTGCAGCGCACCATGGCCGACTACAGCTCGCCCGTGGACGTCACGCGCTACTTCAACGCCAACACCTGGGCGCTGCAACTGACGCAGCCGCTGTTCCGCTGGGATCGCTGGGAAACGTACAAGCAGGGCGAACTGGCCACGCTGGCCGGCGAAGTCACGTTCCAGCAGGCGCAGCTCGACCTGATCACGCGGGCCTCCCAGGCCTATTTCGACGTGCTGGCCGCGCAGGACAACCTGTACCTGGCCGGCGCCCAGAAGAAGGCCATCGGCGAGCAGCTCGAGCAGGCCAAGCGCAATTTCGAGGTGGGCACGGCCACCATTACCGATGCCAACGACGCCCAGGCGCGGTACGACCTGGCCACGGCCACCGAGATTTCGGCCCGTAGCGCGCTCGAAGTGGCACGCGCGTCGTTGCAGCAGATCACTGGCAAGCCGGTCGACGAATTGATGGGGCTGCGCGCCGAGGCCGCCATTCCGGGCCCGATGCCCGCCGACGTGAACGCCTGGGCCTCGCAGGCGGAGCAGACCAATCTTCAGGTCGGCGTTGCCGGCTACAACCTCGAGACCGCCCAGCGGGAATCGAACAAGGCCCGGGCCGGCCACCTGCCGTCCGTCGACCTCGTCGCGTCGTATGGCTATACCAATGCGCAGGGCACGGCGACCCAGCTCAGCAATGTCGGCAGCCGCTACAACTCGGGCGTGGTGGGCGTGCAACTGAGCATTCCGATCTACGCCGGCGGACAGATCCAGTCGCGCGTGCGGGAGACGCTGGCGCTGGCCGACAAGGCCGCCAGCGACCTCGAATTCGCGCGCCGCACGGCTGCGCAGACTGCGCGGCAGACGTACTCGGGGGTGTCCAACGGGCTGGCCCAGGTCAAGGCGCTCGAAGCGGCCGAACGCTCGGCGCAGAGCGCGGTGGAATCGAACCAGCTGGGCTACGAGGTGGGTGTGCGCATCAATATCGATGTGCTGAATGCCGAGGCGCAACTGTTCTCGACCCGCCGCGACCTGGCCAAGGCCCGCTACGACACGATCATGAACGGGCTGCGCTTGAAGGCATCGACGGCGGTGCTCAGCGAGGAAGACGTCGTGCAGATCAATACGCTGCTGACGTCGGTGCCGGGCACGATGTACAAGCTGCCGGAGAAGGCGCGGGTGGGGTCGGCGCCGCTGCCCGCTCCGGACCGCAAGCGCGCCGAGCAGGGCCGGCGCGAAAGCCCGATTCCGGGGGCTACGCCACGATCCTGACGGCGTGCGACTCGCCCGGTGACGAGGCCGCCTTCGGCTGGCCGGAGGGTGTCGCCGCATTGGAGAGCCGGGTGGCCCAGGCTTCGCGCCCCGCCAGCCCCAGCAGCATGCCAATGGCGCCTGCGTAGAACACCACGTTGGCCTGGTGGGCGGTCGTCACCTGCGTCAGGCCCGAAATCAGCGACGCCATCACGACGGCCAATCCCGCGCCGCCCAGGCTCACTCCCGCATAGTTATTGTCGGCATGGCAGGTGCGCAATGCTCGCCAGAACAGGCCGGCCGGCACCAGAAACAGGGTCAGCGTGGCCAGCACCCCGGGAATACCAGTAGTGGCGGCCGCTTCGACCAGATCATTGTGCGCGTGCTCCAGTCCGCATGCTGCGGACTCCCGCCGCTGCTCGCAGTAGGGGTCCGCGCGAAGAACCCGCGCAAACTGCCCCACGCCGGCGCCCGTCCACGGGTGCTCGACGAAGTACTGCATGCCCACCTTCCACATCATCAGCCGGGCGCCGACCGACGATTCCACGTTGCCCTGCTGGAACTGCTGAACCTCCTTGACCGCCAGATCCACCCGTTTCGCCACCGGGCTGCCCGGAATCTGATACAAGCCGATGAGCAGCGCGGCAATGCCGCCCAGCGCAAACATGAACATCCGTGCGCTAAAGCGACGATAGCGGACCAGCAGTAGCGGGAAGAGCGTGACCAGCATGCCGATCATCGCGCCACGGGTACCGTTCATCACCAGGATGGGCAGCGCGCAGAGGACGTTGAACCACGCCTCGGCATGCACGCGGCGGGAGTCCCCCGGGCGCGCGAACCCCACGAGCGCCAGCGCCGCGACCATATTGGCGAAGGCAATCGCCTGGGTCCACGCGGAAGGCCGGTCCAGGTCCAACTGGATCTTCTGGTAAGTAACGATCAGCAGGGCCAGGAACAGCCCGATGGTGATACCCCGCCACAACAACGCCGGATTCGGCGCGGCGCGAAAGATCACCCAGCAGGCGAGTACGGAAAGCAGGGTGCGGGAGGGATTGTCGATCACATCCCACGGCGTGTTGTGGAGAAACTTCGACACCACATAGACGCCGATGAAGGCGAGCACTGACATCGCCAACGGCCGCAAAATTGTGACGTGTTGCCGCCACGCGCGCCCCATCTCATCCCATCCCAGCAAGGCCAGCACGCCAACCCCGGCCAGAAATACCCCGGCTCCGCGCGGTACACACAGGATCAACACCGGAAACACGAATACCAGGAGGTCCGCCAGGGAGGACACCCAATGTTTGGGGAAAGACATATCAGCTTGTTTGAGACGGCAATACGGCCGGCGTCCGTGCGCTAGAGATAGCCCGGCATTCTAAACGATCGACCAGGTCAACCCCCACGCTTGCGCTCCTCCACGCTCAACAGTTGCCAGCGGATGGCCGACGCGTCGGCTGGCGGATTCGGCACCTGGTACTCGCGCACGCGCAGCTTGTAGCTCACGCCGGATTCGAAGTCCAGCCCCTCGATCGGCCCGTACCATAGCTGCCACGGGGCATCGGGCGCTTCGCGCCAGCGGTAGCACTGCATGCGGCCCACGCCCGAGCACTCCACGCGCTGGGAGTCGATATAGACGATCTTCTCGTGCCCCGCTGCGGCGTCCGCCTTGGCGCCGCGCCGGCCCACGCCTTCCCGTTCGACGAATTGCAACAGATCGCCGTCAGCCGTCTTCCAGATGATCTGGCGCCCCGTGGCGCCGGCGGACGGCTGCGTGCCGACCGTCGTAAAGGGCGAGTGCATGGCCTTCAGCAGCGCGCCCTCCACCTCCATCCGCACGCCCGTGCAGGCCATCCGCGTGCCGGCGATGCGATCGAAGCGGATGCCGGCGCTGGTCTTGCCATAGCCGCCGGTGAAGCGGTTACAGCCGCTGGTGCCGCTCACGGTGCCTTGGGAGGCATCAATGCCGTCATTGAATTCGAAGATGACCGGCTGGCCGTTGTCGCCATGCGGAATGTCACGGACGGTGCCATCGGCGTTCTGCCAGCGGATCAGTTCCCAGCGGCTCGGCCCGCCGGAGCGGGTTTCGTTGAGGCTGGCGCTGGCCGAGGGCTGGTCGGGCGCCGGGCCGGTGGCGCAGCCCGCCACCGCCGCCACGGCGGCCAGCATCAATGTGGCGAAAACACCACGCATGGAGAAGGGATGTTGCATCGATCGAGCTCCTGGTTGCGCATGCCACGATAAAGAGGCGGATGTCGCACTTTTCCTCACTATGCAACCAGTGTAGACGCCCGCGTGGCGCCTGTATGTCAGCGCAACACTGGCGCGACGGCTGCCAAAGTGCGCTGCGTGGCACCCCGATGCAAGCCGGCGAACGTCAGCGCATGGGCACGCATGTCGGCCAGACGCGCTTCGTCGGCCAGCACGGCCGAGGCGGCGGCCATCAGGGCGTCGGCGTCGGCCACGCGCAGGCAGGCGCCGGCGGCGATGGCATCCTCGGTGGCCTGGGCGAAGTTGAACGTGTGCAGGCCCATCAGCACCGGCGTGCCGACGGCGCAGGACTCGATCAGATTCTGTCCGCCGAGCGGGATCAGGCTGCCGCCGATATAGGCAATATCCGAAGCGGCGTAGTACATCGCCATCTCGCCCATGGAGTCGCCGAGCACGATGTCAGCTGTGATCGGTGCGTCAAGGGCGTCCACATCCAGCTGGCTGCGGCGCTGCACGCTGAAGCCGGCACGCGTGGCCAGCGCAGCTACCTCGTCGAACCGCTGCGGATGGCGCGGCACCAGCAGCAGCGCGGGACGCGCCGCGCCGGGCCAGCGCGCGAAGGCCTCCAGGATCAGCGGCTCCTCCCCTTCACGCGTGCTCGCGGCGGCCAGCACGTGGCGGGCGCCGAACGCCCGGCGCAGGGTCTGGCCCCGCATGACGCCGGCCTCCGGCGGCTGCATGTCGAACTTGAGATTGCCAGTCACCTGCACGGCTTTCACGCCGAGCGCGCGATAGCGCTCGGCATCGCCAGCCGTCTGGGCCAGCACCGCCGTGAAATCGTTATATAGCGAGGCCGCCGCGCCGCCGAAGCGCGCCGTCCGTCGATAGCTGCGCGGCGACAGTCGGGCATTGACCAGGAACAGCGGCACACCCACCCGGCGCGTGACGTGGACCAGATTGGGCCAAACCTCGGTCTCCATGATCAGCCCTGCCTCGGGCCGGAAATACGCGAGGAAGCGGCGCACCAGCGCCGGCACGTCGTACGGCAGGTAGCACTGCTGCACGCGTGGGTTGTCGCCATAGAGCTGCTGGCCAGTCTGGCGGCCGGTCGGCGTCATATGGGTCAGCAAAATACGATGGCGGGGATACGCGGCCAGCAAGGCGTCGAGCAGCGGCTGCGCGGCGCGCGTCTCGCCGACGGACACCGCATGAACCCAGAGCCACGGCCCGTTGGCCGGCAGCCCGCCATATCGGCCAAGCCGCTCCCCGATGTGGCGGCGATAGCCAGGTTCCTTGCGCGACCGCCAGACCAGACGCAGCAGCGCCAGTGGGAGGATCACCCCCCACAGCAACGTGTAAACCAGACGAAGCATCAGGCAGGCACTCCGCGTACCCGCGCGGCGGCGGCGTAGACCTCGTCGACGGACGGCACGATGCCGTCGTCGCCCACATTGGCGATGCGGTCGGACCAGTAGCCCTCGGTCTTCCAGCGCCAGGTGGCGGTGTAGATCTCGACAGTGGGCCGGCACAGCGCAGCGGCGATATGCACCAGGCCGGTGTCCACGCCGATGACCACTTCGGCCCGATTGATCAGGCCAAAGCCCTGCATGACCGAGAAGCGCGGCAGCACCTGCGCGCCGGGCATGCCGGCGGCGAGCGCCTCGGCATCGCGGCGTTCGGATTCGCTGCCCCAGGGCAGCAGCACGGTCAGGCCCTCGGCATGCAACTTCTGACCGAGGGCATGCCAGTTCGCCACGGGCCAGCGCTTCTTCGCGCCGGCCGTGGCATGGAAACAGACCGCGTACCGAGGCGGCAGCCCGGCCCAGAGCGGATCATCGACATGCAGCGAGGTCACCGCAGGACCGAAGAAGCGCGGCGGCTCCGGTGGCGTGCCACCCGTGAGCGCGGCACCAAGCAGACGCGAGCGCCGCACCGAATGGGTCTGGCGCGGCACCTTGACTGGCGCGGTATAGAACAGGCGCGATGCCGGCTCGTAGCCGGAACCCTGCGTGGCATTGCCGAGCCCGATCACGGGCGCCCCGGCCGTGCGCGCGGCGGTGCGCGCCACGATGGCGGTCTTCAGCAGGCCCTGGGTCTCCAGCACCGCGTCATAGGGCCGCGCCCGGATCGCGTCGCGCAGCGCGCCGACTTCGGCCCAGGTATCGCCCTGCCAGAACCGCTTGCGCCAGCGCCGCAGCGCGAACGGAATCACGCGGTGGACGTCCGGCAGCAGCCGCACCAGATCGACATAGCCCTCTTCCACCACCCAGTCGATCTCGGCATCGGGCCAGCGCGCGCGCAGGTCGTGGATGAGGGGCATGTTGTGCACCACATCGCCCAGCGACGAGACCTTGACGACCAGGATGCGCGGCGGGGCCGGCAACGCGAACGGCGCGGCCACGGCGAGCGGCGCGGCCTGGTTCGACGTTGCGGCGCCGGCCGGCTGCCCCACTTCAGAACGGGAGCTTTGCATCCGGCTTCTCGGCCAGGATCACGCGCTTGAACTCGGCCTGGATGCGCGCCAGCGCGGCATCGTTATCGGCTTCGAAACGCATGACAACCACCGGCGTGGTGTTGGACGGACGCGCCAGGCCGAAGCCATCGGGGTACTCCACGCGCACGCCGTCGATCGTGATGACTTCGCGCGCGCCCTCGAACTTCGCATTGGCGCGGATCTTGTCGAGCAGCGTGAACGCCTCGCCTTCGGCACACTTCAGTTGCAATTCGGGCGTGCAGTTGGAGTTCGGCAGCGCGTTCAGCACGGCGCTCGGGTCGGCGTGGCGCGACAGGATTTCCAGCAGGCGCGCGCCCGTGTAGAGGCCATCGTCGAAACCGTACCAGCGGTCCTTGAAGAACACGTGGCCGCTCATCTCCCCGGCGATCGGCGCGCCGGTTTCCTTGAGCTTGGCCTTGACCAGCGAATGGCCGGTCTTCCACATCAGCGGCTCGCCGCCGTGGTCGCGAATCCATGGCGCCAGCTTGCCGGTGCACTTGACGTCGTAGATGACCTGCGCGCCCGGGTTGCGCGAGAGGATTTCCTCGGCGAACAGCATCAGCTGGCGGTCCGGAAAGATGACCTCGCCGTCCTTGGTGACCACGCCGAGGCGGTCGCCGTCGCCGTCGAAGGCCAGGCCCAGCTCGCAGTCGGTGTCGCGCAGGCACTGCATCAGGTCCTGCAGGTTCTCGACGTGGGCCGGGTCCGGATGGTGGTTCGGGAAATGGCCGTCGACATCGCAAAACAGCTCGACGACCTCGCAGCCAAGCCCCCGGAACAGGTCGCCGACGAAGGCGCCAGCCACGCCGTTACCGGCGTCCAGGGCGATTTTCATCGGGCGGGCCAGCTTGACGTCGCTGACGATACGGTCGAGGTACTGTTGTCGGATATCGACTAGTTTGTATCCGCCACTGCCCTGCGTGTACTTGGCGGCCTCGATGCGCTGGTGCAGCGCCTGGATCTGGTCGCCGTAGATGGCCTTGCCGCCGAGCACCATCTTGAAACCGTTGTAGTCGGGCGGATTGTGGCTGCCGGTGACCATGATGCCGGACCCGGCGCGGCGGCCATCCAGCTCGATATTGGTGCCGAAGTAGACCATCGGGGTGGCGACCATGCCGAGGTCGATCACATCGACACCGGCAGCGCGCAGCCCTTCCACGAGTCCGCCGAGCAGATCCGGGCCGGACAAGCGCCCGTCACGGCCCACGACGACGGTTTTCTCGCCAAGTTCGACGGCGGCGGAGCCAAAGGACAGGCCGATCTGGCGGGCGACCTCGGGCGTCAACGTCTTGCCGACGATGCCGCGGATGTCATAGGCCTTGAAGATTGAGGGGTCAAGTTTCATGTGGCTTCCCGTGTACGAGTTCATGGTGCGATACCGCCCGGAGACTGGCCTGGGCGGGGCGCGGGCAGGGCGCCAAAAAGGTGTATTTTGCCGGATTGTGCAAACCGCGCCAGTTTATAATCACCGGGCTACCCGCAAACCGTCTGCAAACCGGCATTTCTCGCGCGATTCCGTGCCGCCCATCCAACTCTCTTCCGCGTTCGTGCAGAACTTGCCTCCTTCCCGGCCTCGCGTCGCCTTTGTCATCACCAATTCCGAGATCGGCGGCGCCCAATCGCACGTCGCCGACCTCGTGCGTGCGCTGCGGGGCCGCATCGACGCCACGGTGCTGGCGGGCGGTGAGGGACCACTCTTCGCCACCGCGCAGGCCGCCGGGGCACAGACGGCGCGGCTGGCCCTGCTCGACAACGCCATGTCGCCGCTGCGCGCCCTGAAGACCCTGCGCGAACTGATGGCCGCGCTGCGCCATGCCGCACCCGACCTGATTCACGTGCACAGCGCCAAGGCCGGCGCGCTCGGCAGGCTGGCCGGGTGGCTGCTCGGCATCCCGGTCGTCTACACGGTACACGGTTTCGGATTCAAACCCGCCGCGCCGCTGGCACGCCGGTTGGCATCGCGCGTTGCCGAATGGTGCCTGGCACCGCTGGCCGCGCGCCTGATCTGCGTGGCGGATGCGGAGCGAGAACTGGCGCGCAGCCTGCCGATCCCCGCGTCACGTATCAGCGTGATTCACAACGGTATCCCCGACGACGCCGCGCGGGCGCAGCCGGCAGCGCAGCTCACGCGGATCGTGATGGTGGCGCGACTGGCCGCGCCGAAGCGGCCCGATACGGTCATCCGGGCCTTCGGGCAGGCGAAGCTGGGCGATTGCGAACTCGTGATCGCCGGCGCGGGACCGATGCGCGGCGCCATGCAGACGTTGGCCGACGCCGTCGCGCCCGGCCGGGTACGCCTGCCGGGCAATGTCGCCGACATCCCCGCCCTGCTCGCTTCGGCGCAGGTCTTCGTACTGGCCTCCGACCACGAAGGCTTGCCGCTTTCTGTACTGGAAGCGATGCGGGCAGGCCTGCCGGTGGTGGCGTCGGACTTGCCCGGCATCCGTGAGCAATTTGGCGACATGCCAGACGCGCTGCTCGTGGCTGAGGGCGATGAGGCCACGCTGGCCCGACATCTGTCGATGCTCGCAGGCGACAGCGCGCGCCGCGCCGCCCTCGGCCGGCTGTCTCGCGCCCGATGGGAGCAGGCGTTCGGGATTGGCCCCATGGCGGACGCCACGTGGGCGGTCTATCGGCAGGCGCTTGGTCGGCGGGTGAGCGAGCCCATGCCCACGGAGCGTGCCTGACATGAGCGCCAACAAGGAAGCCGCCCGTCTCGCCGGCACGTCGCGCGCCACGACGGCCAGCCGCGCGTCCGAGACCATCCGCCGCGCCAGCCGCATGCTGTCCTGGGCCGCGCTCGGGCTCGTGCTGTTCGGCCTCAACACGATCGCGGCGGAAACCCTGCACCACGCGGGCATCGTCACCTACGTCTTCACGCGCACGCTGCTCTGGGGCATCGTGCCGTACCTGTGCACGTTCCTGTTGCTGCACCGCTCGCTGCACCTGCCGCCGATCGAGGGCAACAGTCTGGTCGGCATCTCGGCCACGCTGCCGTTTGCCCTACTGCTGTTCGTCTTCGCCGGCTGGCATATCGAGTACTCGCGCGGCGCGCTGCTGCTCGGCTACCTGACCACGCTGGTCTGGAGCGGCATCGGCTACCGGCGCTTCGTCCAGAACTACGTGCCCGTCATCGGCTACACGGACCCGCGCGCGCTGGAACAGCTCGAGGCGATCCTCGCCATGCCCGGCGCCAGCCCGCCGGCACGGATCCGCTTCGATTTCATCCGCTCGATCGAGGATGCCGTGTTTTGTGACGGCCTGATGCTCGACCGCTCGGGCACCGCCGACCCCGAGCGCACGCGCACGCTGGCGCGGCTGAAGATGAGCCACGTCCGCCTGTATTCGGTGGAGCGGATTGGCGAGATGCTGACCGGCCGCGTGGGGCTCGACCATATCGACGAGAACTTCCTGGACGACTACGCGCGCCACTATCTCTACGGCTTTGTGAAGCGTCTGCTCGACATCGCCGCCGTGCTGTGCCTCGTGCCGCTCGCCCTGCCGCTGTCGGCGCTGACCGCGCTGACCATCCGCCTAGAGCAGCCGGGGCCGGTCCTGTTCCGGCAGGCCCGCGCCGGGCGCTTCGGCGAAGCGTTCACGATGCTCAAGTTCCGCAGCATGAGCGTCCAGTCCGACGCCACGGCGCGCTTCGCGGCGCGCCAGGATGCCCGCGTCACGCGCGTGGGCCGCGTGATCCGCAAGTATCGGCTGGACGAACTGCCGCAGTTGTGGAACGTGCTGATGGGCGACATGAGCCTGATCGGCCCGCGCCCCGAGCAGGTGCCGATGGTCGACACCTTCGCCGAGACGATTGCCTACTATCCGTACCGGCACCTCGTGCGCCCCGGGCTGTCCGGCTGGGCACAGGTGCAGCAGGGCTATGTCGGCACCCACGAGGAAACCGTGACCAAGCTGAGCTACGACTTGTACTACGTCAAGCATTGCTCGTTCGCGCTCGATTTGCTGATCGTGGTCAAGACGCTGCGCACGCTGCTGACCGGCTACGGAGCCCGCTGATGGCGCCAGCCGACATGGACACGCAGCGGGCGATGCGGATCCTGCTGATCACGACTGGCCTCAAGGTGGGCGGCGCCGAGCATCAGGTCGTGGCGCTGGCCCGTGCCTTCCTGGCGCTCGGGCACGCGGTGGCGATCCTGAGTCTGTCGCCGGGCCGGGAGTTCGACATACCTGCCGGCGTCGAGGTCTTCGAGCTGAACATGCGGAAGACGCCCGGCGGCATGGCTGCCGCGTTGGCGCAGGCGCGTGCGCTGGTCAAGGCATGGCGGCCCGATGTCATGCATGCCCACATGGTCCACGCCAACCTGTTCGGCCGATTGCTGACGCGCCTTGTCGATAGCCCGCCGCTGGTCTGCACCGCGCACAGCTTCCGCGAAGGCGGCAGCATGCGGATGCTGGCCTACCGGCTGACCGACCGGTGGGCAGCGCTGACCACCCACGTGAGCCAGGACGGCCGCGCCGGCATGATCGCTGCCGGGGGCGTGCGGGACGACCGTATCGTCGTCATGCCCAACGGGATCGATGTCGAACGATTCCGGCCCGATCCGGCGCTGCGCGATGCCACCCGCGCCAGGCTGGGCATCGCGCCCGACGCGCGGGTCGTGCTCAATGTCGGCCGTCTGGCACCGGAGAAGGCCCAGGATCTGCTGATCCGCGCGTTTGGCCAGCTCCCGCCCGCCGTGCCGGCGCACCTGCTGATCGCGGGCGGCGGCGCGCTGGTCGAGGCGCTGGCCAGTCAGATCGTGGCGCAGGGACTCACCTCGTCCGTCACCCTGCTCGGCCCGCGCGACGATATTCCCGCCATGCTCAATGCGGCCGACTTGTTCGTCCTCTCATCGAATATCGAAGGGCTGCCCATGGTGCTGGTGGAGGCGCTGGCGTGCGGATGCCCGGTGGTGTCGACCGACGCGCCCGGCGTGGCCGAAGTCCTGCGCGACCAGGGCGTCATCGTGCCGCGCGGCGACGCCGCAGCGCTTGCCGGTGCAATGGCCGAGGCCCTGCGCGCGGGTCGCGGTACCCCGGCACAGGCGGCGGCCCGGCGCGAGCGCGTGCTGTCCGCGTTTTCGATCGACAGCATCGCCCGACGCTGGCTGGCGCACTACGCCAGCCTGACGCACGGCGCGCGTGCCAACCCGGCGGAGACCGCGTGATGCATCGGCGCATCGCGGGCAATGTGCTGTGGATGCTGGCCGAGCGCGGCCTGCAGGTGGGCATCGGGATTGGCGTGGTGGCCATGCTGGCGCGCGCGCTCGGGCCGGCCGGGTTCGCGCATTTCCAGTACGCCCAGTCGGTGGTGCTGATTGCCGCGTCGCTGGCGCTGGTGTGCGGTGCGGAGGTGGTGGTGCCGCGTCTCGTGGCGACGCCGCCCGACGCCCAGGGCCACATCATCGGCCATGCGTTTGTGCTGCGTCTTGGCGGCGGTGTGGCGGGGTACTTGCTGATGTGTGCGTACCTCGTGCTGACATCGCCCACGCCGGAGGTGTGGCACGCGGCGCTGTGGCTCGGCGTGGCCATCCTGCTACGCGAGCCCTTCGGCGTGGTGAATGCCTGGATGCAGGCTCACACCAACAACCGGCCCGGCACCTTGGCGAGCCTCGCCGCGCTGTCGATCAAGGCCGCGGTGGTCGGCGGGCTGTTCGCTGCGGGCGTTACCGCGGTATCGGGCTACGCCGTGGCGTTTGCGCTTGAAGCCGTCCTGCTTGCCACCTTGCTCGCGGCCTACTACCTGACTCGATCCCCCCGACAGCCCTTGACCTGGCAGGCGAGCCAGGCGCGCGAGTTGTTTTCGGCGGGCGCCTTGTTCTGGGTCAGCTTCATCCTGATGATGGGCGCGCGCCGGGTCGACCAACTCGTGCTCCAGCCGGCGGTGCCGGCGGCGGACTTCGGCGCCTATGCGGCGTGCATGCAACTGCTCGACAATTTCTCGATGCTCGCGACCATCCTCGTGGCGGGCATCGCCCCCAGCTACGTCTATGCGCGCACGGCATTTGCCGATGCCCACGCGAACATCGGCCGGATTGCTGCGGCGCTGGGCGCGCTCGGGCTGGTCGGCGGGCTGGCGATTGCCGCCTGCGCGCCGTGGATCGTCCGCCTGCTCTACGGCAGCGCCTTCGAGGCCACCGTGACGCTGCTACGGGTGGCCGCCGTGGCATCTGCGCTCGTCTTCGCGGACGTCGCCCTGACGCTGCTGGCGGTCTACCTGCGCCGCCCGCGCTGGGTGGCGATGAAGTGGGCGCTGGTGCTGGCGACGACGCTCGCCTTCGATCTGGCGGTCATCCCCCGGTTCGGCAACTGGGGCGCGATTGCGGGCTATGTCCTGGGCAACAGCGTCGCGGTCGTCGTCGGCGTGGCCCTGTGGTGGCGCAATCGCCCGGTTCGCGACATGGCAGCGGCGTGAGCGGCACCGCCCTGCCCTGCGTCTGTTTCCTGACTGGCACGCTGAACGCGTTTGCAGGTGCGGAGCGGATGACAGCGGTGATCGCCAATGCGCTGGCGGAGCGCGGGTACCGGGTGCGCATCCTGAGCCTGTGGGACCGGGCCAGCGTGTTTCCCCTGCACGCGGATGTGCAGCATCATGCACTGTTCGAGCATCGGCCGTCGTTCAAGACAGCGTATCTGTCGACAGTCCTTGGCATCCGGCGCTTTGTGCGGGAACACGGCATTGATGTGCTGATCGAGGTCGACACGATGCTGGCGCTGTTCACGGTGCCGGCCACCGTTCGTATGAACGTCCGCAGGATTGCGTGGGAACACTGCCATTTCGATGAGGATCTGGGAAAGCCGGCGCGCAAGGTTGCACGCGCGCTGGCGGCCCGGACTCATGCGCACATCGTGGTGCTGACGGAGGGCGACGAGCGCCGCTGGCGGGACGCCCTGCGCCCTGGGGCCAAGCTCGTCCATATTCCGAATCCGCTCCCCTTTCCGATTCCCGCCACGCCTGCGCCCCGTGACACGAAAACCGTGCTGGCGGTGGGCCGACTGACGCCCGCCAAGGGCTTCGACGTGTTGATCGAAGCGTGGGGAGCGGTCGCACCGGTCGCACCCGACTGGAACTTGGTGATCATTGGGGAAGGCGAGGAACGCGGCCAGCTCGAAGCGCTGCGCGCTCGCCTGGGGCTTGAGGCACGTATTTCCCTGCCTGGCGTGCTTGCTGACATCACCGGCGCCTATGCGCAAGGTGCCGTCTTCTGCCTGAGTTCGCGCTATGAGGGATTTGGGCTGGTGCTGATCGAAGCCATGGCGTTCGGCCTGCCCATCGTCTCCACTGATTGCGAACAGGGACCACGGGAATTGCTTGGCCCTGACGATGCACTATTGGTACCGGTGGAAGATGCGCCCGCACTTGCCCGGGCGCTCCGCAGCGTGATCGACACGCCCGCGCTGGCGAACCAGCTCGCCGGCCGGGGCAGAGAGAACGCCCGGCACTTCGACATCGCGCACATCACAGACAGCTGGGTCGCGTTGCTTGGCTGACTCACCCTCTGGACCGAAAGGGCAGAGCGAAGTAGAATCGTTCAAGTTCAAACAAACACGCAGTGCACTGCACTTTTAGGCCGTTTTCTCTTGAAACGTGGTGGGAGCGGCATATCGCCACATCCGTTCGCGCCGGGAACAAGCATTGTGTTCATTCCATGACAAGCCGCCAAGCCAAGATACAAGAAGACACGTATTTTCGGATCATGCGCATCTTGCAGGAGAATCCGGACCTGACCCAACGCGAGCTGGCAAAGGAACTCGGCGTCAGTGTCGGCGGCCTGAACTATTGCCTGAAGGCCTTGATGGAGAAAGGCTGGGTCAAGGTGCAGAACTTCAGCCAGTCGAAGAACAAGTTTGGCTACGTCTACATCCTCACCCCGCGCGGTATTGCCGAAAAGGCGGCCCTGACCAGCCGGTTCCTGAAGCGGAAGATGGAGGAATACGAACTCCTGAAAGCCGAGATCGAGGCCCTCCGGGAAGAAGTCGGGAGTGAGGTCGCTAAAGGACAGCAGGCAGAACGGACTGAACCGTCAGAATAGTCGGAGACCCGCAATATGGCCGAAGCAATGCAGCATTCCGTACACGAGGGCGTACCGTCCGTCGCGAGGGCGCTGATCTGGGAAGTGTTTTTCAGGTCCAGGGGGCGCGGTATGGGCCTTCCGTCGCACTACCCGTGGATCGATACCAGCACGGGCGTGACGACCATCCTGATCGGCACGGACCAGCCGGGCGATGAGACGAAGGCGGCCGCCGGATTGGTCATCAAGGAGACCCCCATGGCCGACGGCCGGAAGGTCGGCCTGGTGGGATTGGTCTGCGTCGACGAGGCGTTCCGTGGCAAAGGGCTGGGCCACACGCTGGTTGCCGCTGCGACGGAAGTCGGCAGGGACCGTGCCTTCGACACACTGGTGTTGTGGACCAACAAACCCAACGTCTACGCCAAGCACGGTTTCGCCGTGGATAGCGCAGACCGGTATGGTCCGGTATGGACGCCCGCGCATGAGGGGACGGACCCGCCCTTCTGCCACGATCTGGCCGGCCTGAAGACCGACGATATTTCCGCCCGGGGCATTCCGGCTTTCGCAAAAACCGTGCTGGTATTCAGCAGTGACAACGCCGCGATTACGGTTTTGCCTGCAGTGCAGGGATACACGCTGACGGACTGGGAAGGCGACTGGGAGGGCGTGTTCCGGTTGATCGAACAGATTTTACCGGCCACCTGGAGCCTGAATGCGCCGGCGGATTCCGCCATCCTGGCCGAGCTGCGCAGCCGGGCGTACAAGTCGGATCTCTCACCGGGTTCCTACAGGATGATCCACGAACTCTCGGGCCGGGATCTTCCCCGCCTGCCGTACATCCCTTTGCTCAACCGCATCTGAGGAAACCCTAAGCATGATTCCGATCGTCAAAGTCGCAATGCCGCCGAAATCGGCCCTGATGCCCGCGCTGGAAACCGTGCTGTATAGCGGCATGATCGCGGAAGGGGAATCGGTCTATCAGTTCGAAGCCGAGTTCAACCGGCGGTTTGGCCTGAAGCGATCGCTCGCCATGAGCAGTGGTACTGGCGCGCTGCATTCCGCGCTCACTCTGGCAGGCGTTGGCCCGGGCGACGAGGTGATCTCCACGCCAATGACGGCGGAGCCGACCAATACGACAATCCTCTACACGGGCGCCAAGGTGATATGGGCCGATGTCGATCCAGCGTCCGGCAATATGTGCCCCGACTCGGTCCGCCAATGCGTGACGGACAAGACCAAGGCCATCCTTTGCGTCCACTATGCGGGTTACCCAGTGCGTCTTGCCGAACTGCGGCAAATCGCCAACGAGCGTGGCATTGCCCTGATCGAAGACTGCGCCCACGCCCTGGGCGCGAGCTATCAGGACCAGCCCATCGGGACGATCGGCGATTACGGCATCTACTCTTTCCAGGCGATCAAGCACATGACGACCGTCGACGGCGGTATGCTGACGTTCCAAGATGACGCTCAAATGGAAGCGGCAAAGAAATTCCGCTGGTTCGGCATGCTCAAGGGCGTTCCGCGCACCGAGATCGATATCACAAGTGTTGGCTACAAGTACAACATGAGCAACGTCAATGCGACGATCGGTTTGGTGCAGTTGCAGAACATTACCCCCGTACTCGATCGACACACCGAGAACGGCAAGTACTTCGATGCGCTGTTCGAATCGATCAGCGGCGTGGACTTTGCGCGCTGCGACGCTTCGGCCGAGCCGAGCTATTGGCTCTACACCCTGCTGAGCGATGACAGTGCAAGCCTGGAGAAGGCTCTTAATGGGGCGGGAATTTCGGCATCGAAACTTCATCGGCCCAATAATCTGCACAGCATCTTCGCCGCATCCCGACGGGATTTGCCCGGTCTCGACACGTTCTACAAGCGCCTGCTTCATATTCCCTGCGGCTGGTGGGTGAGCGACGAAGACCGCGCGCGCATCGTCGAGGTAATCCGGAAGGGTTAAGGAGATTATCAAATGAAGCAAATCCCATTGTTCGGGGTGGTACACACCCCCGAAATGGAAGCTGTGGCCCTGGAGGTCCTGCGCTCCGGCCGTATCGCCAGCGGCGATTACGTCGGCAAGTTCGAGAAAGGCCTGGGGGAGATCGTCGGCAATCCGCACGTGGTCACCACACACGACATGACGAACGCGGTATTCCTCGCCCTGCACCTTGCCGGGGTTCGCGCCGGGGACGAAGTCTTGACGACGGCGTTCTCCTGCATGGCGACGAATTCTGCGATTGCGCATGCGGGTGCGACGCCGGTATGGGTCGACGTACGCCCTCGCTCCGTGGAAATGGACGTCGATGATGCCGCGCAAAAGATTACCGCACGCACCAAGGCCATCATCATGTATCACGTGGCGGGCTACCCGGGACCGGCCAGAAAAATGGCCGAGCTGTGCAAGGCGCGTGGCATTGCCTTTATCGAAGACTGCGACAACGCCCTGTGTGCCACCCAGGACGGTGCACACGTGGGCCAGTACAGCGATTTTTCGATCTACTCCTTCTATCCGAATCGCCAGATTAACTGCACCGAAGGCGGCGCGCTTGTCTGCAAATCCGCGGACATGGCCACGAAGGCCCGTCAGTTGCGTCGGTTTGGCATCGATGGTTCGGGGTTCCGTACGCCACAGGGTGAGATCAATCCGCTGGCGGACATTCCCGAAATCGGTTGGGCATATACCATGAACAACCTCTGCGCGGCCCTGGGGGCGGCGCAACTGGCACTGGTCCAGGAAAAGATCGAGAAGGCCCGCGCCAATGTGCGCCGGCTCGGCGCTCGCCTGGACGACGTCAACGGTATCCAACCGATCCTTGCCGCCGATGGGGCCATGCCGGCCTACTGGGTCATGCTCTGCCTAGCCGAAAATCGGGACACGCTACTCCAGAATCTGAAGGACCAAGGCATCTCCGCGTCCATTTTGCACCACCGCAATGACACGTACAGCGGGTTCCATGCGGCGCGGATGGATCCGGGCAGCGAAACGACCTGGCTGCAGGATCATATTATTGCCCTGCCCTGTGGATGGTGGCTCAGTGATGCCGATGTCGATGCAATCGGCAATGCCTGCGCGCGCGCGGCAGCCGAAGCCGCAACGTTATCGCTACCCGGCAAGGTCTGATGAAATTGCTCCGTGCCGCAGTGCTCGATATGGTCATGCTGTATGCCGGCAAAGTGTCGGCAGTCCTCGTCGGGTTTATTTTTCTGCCGTTCTATCGACATCTGCTTGGGGCCGAGCAATTCGGCATTGTTGCGGTCATCCTCTCGCTCCAGGGCTTGCTGATCATGCTCGACCTGGGAATGTCGACGCTGGTCGGCCGCGATATCGCCGTGGCGAATTCCGGACCGAACGAGTTGGTATCGCTGGCCCGTACGGCGGAAATGAGTCTGACGAGCTTTTATCTCCTGCTGCTGCCGGCCGCCATCTGCCTGAAGGCACTCGGTGCCTTCGGCAGTATCAACTGGAGCACGATCGTCGGGACAATCGCGCTGTTCTGGGTACTTGTGCTCCAAAACATGTATTACGGGGCGATGCTGGCCCGTCGCGAGTACGCGGCGGCCAGTACGATCCAGGTTGTGGGCGTGGCCGCTCGCGCATGCGCCACGGCCTATGTACTGGCTGCCGTTTCCAGCACAATGACGGCGTTCATCGTCACCCAACTGGTTTTCGCGGCTGCGCAGGCGCTCGTCACACGCTATCGGTGCTTCGCCTTTTGGGGACGAAGCACATCCGGCGCCCCGCTGCTGAAGCGTCCGACGACCCGCGACGCATGGGCTCTCATCATGAAGGGGCGCTCCCTGGTGCTGTTCTCCGCGGCCGGGGCAGCTGTCACCCAGTTGGACAAGCCTTTGGTTTCTGGCCTGATTTCCGCAAACAGCGTATCGCCCTATTTTCTGGCGACCACTCTGTGCATGGTTCCGCTCTCGCTGTTGGCTGGCCCGATCAGCCAGTATTTCCAGCCGCGCGTCCTGAATCAGGATTTTTCGGGCAAGGACTTCCCGAAACCAACCATCCAAAGATTCGTACTCGGCACAATCCTGATCACCGCCGTGCCATCTCTGGCTCTCTGGTTGGCGCGCGAACCGTTGATCGGCCTTTGGATGGGTCATGGACAGGACAGCGCCACCGTCGCCCATTATGTAAAAATACTTCTACCAGGCTTTGTGGTGGGGGCGTTCGGCTATATTCCTTACACGCTGCTGCTCTATGCGAAGGATTTTCGTTTCCAGGCCGTTGCATCGATTGCCATGAGCGTAGTGACGTTGGCGCTTACCGCGGCGGCTGCGTATAAGCACAGTGTCGAGGGCGTGTGCTACATATACGCCACTTACCACACTACTTCCACGCTCATCAGTTGGGTGCGCGCAATGACGCTGGAAAGGATTCGCGCCGCGGCAACATATTCGGCGGTACTGGCATTACAGCTCTTCGTTCCGCTAATTGGCATTGCGATTCTGGCTCAGTTTTTGATTCAAAGTTACTAAGAGATTCTCACAATGTTCGATAACAAGGTCTTGATGATCACCGGCGGTACCGGGTCGTTCGGCAACACGGTCCTCAATCGCTTCCTCCATTCCTCCGTCAAGGAGATCATCGTCTTCAGCCGCGACGAAAAGAAGCAGGAGGACATGCGGATCGCCATTAACAATCGCAAGGTCAAGTTTCATATCGGCGACGTCCGGAACTATGAAAGCGTCGCCCGTGCGATGGAGGGCGTCGACTATGTCTTTCACGCCGCCGCCCTGAAGCAGGTGCCCTCCTGTGAGTTTTATCCCATGGAGGCAACCCTGACCAACGTGATCGGCACGGAAAACGTGTTGAACGCGGCGATTGCCAACAAGGTGAAGCGCGTGGTCGTGCTCAGCACGGACAAGGCCGTGTATCCGATCAATGCCATGGGGATTTCGAAGGCCATGGCAGAAAAGATCATGGTGGCAAAGTCGCGTACTGTCCGCGAAGGCGGTACGGTGCTCTGCGCTACGCGCTATGGCAACGTCATGGCGTCCCGCGGCTCGGTCATCCCTCTCTTCATCGACAAAATCAAGGCCGGCAAGCCGCTGACCGTGACCGACCCCAAGATGACCCGGTTCCTGATGTCGCTGGAAGACTCGGTTGACCTCGTGCTGCATGCCTTCCAACATGGCACCCAGGGAGATATTTTCGTGCAGAAGGCACCCGCCTCCACGATCGAGGAGCTAGGCCAGGCGCTCAAGGAACTGTTCAGCAGCAATGTGCCGGTGGAAATCATCGGCACCCGGCATGGCGAGAAGCTCTACGAGACGCTGGTATCCCGGGAGGAGATGGCCAAGTCGGAGGATATGGGACGTTATTTCCGAATTCCTGCCGACAATCGCGACCTCAACTACGACAAGTTCATTCTCGAGGGTCATCCCGACGCCAACGACGTTGACGATTACACCTCGCACAATACCGAGCGCCTTAACGTAGAACGCATCAAGCAATTGCTGCTTACGCTTCCTTACGTCCTGGAAGAGGTGACGATCTAATGCGCCCGTTGGTATCAGTCATTATCCCCACCCATGGTCGCCCCGAATGCGCGGTGTCGACGATTCGCGCCGTGCTGGCGGCATCCGAGGAACTCGAAGTTGTTGTTAGCGACACAAGCAGCGAAGATCGCATCACGCAGGCGTTCACCGGGCAAGACATTGCCCGACTCAAGCTCCTGCGGCCTGGTGAGCCGCTCAGTGTCGTCGACAACTTCAATTTCGCGCTGAGCCATGCCAGCGGGGAATACCTCGCCTTCATCGGGGATGATGATCTGGTATCACCGCAAATCGCGGAGATCGCCCACTGGGGCATCGCCAATCGAGTCGATGCTTTCAGCTTTACTTTCCCCATGCTGTATTACTGGCCGACATTTTCCAGTACCACGCGCTGGAAGGCGGAAGGCAGCACGCTGGTGGTGAGCGATTTCGACGGACGTATCACGCCGTTCGACGCCAAGGCAGAACTGTCCGCAGCGCTGCGCAACATGGGCTCGGGCGTTCTGGGCATGCCGCGCGCCTATGCGGGCATGATTTCCCGCCCGCTGGTCGATCGCATTATTGCGACGCACGGCGCATTGTTCGGCGGTGTCAGCCCGGATATATACAGCGCCGCATTGATCTCGCTCGAAAGCAGAAAGAGCTTTCACGTCGACTTTCCCATCGTGGTGCCGGGCGCATGCGCCGGTAGCACCTCGGGCAAAAGCGCCCGTGGCCGTCACGTCGGTGGGCTGCGCGACAATGCCCATATTGGCGCGTTCAAGAACCTCGTCTGGGACGAACGCGTGCCCGAGTATTACAGCGTTCCCACGGTCTGGGGATATTCGCTGCTGAAAGGCATTGAGGACAAGCCGCAGTGGCTGCGCAAAGCCGACTTCTCCATGTTGTATCTGCGTTGCCTGATCAGCGATCCGCAATATAAGGACATGGTGCTGCAATGCCTGAAGCAGCATGCCCGCGCCACCGGCTATATAGCGACCGGGATCGAATTCTTTGGCGCGACCGTGCGCGAGGCAACCCGGATTGGGCGCATACTCGTCAAAAAGCAGATGAATCGGTTCAAGCCGGACAATACCGTAGTGCTGCACGACGTAGCGGACACCGAACAGGCTTTCGAGGTCGCATCGCAGTACATCCAGAAACTTGGCAAGAAACTGGAACTGACGAAGAGCGGTTCATGATGCGTCATGTGCAAAGTCATCGCACAGTCGCCCCCAATTCGATGAAGGCCGGACAGCTTAATCCATGTTTCTGACCGAAATCGTCCTGCTGGCCACGGCATTGGGACTGTCCTCGGGCTTCGGCTTGCGCGCGCTAAAGGTCCAGCAACCGTCGCCATACATAGTCGGTGGCGTGACCGCGGCCGGGTTCGTCATCTTGATGATGTGCTTCCGCAGCCTGAGCTTTGGCGTGGATACGGCCGCCTATGCCGAGATATTCGCCGACTTCTGCAAAGGCGGACTGATCACCGACCGCGAATCCAGCTTTCAGATCGCGACGGAAGTGCTTAATTTCACCATGCTGGGCAGTTGCGACACGGAGTTGCTGCCTGCCGTCTGGATATTCCTGATCGTGTTGCCCGCGCTGTTTTTTCGGGCACCTTGGCGCGTCCGCCTTTGCTATATCTCGGCACTCCTGCTGTCCCTGATCGGCATTGAGCTGTCTACCAACGCCTTGCGGCAGGGCTTGTCCACCGGTCTGATGGTACTTGCCGTATCGCTGACGCCGGTAAGCGCGCTTCTCACGTTGCTGTTCGGTGCCTTCGCCATGGTCTTCCATCCCAGCGCCGGCCTCGTGCTGTTCGGATACCTGCTCTCACGACAGAACTGGAGGGTTTTTCTCAGCCTGATGGCCACCCTGATCCTGCTCACTATCCATTTTCTGAGCAGTTCGGTCGAGTTGCCGTTCGTGTCGCGGTTCCTGTACGAAATCAACAAATATCTCGCGCATCAGGACAGTGAACTGTGGATCCGCATTCTTTCGTTTGCGTGCGTGGTGGCCGCATTGCTAGCGCCCCTGCTGTGCCGGCGAACCGGCGTGACGATGCACACGATCGCGTCTGACCGGCGTTATGCCATTGCGCTTCGGATGGCCCTAGTCTGCACGCCGTTTCTTGCCCTGCCCTACTTTGGGTATCGCTTCATCTACGGCATGTATCCGGTCATTTTGTTCCTTACGCTGAGTCCTTCCCTGGAGCCTCACGTAAAGCCCGGGAAGAAGTTCCTTTCCCTTTGCGCAATGAATATCGTGATTCTGCTCGCCTGGGCAGCTGGCTCGACCTATATGCGCGAGCTCCCCTTTATCGGCTGATCATGCAACTGAATTCATCCGCGCGACCGAGCGGTCTGTCGGTCGTGATTCCCACGCTAAATCGCATTGAAATGGTCGCGCGAGCATGCCAGTCGGTGCGCTCGACCCATCTCGATCGGGTGGAGATCATTGTTATCGATGACGGATCCAACGAAGATCTTCGCCAGCAACTCCCCATGCGCAATGACTGGGGCATTCCGATCCGTTGTTATCGGTTTATGCGCAACCGGGGGCCACAAGCTGCGCGAAACCTGGGGATCCGGCGAGCACGATTCAGCCATATTGCTTTCCTGGATTCCGACGATGCGTTCACGCCGGAGAAGATCGACCTGGTCCTTGAACAGCTGGACAATGGCCCCGTTGACCTGCTTTTTCATGGTGTCCAGGGGATGCCCAAGTATGGTAAGCTGGCCCGCCTCTGGACGGGCTCTCTGAGCCGCTGGCTACCATTTGGCTGGTGGATTGCGCTTCTGAATCCCGTTGTGACGCCAACGCTGGTGATACGGCGTGAACGACGCCTCGGCGTCGTGCGCCTGCGGCACTGCGAAGACTGGTGCTTCCTGCTTCGGTACGTTCAGCCCGATACGCGAATCTGCTTTCTCCAGCAGGAACTCTCCATCGTCTATCGGCCTGTTGGAACCAGCGGTGGCTTGTCCAGTGCAATATGGAAAATGCGCAAGGGCGAGTTCGCGGCCCGCCAGGTCCTCCTAAAATCTCCCTGGCCTTCCGGCCTCCCGCGCTACTGCCTTGGCGGCATGGCGGGGCTCCTTCGAATAACGAGTGACGTCCTGCGCGGACGATATTTTCGCTAAGTCGGGATTATGGCAACTGTTTATCTGATCGGTGTACGGGGCATTCCGAACCGCTATGGCGGCTTCGAAAGACTGGTAGAAGTCCTCGCCCCCCACCTGGCAAACCAGGGACACGATGTGACCGTGTTTTGCAATAACGATCCCCCTGTCAACGAGACGGGCGCAGATGAGGACCGCTGGATGGGCGTCCGGCGTCGATTTATTTCCGTTCGCAGCAGCGGCCCCCTTGGCACCATCGAATATGACTGGAGATCCTTCAAGGACGTGCCGCCGGGCGCGGTCGCTTTGATTTTCGGTTACGGAACCGGTATCTTTCAGCGTTACCTGAAGCAGCACAACGTACCGCACGCGGTCAACATGGATGGCATCGAATGGCGGCGCGAGAAGTGGGGGCGCATCGCCCGCATCTGGCTACGCTGGAATGAACGCGCCGCGGCCCGCCAGGCGGATATCCTGATTGCCGACCATCCCGAGATTCAACGCTATCTGCAGGAAGAGCTTGGCAAGGATTCCACCATGATTGCCTATGGTGTGGATGATGACGCTCTGGAGTCCGGCGATCGAAGCAGCCTCTCGCATCCTCTGCTGAGTCAGTTTCCGGACCAGAGCTTTTCCCTTGTCGTGGCAAGAGCGGAGCCGGAAAACCAGATCCACGTTACGCTCGATGCATTCGAGCGAAGCGGGAAAAAGCATCCGATGGTCGTGCTCGGCAATTTCGAGGTCAACGAGTACGGTCGCCAGCTTCGTGCCAAGCACCCCGACGTTCATTTCGCTGGCGGCGTGTATAACGCACCAGTCCTGAATGAACTGCGACGCCGCAGCTCGCTCTATATTCACGGCCATTCGGTCGGGGGTACCAATCCTTCCCTGATCGAAGCCATGGCTGCAGGGGCGTTGCTGGTCGCTCACGACAACCCATTCAATCGGTGGGTAATGGGTGGTGATGGTTCGGGGCTGTTCTTCAGGGGCGCAGAAGACCTCGCCGTCCACCTCGATAATCCACCCAGTCCGGAAGTCCGTGCGTCGATGATTGCCGCTGCCAAACAGCGCTGCGTGGATCAGTTCCTGTGGCGTCGTATTCTCGGCCAGTATGACGACGTTGTGGCCGGTTTGCTGCAGGCACGCCATTGAACCCGCCCTCCAGGCCGATCTGATATGACTAGCAACCATTTCCCCAGGATCGCGGTTGTGATACCGGCCTACAAGGTACGCAGCCAGATCATGAGCGTCATCGAGAATATCGGTGATCTGGTGACGCACATCTACGTCATAGACGACTGCTGCCCCGACAACTCCGGTGCATTTGTCACCAGCGAATGTAAGGACTCCCGCGTACAGGTGATTCGGCTGCCGAAGAATCTCGGAGTGGGCGGCGCCGTCATGGCCGGCTATCAAGCGGGTATTCAGGACGGCGTGGATGTCATGGTCAAGGTTGACGGTGACGGGCAAATGGATCCCCGATATATCACCAACTTTGTTGAGCCTATCCTGGCGGGCGAGGCGGATTACACGAAGGGAAACCGCTTCTTCAACCTCGACAGCCTGGAGCAGATGCCGAAAGCGCGCCTGATCGGGAACGCCACGCTCTCGTTCATGAGCAAGCTGTCGTCCGGCTATTGGGATCTGTTCGATCCCACGAACGGCTATACAGCAATTCACAGCGAAGTGGCTCGCCATCTGCCAATGAGGAAGATCAGCCATCGTTACTTCTTCGAATCGGACATGCTCTTCCGACTGAATACGCTTCGCGCGGTGGTACTCGATATCCCGATGGACGCGAAGTATGGCGACGAAGTCAGCAATCTGAAGATCGGCAAAGTGGTTGGCGAATTCCTTGTGAAGCATGCGCGAAACTTCGTAAAGCGGGTCTTTTACAACTACTATCTGCGCGATCTTTCGATTGCTTCCCTGGAACTCCCTCTCGGGGTGGCGATGCTTGCATTCGGCTTCATATTCGGCGGAATCGAATGGATGCGGTCGTTCCAGGCTCACGCGCCAGCTTCCGCCGGTACCGTCATGCTTGCCGGGTTGCCCGTGATTGTCGGCCTACAGTTTGTTCTGGCGTTTCTGGCTTATGACATCGCGTCTGTTCCCCGGCGGCCACTCCATCGACGTCGAATCCGGCGCGGCGTGATTGAAAACTCAACTGGAAGGGACCAATGATCCTCACCTATGCAGTCGCACTCGTCTGCACGCTCGGCATGACGTTTGGGCAGATACTGTTCAAGATGAGCGCGAGCGCTTCCCAGGAAACCGGCAGCCTTTTCTCGCTCAAGCCCCTTGCCGTTCTGTTCGCAGCGATGTGCCTTTATGGCGTGACCTCGATCGTCTGGGTGTGGGTGCTTCAACGCATTTCTCTGGGTAAGGTCTACCCCTTCATGGCCCTGGCCTTCGTGTTTGTGCCGCTCGGCACGTATTTTCTCTTCGGTGAGCGATTTCAGCCGCAGTACCTGTTCGGCGTCGTCTTCATTCTAATCGGCGTGATACTGACAACCAGCGCATGACGCCCTTTTCAACGGACACCAACCTGAACTACCGCACCGACATGAGCAAGAAGTACACGGCATTGTCGATCGTCACTACCGCGCTCCTGATAGTGACGATCTGGACCGCATTCGCGCCAGGATTCATGTCCAACGACTCCGTCAGCCAGTATCGCAGTGCCCAGGCGCAAAGCTACGCGGACAACCATCCGGCCATCATGTCCTACGTGTGGCATCTGAGCCTGTCCCTGATACATGGGCCGGAGAGCCTGCTGGTACTGCATTTGATGTTGCTTGTGCTCGGCATCCTCGTCTGGCAAATGGACATGCCCAGCCCCCGCTGGAAGATTTTGATTCCCGCCATCTTCTTTTTGCCGTGGATTCTGAATTTCGCCGGCGTGCTGTGGAAAGACGTCGGCATGGCATTTTCGCTGCTGGTGGCCACGGGTCTGCTGTTCAACCTTCGCCGCAACACCCGGCTGGCGCTGCTAAGCCTGCCTTTCCTGTTTTACGCGTTTGCTGTGAGGCACAACGCCATTCTTGCTACCGCCCCTCTTATCTTTGTTGCCTCGCTGGGTTATCTCCGCAGGCGAAAGATCATTTATGCGGCCGTCATCGCCGTTGTAGTGTCGGCTGCGTTCTGGCTCATCGGTTCTCTGGTCAGCTACGGCTTGCTGAAAGCTGAGCGGCGGCATCTGGAGACATTCTTGATGGGCGACGAAATTGCGATGATCTCCGCCCAGACGGGGCAGAACCTGCTGCCGTGGGTCAAGCATGACGACCTGATGGCCTGCACCCAGCCTCGCATTCTGTACGAACGAGCCTTGTGCTTTATCAGCCGAGGCTACGACCCTGGCGGGAGTCTGGTGACGGAAGTCCCGTATGAGACCACGCACAATCTGTGGAAAGAGACCGTACTCGCACATCCGATACTCTCCGCGAAGATTCGGTGGGATGCCTTCCTGTATTTCATTCGGTCTCCTCAACTCGCACCGGCTTACGTATGGCAGCCAGGAATCATGGAAAATGACCTGGGTATCGCGCTGGCACGGCCAGACAGTGCCCAACGGCTGGAAGCGTACGTCACCGTGAGCCAGAACGGTGTGCTGAGCGAATTCTTCAAGCCCTACCTGTGGCTAATCCTTGCTGCAGTCATGCTGGTACTGTGTGCCCGCATGCGGCCTTCTATTGAAAGGACTCAGGTATTTGCCTTGAACCTTTCCGCGCTGGGCTGTTATGCCAGTTTGCTGGCGGCCGTACCGTCCGTCGATTTTCGTTACGCGTACTGGTGCATCATCGCCACCAATCTATCGATTATCGTTTTCCTGGCCGCAGCCTGGCGCGACCGCAGATCGTCGGCGCATGCCTAACCTGCTTCCGTGACTGCAAATGAATTCCGCGATCTTTCATGACTGTTGATGCAATGCCTTCCCAAACTCGCGATAGCGCGTGCCCGGCGTGTGGCCACAAAACCGAAGCTGGGATCTTATCCTGGCATCGGATCTGCCCCAAATGCCGTTATGAATCCGGCGATCTCCAGCCGAGGATCAACGACGAGGCGACGCAACATTCCATCGATGAAAGGGATCGCGAGGTAGGATTGCGGGAAATCCGGCTGGAAAATTTCAAGGATGTTCTCACGCTGATCAAGGCGAATTCGGTGTCTGAATCGCGCCGATTGCTCGATGTTGGCTGTGCCCACGGATGGTTCCTGGAAGCCGCAGGAGCATCCCGCTATTCGGTGCTCGGCCTGGAGCCCGACGCGAAGGTATTTGCTGCGACAACGGCCAGAGGGCTGCCCGTCCGCGAGGGCTATTTTCCCGACGCGCTACAGCCTCACGAACAGTTCGACGTAATCGTGTTCAACGACGTGTTCGAACACATTCTAGATGTCCACTCGATCGCGGCAGTCTGTCGCCAGCGTCTTGCGCCAGGCGGCCTGCTTGTCCTAAATCTTCCGAGCAGCAAGGGCCTCTTCTATCGGTTGTCAAAGGTGTTTGCCCGCGCGGGATGGATAGGACCCTTTGAGCGGCTGTGGCAGAAGGGATTCCCGTCGCCGCATGTCCACTTCTTTAATGAGACGAATCTGACCAACGTCGTCTCGCGCCATGGATTCAGCCTGGCAAAGAGCACCGAGCTTCCCTCGGTCAGGGCCAAGGGAATGCTGGCACGGATGCGGTTCGATAATACGGCGAGCCCAATCAGCGTATGGATTCAGTACCTGGGAACCATGATGCTTCTCCCACTGACCCGACTTTTTCCCAGCGACGTACTGGTGTGTCTTTACCGGCGCGACTGAGCGCGCCAGGGATGGCCTCACGCCTGGGTCAGACGGCGGCGTGCGTCAATTCCCATACCAATCAGAAGACTGATCACCAGACCGACCACTAGGCCCGCGAGACCGAAGAGCATTTTGCTCGGAAAGACAGCCCGTCGGCTGGTTTCGACCGGCCCTAGCAAATGGGTATTGTAAGTACGCTCCTTGCTCATCAGCTCGCCAAGCGAGTTCTGGCGAAGGCGTAGCGTTCGCAGGCCCTTTTCATTTTCACTGACCATCTCGCTAAGCAGGACATTTTCCGAGAATTTCGCCGCAACACTGGCGTTGCCACGGTTTTGCACGAGCTCATTCAGCATTTCCCGGCGCTTGTCCTCCCTGGCAATACCCTGCTTGACCTCTGCCAAATCTGCATTCAATCGGCTCAGCGACGGGCGCATAAGATCGGCATGGATGCGCATCATCTCTGTGCTGATGCCCTCCGCCGCACGCCTCGCCTCCTCCGGCGAATAGCCCCGCACGCTGAACTGAATCAGATCGGTACCGACCAGCATCGTGGACTTCAAGGAACGTCGTATCAGCACGGCGGCAGCGGGCTCTTCGAGTCCAACCGAAAAACCAAGCCTCTTCAGTACTTCCTCCGTAAACTGCGGGATCCTGAGGCGCTCGAGCGCGCGCAAAGTCGGTTCGATTTGCGTGACAAGCGGTGCATTCCCCCCCTCGTTCGAAACCTGACCAATCTGCAGGACGCCCTTTGCCTCCCATTGGCGGGAAACCAGGAACGTCGTGCCAACACCGATGACCAGCCCCGCCATGCTCAGCACAAGGATCTTCACGGCATGACGCTTGAGAAAGCGCACGACATCCTCGAACGTGATAACGATACCCTCCTCCTCGCTTTTCGGTGCAGGGACAGATTTCATTTCCATAAGCTATCTCTTAATAATCATCCATCGCGGCGACTGGAATCGGACGATCCGCCAGTACAGCCAGACGTACAGAATAATGAACAGGCCGATGAATATCAGCAAAACAATCCGGTTATTCCAGAACAGCGTGGCCGGCAGCACCGCCATGAGGCTCAGCAGCCAAAGATAGGGCGAGGTCATCGAATTCCTGCGCAGCATGTTTCGCTCGTCCTTGCTACCCACGGCCCATCGCATCAGGCGCTGATAGATCAGCGTATGAAGGTGAACGCCGTCTGGGTATCCAGCGGGCACTCCTTTGAGGACCCGACGACGATAGATCGAGAACAAGGTCTCGAAGATCGGATAGATCAGCATCAGGACGGGATACCAGGCAGACACCTGCGGGTTGCGCATGACCAGGAGTATCCCGCATTCCGCCAGTACAAAACCGATGAGATAGGCGCCGCCATCGCCGAGGAAAATATGCCCGGCCGGAAAATTCCAGATGAAGAATCCAAGGATGGCCCCGACCATGGCAAAAGCCACCGTGATGATGAGCGGGTCGCTTACCTGGAAGGACACATAGGCCAGTGAGACAAACATCAGCATCGCCACCATCGAAGCGAGACCGTTGAATCCGTCGATGATGTTGATGGCGTTGGCAACGCCCGCCACTGCAAATACCGTAATAAGACCGGACAGCAGCGGCAGTGCGAGTGCCATGTCGAGATAATGGACATCGATGCGTACGATGCGCGCATCGAGCAGATACGCCGCGAGGACTGCCGAAATCATCGTCGCGATGAGTCTCTCACGAGGGCTCACGCGCTTGGTCAGATCCTCGATAAAGCCGGCCGCGAATGCCGGCGTGGCACTGCAGAGCAACAAGAGATAGGGGAAGCCGAGCGCCTTCGAGTCGCGAAGAAAGAACAACGCAATACTCACCCCAACTAGCGCGAGAGCGATGCCCAGTCCGCCCACCCGTGGCACCGGACGAGCATGAAATTTCTGGACTCCGCTCAAATCCCAGTCCGCCGTGATGTGAGCGTGAACGCTCGAATAGCGTATCACCAACAGCGTAAAGAGAAACGAGAGAACAAAAGCAATCGAAAGTGTCAGCATATAGGAAGCGTTATATCACCACTGTTGGCTGTTGCGATTGATTACTGCCGGGCCAATGTCATCGTTTTACTGGCGCGATGATCATCCCGCCCTGGCCTCGCACAGCAATCACAGCGATGCATTACTCGAACAGATCAGCCTCCACTAGGCGCTTGCCTTCGGCGTCCTTTGCGGCAAGTATGGGATTGCCTTCGATTGGCCATTCAATGCCGACATCCGGATCGTTCCAGATCAGGCTTCGTTCATACTTCGGATGCCAATAGTCCGTAACTTTGTACAGGAACTCTGCTTCATCCGACGTCACGACGAAGCCATGCGCAAACCCCGCAGGAACCCAAAGCTGGCGCTTATTTTCCGCCGACAGGGTCACGCCGACCCACTTTCCGAAATTTGGCGAGCTTCGGCGCATATCCACCGCGACATCGAATACCTCGCCGGATACCACACGAATCAGCTTTCCCTGCGCGTGCTGGATCTGATAGTGCAATCCACGCAGCACATTGCGCGCCGATCGGGAATGGTTGTCCTGAACAAACGTTCCCTGGTACTCCGTCGCCGCTTCGAATGCCTTCTGATTGAACGATTCGAAGAAGAAGCCACGACTGTCGCCAAACACCCGGGGTTCGAGGATGAGAACTTCAGGCAGGCTTGTCGGGATCACGTTCAGGCTCACTTGATGGCCTCCGAAACAATCTGGCGCAAGTATTGCCCATAACCGTTCTTGGACAGYGGTCTGGCCAGCGCTTCCACCTGCTCGGCATTGATCCATTTGCTGCGATACGCAATCTCTTCGGGACAGGCCACCATCAGACCCTGGCGCTTCTGCAGCGTCGCGATAAAGCTTGCTGCCTCCAGAAGTGAATCATGGGTGCCAGTGTCGAGCCAGGCATACCCCCGCCCCATGATCTCGACGTTGAGCTCGCCATTTGCCAGATAGTGCTTGTTCACGTCCGTAATTTCCAGTTCACCACGCGCCGACGGCTTGATATCCGCGGCAATGTCGCAAACCTGGTTGTCGTAGAAATAGAGCCCGGTCACCGCGTAGTTCGAACGCGGCGTATTCGGCTTTTCCTCGAGCGACACGGCGCGAAAATGCTCATCGAATTCGATGACACCATACCGCTCCGGATCATGCACGTGATAGGCGAAAACAGTGGCGCCGCTCTCCTGCGTTGCCGCGTTTTGCAATTGGCGAGCGAGATCGTGACCGAAGAAAATATTGTCCCCAAGAATCAGGGCGGACGGATCATTGCCGACAAAGTCGCGGCCAATAATGAATGCCTGTGCCAGGCCATCCGGCGATGGCTGCACCGCATAGGACAAGTTGATACCCCAACTGCTGCCGTCGCCAAGCATCTCCGCAAATCGGGGCGTATCTTCCGGCGTGGAGATGACGAGAATGTCACGAATCCCCGCCAGCATGAGCGTGGACAGCGGATAGTAGATCATCGGCTTGTCGTAAACAGGCAGTAGCTGTTTCGACACCGAACGGGTAATCGGATAAAGCCGGGTACCGGAGCCGCCGGCCAGGATGATGCCTTTATGCATGTGCGGTATCAGGAGAGAATCTGGTCCAGCAAGTGCCGTACGCCTTGCTGCCATTCCGGAAGATTGAGGTCAAAAGTATCGCGGAGCTTGCGCGTATCCAATCGCGAATTGGCCGGCCGCGGGGCGGGCAGCGGATAGGCCGATGCAGGGATCGCCCCAATGGTATCCGGGTCCACCTTCAGCGCTACGCCCTTGCTCTTCGCATAACGCAGCACTTCCGCCGCGTAGCCATGCCAGGATGTTTCCCCGGATGCCGCGAGGTGATAAACGCCGGCGGGAAACGCTGTGCGGTCACCATGCAGCCAGGCCCGATCGACAATGTGGGCGGTCACGTCGGCAATCAGCGCCGCCGTGGTCGGCGCGCCATACTGATCGGCCACCACGCGCAGGCTGTCGCGTTCGCGCCCGAGCTTGAGCATCGTCTTGGCGAAGTTGCCGCCATGCGCGCCTGCTACCCAGCATGTACGCAGCACGATAGCAACGGCCCCTGCGGCTTCGATCGCCTGCTCGCCCGCGAGCTTGCTCTTGCCATAGACGGACAGCGGACCGACGGCATCGGCTTCGGTATAGGGTGCGTTGCCGATGCCAGCGAACACATAGTCCGTGGAGTAATGCACGAGCAGGCTACCCAACGCACGGGCTTCTTCCGCCAGCACGCACGGCGCCGTGCCGTTGATGGCGAACGCCTGCGCCGTTTCGCTTTCAGCCTTGTCCACAGCCGTGTAGGCAGCCGCATTCACGATCACGTCGGGGCGCACACGGCGAACCACGTCGCGAATCGCATCGGGATTCGACAGATCGCACCCCGCCCGATCCAAGGCCATGACGTTGCCCAGTGGCGCCAGGCTACGTCGCAATTCAAAACCGACTTGGCCGTTGCTTCCTGTTACAAGAATCGTGGGGATACCGCCGGGCTTACGCTGCATATTGCTTCGCCACCCAATTCCGGTATTCGCCCGACATCACGTCCTGCACCCACGCCTGATTATCGAGATACCACTGAACCGTCTTGCGCAGCCCCGTCTCGAAGGTCTCGACCGGCTTCCAGCCGAGTTCGCGCTCGAGCTTGCGCGCGTCAATGGCATAGCGCCGATCGTGACCGGGGCGGTCCTTCACGAAAGCTATCTGGTCGCGATACGACCCCGAAGCCTTTGGCTTGAACTCGTCTAGCAGGTCGCACAGCGTATGCACGACATCGAGATTGGTCTTCTCGTTCCAGCCGCCAACGTTATAGGTCTCACACACTCGGCCACGCGCTAGGACTTCGCGAATGGCGCTGCAATGGTCGCGCACGTACAGCCAGTCGCGCACGTTCTGGCCATCACCGTAGACCGGCAGCGCCTTGCCTGTGAGCGCGTTGGTGATCATCAGCGGGATCAGCTTCTCGGGGAAGTGATACGGGCCGTAGTTGTTGGAGCAGTTCGTCGTCAGGACCGGCAGGCCGTAGGTATGATGGTAGGCGCGCACCAGATGGTCCGACGCGGCCTTCGACGCAGAGTACGGGCTGTTCGGCGCATAGGCCGTGGTCTCCGAGAACTGCGGATCCGCTGGGCCGAGGGAGCCGAATACCTCGTCGGTGGAGATGTGCAGGAATCGGAAGGCGGCCTTTGCCGCATCGTCCAGGCCGCTCCAGTAGCCGCGCACAGCTTCCAGCAACGTGAAGGTACCGACGATATTGGTCCGAATAAACTCGCCCGGGCCGTGAATGGACCGGTCGACATGGGATTCCGCCGCGAAATGCACCACGGCCCGCGGCTTGTATTGGGTCAGCAAACGGTCCAGGGCCGCCCTGTCGCAAATATCGGTCTGCGAGAAGACGTGGCGGCTGTCATCCTTCAACGATGCGAGCGTCTTGAGGTTCCCGGCATACGTCAGCTTGTCGACGTTGACGACGCTGTCCGCGTCCGGCTGTGCAAGCCAGTCGAGCACAAAATTGGCCCCGATGAACCCAGCACCGCCGGTGACAAGAATATGCGACAAACCTGTGCTCCCTTACCCATTCGATATGTTTCGAGTTCCCGACACAGTCGGTTGTCCGCCAGATCCGGTGGGGGATAGCGGTCTTTTTTTAGTCCTCTCGGAAGTGGCGCTATTCTATCTGACCCTGACCTGTATCCTTGGTGTGATACCCAACTTTTTGTAGCGTCTTGTAACGTTCGACCAAATCGATTATGGCTCGACACAAGAATGCTTATTCTGGCACTTTGCGCCCGATCCTCCCATTTGTGGCAAATTTTCGATGCCTGTTAATCCAGCACCCTCAGACACCACATTCGCCATCGGCGACCTTCAGGGCTGCGCGCCGTCCTTGACCTCTCTGTTGGCCCAAATTCCGTCCACCGCCCCGCTTCGCTTCGTCGGCGATCTGATCAACCGGGGCCCGGCTTCGCTCCAAACCCTTCGCATGGTCAAGGACATGGCCCCGCGCGCCGGGACGGTACTGGGCAACCACGACATCCATCTGCTGGCCGTCGCCGCCGGGGCGCGCAAGAATAGCAAGTCAGACACCCTGGATGACATATTGGCCGCTCCGGATTGTGATTCTCTGATCACATGGTTGCGTCATCAGCCGTTGGCGATCCTGGAGAGCGACTTTCTGATCGTCCACGCCGGCGTCCTGCCGCAATGGACCGCGTCGCAGGTAGTCGATCTGGCGGGCGAAGTGGAAGCGGAGTTGCGGGGCCCCAACTGGCAAGACTTTCTCGGCAACGTCTTCGGCAACGCCGCAGACCGCTGGCGAGACGACCTGACCGGCATCCACCGCCACCGCGTGGTCGTGAACGCCCTCACCCGCCTCCGCTTCTGCTCCGCGGACGGGGTCATGGATCTCAAAACCAAGGAAAGCCCAGGCGGCGCGCCAAACGGCGTCATGCCCTGGTTCGATGTGCCCGGCCGCCGTACCGCCGATGTCACCGTCGTCTGCGGTCACTGGTCCACGCTCGGACTGGTCAAGCGGCCCAACCTCATGGCGCTCGATACCGGCTGTGTCTGGGGAGGCAAGCTGACCGCTGCCCGGCTCGCATCCGATCCAGCGGACCGGACCATCGTCCAAGTCGATTGCCCGCAGTATTCTGATCCACTCGCTTAAAAAGATCAGCCCCCGCTCTTGCGGGGGGCTGATCGGAGACCCACTTCGTGGTCAGTGCCTACGACTCAATCGCCAAGTAAGAGCGGGGTGATTGCGGGCACAAGATTGGGGTAACCCGCCTTCACTTTCAAGACGCCGGAGTTCGCGCTATTGCTCCACTTCTCCCCCGTATACACAACTGAATATTCAAGCGTCTGAGCCTTGCTTGGGGCTGTAACGTTGAAACGAGCGATAGTCTCTGAGCCGAGGCCAATCAAATCATTCCAACCCGATGGTCCCACGGCAGTTACCGATCTTGTCACAGCGGTATTGTATTGACTGATCCGATATCGGCCAATTTCCTTGTTCCCCTGATAAAGCAATATATAGGCACCCTGGCCAGAGGCAGATGGGTATATCCATTTCACAAAAAACAGCCCCGAAAGCTTTGCAGCAATCTGAAATTGCTGCCCTGGCTTGACCGTCGATGGCTTTGTCACCTCAAGACTGGTGGCGTAGACCCCAGCCCTGGCGTCGAACATTGAAATCAAGCACGACAACGCCAATAATATCTTTGGAAGGACGCGCATACTGAAAACTCCGGTAGGGCATGACACCCATGGACACTACTGAGTGCAGGACGACTCTACCTTGCACTAGCTGTTATGGAGCAATACGAAGCGCACGTCCTCGCCGTCGACATACCTGGAACATTGCCCCGTTCCTTCGACGCTTACTGCCTTATCCGTACCAACGGCAGTCAACAGCAACGCTAACTGTTGCTTCCCAATATTGGATTTCTCGTCCTTGATCATGAAATAAGTGGAAGCAGAGGCGCAGCCAGGACGATTAGTCGGAGCGCCACTCAAGGCGAAGTACACCAGCCCATCGTCCCGGACATTTATATACGTGATTTTTCCGCTGCTCGATCCCGCAAAAGCGCTGGAAGCGACAACACATGCACCAACAAAACAAGTCGCTTTCTTGAAGAATTCAACCTTCATGTTTAATCCTTTAACTAGATTTAACCGCGAAGTGTTATTACTTCACAACTACCGCAGACAGAATCTACCCTACGGCATGTCGATCAGAGTTGATCTAGTTCAACTTGGAGTAGCTGCACTGAAGGCGGGCTTCTTGAAAGTCAAGGCGACTTAAGCAAAGGAAGGAGACGAGTGCATGCGAATAAAGCCCGCACGATAGAAGGGAGAATGCCTTGGATTTGTGGGTCGATAAAGTACGAATGGAGCCTATTTCATTACTGCGGGGCTCGCGCTCGATTCTTCAGCGAGAACACCAGCCGCAGTCGGGCGCATTTGAAGCGCAAAATCTGCTGCCGCGCTGGGGTTTCCCATGCTCAAGTGAACAACCACTTCCCGCGCCGACTCCGCCAACTCCCGCCGGCTGGCCGACTGCGCCATCAGCTGCGGCCCAAGCGTCAGCCGCGCCTTGATCGGCGGCGACCGCAATATCATGTCGAGCGAGTCCAGCAACGACAAATCGCCGATATACGCCGGCGCTGCCGTCGGCTCGCCGGTGGCTGCGTCCAGATACCGCAATCCCACCGGCTGCACCGGCAGCCCGCCCGCCACTGGGGCCTGCATCAGATTGGCATGGAACGGCAGCACCTCCGTTCCATCTGTCGTCGTCCCCTCCGGGAACACGCACACGAGGTCACCGTCGCGCATCACCTCGGTGATGTGATGGAGTACCCGGTGCGCGTCGCGTTTGCGTCCACGCTCGATGAAGATCGTGCCGGTCTTCTCGCATAGCCAGCCGACGAGTGGCCAGCTACGGATCTCGGACTTCGCCACGAAACGCGCCGGATGCCAGCTATGGATCACATAGATGTCGAGCCAGGAGATGTGATTCGCAACCATCATCGCGCCACGGGGCGCGGGCTGGCCGGGCGCCAAACCCTGCACCTCCACTTCCACGCCACACAGCTTCAGCAGCTTGCGCGACCAGTTGCGGATCAGCCGCTCGCGCATCGCCACACTCGCCCACGGGAACACCGTGGCGCAGATCAGCATGCCGCGCAGCATCAGCAGGATGAGGCGCGTCTTGCGTAACCAGATCATCGTAAGGGCTCTCGGATGATATTGATCGACTAAGATCCGTGCTGATCAGCGCGCTTCGTGCACGATCTGGCCACCAACCAGCGTCATGCGCACGCGCCCTTCCATCTCGTAGCCGAGCCATGGCGAATTCTTGCCCTGGCTCTTCAGCGCGCTACGCTCCACCTTCCACACCTGTTTCGGGTCGAACACGCAGACGTCTGCCGCGCTGCCGGTGGCCAGCGTGCCGGCACCAAGGCCGATCACGCGGGCCGGCTCACTGGTGATACGCGCCAGCGCCTTCACCAGCGGCACCTTGTGCTCGTTGGCCCAGCGCAGCGTCAGCGGCAGCAGCAGTTCCAGGCCGGTGGCGCCGGGTGAGGCCTCGTCGAACGGCAGCAGCTTCTCGTCATCGTCCACTGGGGTATGGTCCGAGCACAGCGCGTCGATGGTGCCATCGGCCAGCGCGGCGATGATGGCATCCCGGTCCCGCGCACTGCGCAGCGGCGGCGAGAAGCGCATCTGGCTATTGAAGAAGCCGATGTCCACGTCCGTCAGCGCCACATGGTGCATGTTCACGTCGCACGACACCCTCAGCCCTTCCTTGCGCGCCTGCCGCACCAGTTCCAGGCCGGCAGCCGACGACAGCCGGCACAGGTGCACGCGCGCGCCCGTGGTGCGCATCAGTTCGAAGATCGTATGCAGGCGCACGGTCTCGGCGATCACCGACACGCCCGAGAGGCCCAGCCGCGACGCCACCGCGCCACTCGCCGCCACCCCGCCGCCGAGGAACGGGTCCTCGGGACGCAGCCACACCGTGTAGCCGAAGGTCTGCGCGTACTGCATCGCGCGCAGCAGCACCTGGGTATTGCGGATCGGCATCTCGGCCTGGCTGAAGCCAACGCAGCCGGCCTCGGTCAACTGGCCCATCTCGGTCAGGATCTCGCCCTTGAGGCCCAGCGTCAGCGCGCCCAGCGGGTAGACGTGGGTCTGGTTGAGCGTGCGGGCGCGGAACTTCAGCATTTCTACGAGGCCCGGCTCGTCCAGCACCGGATCGGTGTCGGGCGGGCAGACCAGGCTGGTCACGCCGCCGGCGGTGGCGGCGGCCACTTCGGATTCCAGCGTCGCCTTGTACTCGTAGCCCGGTTCACGCAGCCGCGCGGAGAGGTCCACCAGCCCCGGGCAGACGATCAGCCCGCGGGCGTCGATGGTCTTGTTGGCGTTGAAGTCGGCGGGGGCGCGGCCCACGCCGACGACCTTGCCGGCGGCGATAAACAGGTCTTGCTCGGCGTCGAGGTTCGCGGCCGGGTCGATCAGGCGGCCACCCTGGATGTGAATCTTCATGTTCTGTCGCTTGGCGTTCGGTTGTTCGGGGGAGCCTGACTCAATCATTGTTGCCGGCGACGATGCCCATCACCGCCATGCGCACGGCGATGCCGAACGTCACCTGGTTCAGGATCACCGATTGCGAGCCATCGGCCACGGCGGAGTCGATCTCCACGCCGCGGTTCATCGGCCCCGGGTGCATGACGATGGCATCGGGCTTGGCCAGCGCCAGCCGCTCCGGCGTCAGCCCGTACGCCTTGAAGTATTCCTGCGCGGACGGCAGCAGCGCGCCGCTCATCCGCTCGTTCTGCAGGCGCAGCATGATCACCACGTCCACGCCCTTCAGGCCCTCTTCCATATTGTGGAAGACGCGAACGCCCATCTGCTCCAGCCCGGACGGCAGCAACGTGCGCGGCCCGATCGCGCGCACTTCCGGCACGCCGAGCGTGGTCAGCGCGTGGATGTCCGAACGCGCCACCCGCGAATGCAGGATGTCGCCGATGATCGCCACCGTCAGGTTGGTGAAATCCCTCTTGAAGTGACGAATCGTGTACATATCCAGCAAACCCTGCGTCGGGTGTGCGTGGCGGCCGTCGCCGGCGTTGATCACGTGGACGTGCGGCGCCACGTGCTCGGCGATCAGGTACGGCGCGCCCGAACTGGCGTGGCGCACGACGAACATGTCGGCGGACATCGCCGAGAGGTTGTTGATCGTGTCCAGAAGCGATTCGCCCTTGCTGGTGGAAGACGCGTTGATGTTCAGGTTCAGCACGTCGGCGGAGAGCCGCTTGGCGGCAATCTCGAACGTGGTGCGCGTCCGCGTGGAGTTCTCGAAGAACAGGTTGAACACGCTCTTGCCGCGCAGCAGCGGCACCTTCTTCACGTCGCGGTCCGAGTCGGAGAGCGAGACGAACTGGCTGGCGGTGTCGAGGATGTGCGTGATCATGTCACGCGACAGCCCCTCGATCGACAACAGGTGCTTCAGCTCGCCATTCTTGGTCAGCTGCGGGTTGCGGAACATCTTGGTCATGGCAGGTCAGGCGCGGGCAGGGTCGGTCTGGGTGGCTTGCGGAGGTGCGGGTCGGGGCCGGTCAGGCACGGGCTTCGGTGGCGAAGGCGAAGCGCGTGGCGGCACCCTCGCCCTGGCGGGACAGCACCAGGGTCTTGTCTTGGGGCAGTTCGATGGTGGCCGCGGCAAAGTCGGCGGCAATCGGCAGGTTGCGCCCGCCGCGGTCGGCCAGCACCACCAGCGCCACACGCCCCGGGCGGCCGTAGTCGAACAATTCGTTCACGGCGGCGCGAATCGTGCGGCCGGTGGCCAGCACGTCGTCAATCAGCAGGATGTTGCGGTCCTGCACGTCGAACGGCAGCGTGGTCGGCTCGGCCTGGCTGTGCAGGCCCTTCTTGGCGTAGTCGTCGCGGTGGAAGGCCACGTTGATCACGCCATGGCTGTCGAGCTTCAGGTCCGCTGCCAGGCGCTCGGCAATCCAGGCGCCGCCGGAGTAGATGCCGGCCACGGACCAGTTGGCGCGCTCGGCCGCCGGCATCAGCGCCTGGGCCTGGTCGCGCAGCGCGTGGTAGAGCGCCTCGGCGTCGGGAGTGGAGGTCTGGGTCATAGCGGAAGCTCGTCGAAATACTGTTGCAGGATGATGCGGGCGGCCTCGGCGTCCAGCGCGCCGCGCTTCGCCCCAGCCATGGCGGCGGCGCGGGAGCTGTAGCGCTCGTCCACGAAGGCCACTGGCAGGTCGAAGCGGCCGTTCAACTGGTTGCCAAAGCGGCGCGCAAGTCGCATGGAGGCTTGTTCGGCATCGTCGGGGCCGGCTTCGGGGTTGACCGGCATGCCCACCACGAACTGCACCGGCGTCCAGTCGCGCACCAGCGCGCTCACGGCCTCGAAGCGGCCTTCCACGGTCACATTGGGAAGAATGGTCAGCGCGCGGGCCTGCCGGGTGATGAAATTACCGAGCGCCACGCCGATTTTTTTCTCGCCATAGTCGAAGGCGAGGACGGTGCCGTCCGGGGGCGTCGCGCGCCCCGCCTGATCAGGCATGCCCCGCCTCGCCCGAGAGCATCGTGAAATCTATGCCCAGCAGGCGCACTGCGGCGGCGAACCGCTCTTCGGGCGGCACGCTGAAAATAATCTCGGGATCGGCCTGGACGGTCAGCCAGCCGTTGCGGCTCAGTTCTTCCTCCAACTGCCCGGCGCCCCAGCCGGCATAGCCCAGCGTGAGCAGGAACCGGTGCGGCCCGCTCCCGTTGGCCACGGCTTCGAGCACGTCCTTGGAGGTGGTCATCTCGAGCCCGCCCGGCACCGCCAGCGACGACACATAGACACCGACCGGATCGTGCAGCACGAAGCCGCGCTCGGTCTGCACCGGGCCGCCGAAGTAGACAGGCTGATGGGCCACAGGCTGGATTTCGAGCTTGAGATCGATCTTGTCGAACAGCGTGGCCATGTCGATGTCGATCGGCCGGTTGATGACCAGGCCGAGCGCGCCGCGTTCGTTGTGCTCGCAAAGGTAGACCACGGAACCCGAAAAAGTCGGGTCGGCCATGCCGGGCATGGCAATCAGGAACTGATTCGTGAGATTGATTGGAGCTTCGGGCGTCGCCATGGCTGCATTTTATCAAATCGCTGCCGGTCGGCCCGAAACTTTCTGCCGGCCTGCGCAGCATCCGTCACCGGAGGGTTCGTCGATGCGGCCCGTCAGTCGGCCGGCTTCAGCGCGGCCAGGTCGTCCGCCGTGAGCCAGCGCCATTCGCCCGGCGCCAGGGCCGGGTCGAGCTGCAGGCGGCCGATGGCACTCCGATGCAGCCCGCTCACATGGTTGCCGGCGGCTGCCACCATGCGTTTCACCTGGTGATACTTGCCCTGGATCAGCGTCAGCCGCAGGCTGTGTTCGCCGGTGATCTCGCAGCCTTCGGCGGCGATCGGGGCCGGTTCGTCGTCGAGTTTCACGCCGGTGCGCAGTGCCTCGGCCTGCGCCTCGGTCACGGGCTCGGCCGTGGTTACCTCGTAGAACTTCGGCACCTTGCGCTTGGGCGAGGTCTGGGCGTGGATGAACTGGCCGTCGTCCGTCAGCAACAGCAGGCCCGTGGTGTCGTGGTCGAGCCGGCCCACGGCCTGCACTTCGCGCTGACGCAGCGGCACCGGCAGCAGGTTGTAGACGCTCTCGTGGTGTCGCGGCCGCTGCGAACACTCATAGCCGGCGGGCTTGTGGAGCATCAGGTAGGCCTTGGTGCAGGCCAGCCACGCCTCGCCATCCACGGTCAGTTGCAGGCCATCCACCTCGAAGCGTGCGCCGGGGTCTTCGCATAGCTCGCCGTTGACCTCGACGAGCCCGGCGGCCACGAGGTCGCCACAATAACGGCGCGTGCCGAAGCCTTGGGATTGCAGAATTCGATCGAGTGTCATGGCCATGGGAATGCTCTGAAATGCGGATGTGATGCCGGGGTATCCATATGTTAGGGTACGACGATGCCAAGATCGTCCCAGCCCCATTCGATGGATGCCGCCGGCCGCGCGCCGTATCGTATCGAACAACGGTTCGAACGCGGCCTGGTCTGGTTCCGGCGCGACCTGCGCGCCGACGACCACGCGGCGCTGCATTATGCCCTTAAGCACTGCCGGCAGGTATGGTGCGTGTTCGTCTTCGACCGCGAGATCCTCGATCCCCTGCTGGAACGGGGGCTCCAGGCCGACCGTCGTGTCGACTTCATCCTGCGCTCACTGGCCCCGCTGCACGCGGCCCTGAGCCAGTGGGGCGGCGGCCTGATCGTGCGCGATGCCAAGGCCCGCGAGGCGATCCCGCAACTCGCAGCCGCCCTCGAGGCCAAGGCGGTCTTCGCCAACCACGACTACGAACCGGCCGCCAACGCCCGCGATGCCGCCGTGCGCGATGCGCTGGCCGCCGATTCCCGCGTGCTGTTCACCTTCAAGGACCAGGTCATCTTCGAGGCCGACGAGGTCCTGAACGGCCAGGGCGCCCCGTTCGCCGTGTTCACGCCCTACAAGAACGCGTGGCTGCGCACGGTGCAGTCATTCGACCTGCGCCCCTATCCTGTGGATAAGTACCGCCACGCACTGGCGCCGGTACCGGCCCCCTATCGCCGGGACCTGCCCACGCTGGCCGACCTGGGCTTCGCGCCGAGCAACCTGCCCGAGATCGCCATGCCCACCGGCTCGGACGGCGCCCACGCGCTGTTCGACGAATTCCTGGACCGGATCGGCGACTACGGCCACCGCCGCGACTTCCCGGCACTGCGCGGGCCGAGCTACCTGTCCGCGCACCTGCGCTTCGGTACGATCTCGATCCGCACCCTCGCCCGCGCCGCCCACGAGACCGTGCTGCGCGGCGGCGCCGCCAGCGCCGGGGCGGCGGTATGGCTCTCGGAACTGATCTGGCGCGACTTCTACTTCATGATCCTGCATCACCACCCGCGCGTGGCCGAAAGCAAGTCGTTCCACCCCGAGTACGACGGCCTGCGCTGGGTCGCCCCGCAGACCGGCGAGCGCTATTTCCAGGCATGGTGCGAGGCGTCCACCGGCTATCCGCTGGTGGATGCGGCGATGCGCCAGATCCGCCAGAGCGGCTATATGCACAACCGGCTGCGGATGGTGACGGCGAGCTTCCTGGTCAAGGATCTGGGCGTGGACTGGCGGCGCGGCGAGCAGTATTTCGCCGATCAGCTCAACGATTTCGACTTCGCGGCCAACAACGGCGGCTGGCAATGGGCGGCGTCCACAGGCTGCGATGCGCAGCCCTACTTCCGCATCTTCAACCCGGTCACGCAATCGGAAAAGTTCGACCCGAACGGTCAGTTCATCCGCAAGTACCTGCCGGAACTGGCCCGGCTGCCAGACAAATACCTCCACGCGCCGTGGACGGCGCCGGAGGCCGTGCTGGCCGAGGCCGGGGTGCGACTGGGTGAGAATTATCCGAGGCCGATCGTGCAGCACGACGTAGCCCGGCAGGAGACGCTGGCGCGCTACGCGGTGGTGAAGACGCCGAAGGCGAAGGCAGCCGCCCGGGCGAAGCTGGCGGAAGAGGAAAGCTGAGCCATCGGCTCAGGCCGCCAGCATCGCACTTTCCCGATAATGCCGTTGGGCGTCCTCGGGACGCTCAGTTTCCTCGAACAGCCGGGCCAGTGCCAGATGGGTACGCACGCGCAGGCGGCGTTGCGATTCCGGGTCGGCGTACTTCAGCGCGCGCTCGAAGTTCGACTGGGCCTTGCCCCAGAGCTGCTCGCCCAGGCACAGCACGCCCAGCGTGTAGTACAAATCCGCATCGGCCGGATGTTCGGCCAGCCATTTCTCGGCCTGCTGGATCTGGGGCAGCGCCTTGCCCGGCTCGGCGCATTCGGCATAGCGCTGCACGAGGCGGCTGTCCCAGTTGACCCGGAGCGCTTCCTCGACAATGCGCCGCGCCTCGTTCTGGCGGCCCAGCGCCGAGAAGTAGCGCGCCGCCGGCTCGGCAATGCGCACCGCGTGCCGCTCATCGGGCGACAGCGAGCGCCAGAAGTGGTACAGCCCTTCCGCGTCATGGCGACGCTCGTCGAGCATCGCCTCCACCGCCAGCTGCTTGAGCCGCAGCGCCAGCACCGGGTGCAGCGCGTTGCGCTTCTCCAGCGAGCGCGCCAGCCGCAATACCTCGGTCCAGTTCTTCAGATGCTGGTGCGCACGCAGCGCAATCCGTTGCACGTGGATCTGCCGCCCGCCCTGCGACTGCAACTGGGCGATGGTTTCCAGCGCGCCCTCGGCGTCACGGGCATCGACTAGCAGTTCGGCCATGGAAACCAACCGCGCCTGAGCGCGCTCGGGGTCCGTGACCTGCGCCATCCAGGCGTCGCGGCGTTCCGATTCCTGCATCCGGTGCGCGGCCCGCGCGCCCACCAGGGCTGCGGTCTGCGCCTGTTCCGGCCACGCCTGGGCATCGCGCGCGGCGCGCTCGGCCCGTGCGAAACGTCCGGCAAACAGGTTTTCGATCGACTCGCGTAGCGCGGCCTGCGCCTTGCTCATGCGGCTGCGTTCGCGGTAAGCGGCAGCGCGGCGCGGCATCTCGGAGAGGTGCCGGAACGTGGTCAGGATCGTCCACACTCCGAAGAACAGCAGCAATAGCAGCGCCAGCGTGAGATTCAGGGACATTTCCACCCGGTACGGCGGGTAGAACAGCACCACGTTGCTGTGGTTGAACTGCGTGAACAGCGCCAGCCCGACGGCGCCGGCGAACAGGACCGCTACCCAGAACAGAAGTCGCATGGCTACTCCTTCTTCAGGGCACGCAGCGCGCCAAGGCTCTCGGCCATGGTCGGCAGCGAGACCGAGACCGCGCTGGCCTGCGCCTGCTTGAGCAGGGTCAGCACGCCCTGCACGCGGCGCGAGCGGGTATCGAAATATCGTGAAATCAGCGCCTGGGCGGCGGCGAGGTCATTGCGGAACACCGGCTCGTTGCGCGACAGCAGCGCCAGCCGCGCGTTGAGCAGGCGCAGCTTCACGTTCTCGCGCAGGAACCAGCCCTGGTCGCCGGAGAGCAGCAGCGCGTTGGCGTCGTCCACCTTGCGGATGCGGATCACCTGCCCCATTTCGGCCAGCACGTAGTGCCAGAGCCGCACGAAGGCGTTGCCGGATTCGGGCGTCGGCTGGGTATTTTGTGATGCTTGCGCCGCGCTGGCGGGCTTGCCGTTCTCGCCGGGCGTGCGGTCGAGCATGCGTTCGCCAGACAGCAGCGGCAGCACGTCGATCTGGTTGATCGACTCATCGAGCTTGATCGCGGCGCCGGTCAGGTCCGTATCCGGCACGGCTTTCATGCGGGCGATGTCGCGCGCCAAGGCCCGGCGCAGCTGGTTGTACTGCGGCTTGTCGGCCCGCGCGAGCCGCGCGTCGGCGCTTTGCAGCGCGGCCAGCGCCACCTGCACGTTGCCGCTGAGCTGGAGTTGCTGGCCGGCGTTGGTCAGCAACTGCTGGATCTCGGCAATTTCCCAGTCGTCACGGTTGCGCATCAGGTCCTGGTAGACCTGCTCGAGCGCCACCTGCTTGTCGCGGGTCTCGACCACCTGGCCGTCCAGCGCGCCGACCTTGGCCTGGAGTTCCTTGACCGTCTCCTGCGCGTTGCGGGACAGCACCCGGGTCTCCTGGACCAGAGCGTCGTTGTTCTGCTGGCGCCGCGCCAGTTCCTGCGTCAGATGTTCCACGCGCAGTTGCAGCCACCAGAAGCCGGCCGCGGTGGCCAGCACGATGACGGCGGCGACGATCCACCACGGGTTCATGCGGCGCGGTGCGAACGCAGCGGTGGGGGCACTGGCGGCAGGAGCCGCAGGCGGCGCGACATGCGGCGGCGGGGCCGATGCCGCAGCGGCTGCGGAGGCTGAAGAAGAGGAGGACGTAGTGTCTGGCGTCACGCGATCAACCTTCGTTGACGGGGAATCTGGAACCGGCGCGCGCGGGGTTGGCGTCGGAGCGACGGCCACCACCGGGGTGTCGGATGAATCTGGGCGGACCAGCGCCTCCGCCGGCCCCGCGTGGGCATCGGCCCACTGCGTGCAGGCGGCCAGCAGGCCGGCGTCGCCGGGCGCGGCGGGCAGCACATGGGCGAAGCCCAGCGCGTTCGCCTGCGCGGCAATTCTCGCATGCGGCGCAATGCACTGCATCTGCTTCAGACGCTCGTGTTCCTGCGGCGACAGGTGCAACCGGGCCAGCGCGTCGAGGTTGCGCACGGCTTCGGAACTGGTCAGCAGCCACGCGCAGGGCGGCGCGCCCGGCTTCAGGTTATCGCGCACGGCCTGCCATTGCATGGACGTGGGCTCCGGCAGCGTGCGGCTGTATGCCTCCACGGCGTCGACGGTGGCGCCGGCATCGCGCAGGCGATCGCCGAGCCAGTCGCGCCCGCCGTTCCCCCGTACGATCAGCACGCGCTGGTTCGAGAACGCGCCGGGCGAGGTGTCGAGTTCGGACCAGAGCGCCTCGGAATCGAAGCGCGCCGGTTCATTGTGGATTTCCGCGTTGCCATGCGCCCCGGCCGGGGCCACCACGCGATAGGCAGGCGCGGCAATGCCGCGTTCGGCCAGCGCCGCCACGCTCGACGGCCCGACCACCGCCACCGGCACCTGGGCCGGCCATTGCGGCAGCGCCGGCGCGTTCTGCACGTTCGCCAGCGCATCGAGCGCGAACGAGACCGCATTGGGGCTGACGAAGACCACCAGCGCATAGTCGGCGAGCCGGGCCAGCGCTGCGCGCAGCGCGGCGTCGTCGGCGGGCGGGCCAATGGCGAGCAATGGGAAGCCGAGCACGTCCAGTCCAGCGGACTGGAGCGCCTCGGTCAGTTGCCGGGACTGCCCGGCAGGTCGCGTAACTACGACGGTCGGGCGGGGCATCGCGCGCGCCTCAGGTCGGACCCGCCGCGGCAAGCGCCGCCAGCACGTCATCGGCACCGCGCGCCAGCAGGTCGCCGGCCACCGATGCGCCGAGCTGCTCGGCCGCCTCCAGCGTGTCCACCGCCCGGGCCGCATGCGCACGTATGTCGCGGCTGCCGTCTGGCAGGGCCACGAAGGCGTCGAGTTGCAGGGCATCGCCACGCCAGCGGGCATGGGCGCCCAGCGGCACCTGGCAGCTACCGCCCAGCCGGCGCGACACGGCGCGCTCGGCCGACACCGCCAGCAGCGTCGGCGTATGGTTCAGCGGCGCCAGCCATGCGGCGAGTTCGGGTCGATCGGAACGGATCTCGATACCCAGTGCGCCCTGCCCGGCCGCCGGCAGCGAGGCCTCTGGCTCGATCAGCGCGCGGATGCGCTCGCCCAGGCCCAGCCGCTTCAACCCGGCCGCAGCCAGGATGATCGCGCCGAATTCACCGGCGTCCAGCTTGCGCAGACGGGTGTCGAGGTTGCCGCGCAGCGGCTTGATGACCAGATGGGGATAGCGGGTGCGTAGCGCGGCTTCGCGGCGCAGGCTAGACGTGCCGACCACGGTGCCGGGCGGCATCTCGTCCAGCGACGCGAAGTGCGACGAGACCAGCGCATCGCGCGGGTCTTCGCGTTCCATCACGGCGGTGAGCGTGAAGCCGGCGGGCAGTTCCATCGGCACATCCTTGAGCGAATGCACGGCCAGGTCGGCGCGGCCCTCGGCCATCGCCACCTCCAGCTCTTTCACGAAGAGCCCTTTGCCGCCCACCTTGGACAAGGACTTGTCGAGAATTTGATCACCCCTTGTCGTCATGCCGAGAATGGACACATCGCACGAGGGATAGTATTGTTGCAACGCAGCACGTACATGTTCAGCCTGCCACATCGCCAGCCGGCTTTCGCGCGAGGCGATCACGAGCTTGTGCGGCATGCTGCGGGATACGGCAGCGGACGAAGAAGACGGAGACGCAGGTGCTTGCATGCGCGCATGTTAGCACGCACCCCGGCGGCCTCAGGCCCCGGAATGCGCCCGAAATCGCTTCGCCGCGTATCGGACATGACCAGGGCGCCTTCAAGGCGACCGGCACCTTATAAAAGACAGAGGAGATGACTGCATGACCCAGCCCGTCGCGCGCCCATCGGGCCGCACCCGTACCACCCCTGCCCGCAAGTCCGCCAAGACCACCGCTGCGCCACGTGAAGCGGAAGGCACTTCCTCCGCCCCCGCGAAGCCGCGCGCCGCCCGTGCCAAGCTGGCCGTGGTGGCCACCAATGGCGCGACGGTCGCCGATGCAGCCATCGCCGCGACCTCCCCCGCGCGCCGTACAGCCGACAAGGACCTGCCGCTGCGCGAGGACATCCGCTTCCTGGGCCGCCTGCTGGGCGACTGCGTGCGCGAGCAGGAAGGCGAGGCGGCGTTCGATCTGGTTGAGACGATTCGCCAGACCGCCGTGCGTTTCCGCCGCGAGAACGACCGCGCCGCCGGTGCCGAGCTGGACCGCCTGCTCAAGCGGCTGTCGCGCGACCAGACCAATCAGGTGGTGCGCGCCTTCAGCTATTTCTCGCACCTGGCCAATATCGCCGAGGACCAGCACCACAACCGCCGTCGCCGCGTGCACGCACTGGCCGGCTCGCCGCCGCAGCCGGGCAGCCTGGCCCGCGCGCTGGAAGCCATCGACGCCGCCGGCGTTACCGGCAAGCAGCTGCGCAAGTTCCTCGACGAAGCGCTGATCGTGCCGGTGCTGACCGCCCACCCGACCGAGGTGCAGCGCAAGAGCATTCTCGACGCCGAGCGCGAAATCGCCCGCCTGCTGGCCGAACGCGACCTGCCGATGACCGCCCGCGAGCGCGACCACAACACGGCGCAACTGCGCGCCCGCGTGACCACGCTGTGGCAGACCCGCATGCTGCGCAACAACCGGCTGATGGTGGTGGACGAGATCGAGAACGCCCTCTCCTATTACCGCACCACCTTCTTGCACGGCATTCCGCGCCTGATGGCCGAGATGGAGGAAGACATCGCCGCCGTCTTCCCGACCAGCAAGAAGGGCAAGGCCGGCACCGCGCCGGCACCGCTCGCCCCGTTCCTGCAGATGGGGTCGTGGATTGGCGGCGACCGCGACGGCAATCCGAATGTGACCGCCGAGACACTCCAACACGCCGCGCGCGAGCAATCGCAACTGATCATGGCGTGGTATCTCGACGAACTGCACGCGCTGGGCGCGGAGTTGTCGATGTCGTCGCTGATGGTGGATGTCAGCCCCGAGCTGATCGCGCTGGCCGATGCTTCGCCGGACCATTCCGACCACCGTTCCGACGAACCGTACCGCCGCGCGCTGATCGGCATGTACGCGCGGCTGGCCGCCACCTCGCAGAAGCTGACCGGCCACGAGGCCCAGCGCCACCCGGTGGCGGACGTCGCCCCGTACGACAATGCCGAGGCCTTCGCCGCCGATGTGCAGGTCGTGATGGATTCCCTGCGCACCCACCATGGCGTGGCGCTGGCCCAGGCGCGCATCGACGCGCTCCAGCGCGCCATCGCCATCTTCGGCTTCCACCTGGCCTCGGTGGATATGCGCCAGGTGTCCGACGTCCACGAGGCCGTGATCGCCGAACTGTTCGCCGCCGCCGGCGTGGAGCGCGACTACGCCGCGCTGCCCGAGGCCCGCAAGCGCGAACTGCTGCTGGCCGAACTGCGCCAGCCGCGGCTGCTGACCATGCCGTGGCACGAATATTCCGAGCAGACGCGCAGCGAGCTGGCGATCTTCGCCATGGCGCGTGACCTGCGCGCCCGCTACGGCAAGCGCGTGGCCCGCAACTACATCATTTCGCATACCGAAACGCTGTCGGATCTGATCGAGGTCATGCTGCTCCAGAAGGAGTCCGGCATGCTGCGCGGCACGCTCGGCAGCAAGACCGATCCGGCGCGCATGGAGCTGATGGTCATCCCGCTGTTCGAAACCATCGAGGACTTGCGCAACGCGGCCGGCATCATGCAGTCGCTGCTGGACCTGCCCGGCTTCGACTCGGTCATCGCCCATCACGGCGTGGAGCAGGAGGTGATGCTCGGCTATTCGGATTCGAACAAGGACGGCGGTTTCCTGACGTCGAACTGGGAGCTGTACAAGGCCGAGCTGGCGCTGGTGAAGCTGTTCGAGGCGCGCCGCGTGAAGCTGCGGCTGTTCCATGGCCGGGGCGGCACCGTGGGGCGCGGGGGCGGCCCGACCTATCAGGCCATCCTGTCGCAGCCACCCGGCACCGTGAACGGCCAGATCCGGCTGACCGAGCAGGGCGAGATCATCAACAGCAAGTTCGCCAATGCCGAAATCGGCCGGCGCAACCTGGAAACCGTGGTGGCGGCCACGCTCGAGGCCTCGCTGCTGCCCACGCAGAATGCGCCGAAGGACCTGGAGTCGTTCGAGGGCGTGATGCAGCAGCTGTCCGACCGCGCCTTCACCGCCTATCGCGACCTGGTCTACGAGACCCCGGGCTTCAAGGACTACTTCTTCGCCACCACGCCGATCACCGAGATCGCCGACCTGAACCTGGGTTCGCGGCCGGCGTCGCGCAAGCTGATGGACAAGAAGAACCGCAAGATCGAGGATCTCCGCGCGATTCCCTGGGGCTTCTCCTGGGGCCAGTGCCGGCTGCTGCTGCCGGGCTGGTTCGGCTTCGGCAGCGCGGTCAAGGCGCTGGTCGATGAGGCGCCGGACGAGAAATCGCGCAAGGCCACGGTGGCCACGCTGCGCCGCATGGTCAAGAGCTGGCCGTTCTTCTCGACGCTGCTCTCGAACATGGACATGGTGCTGGCCAAGACCGACCTTGCGGTGGCGTCGCGCTACGCCCAACTGTGCGAGGACGCCGCGCTGCGCAAGAGCGTGTTCGCGCGCATCAGCGCCGAGTGGCACCTGACCAGCGACATGCTCGCGTTGATCACCGGCCGCCAGGAGCGGCTGGCCGACAACCCGCTGCTGGCACGCTCGATCAAGAACCGCTTTGCCTACCTGGACCCGCTGAACCACTTGCAGGTCGAACTGCTCAAGCGCTACCGGGCAGGCAAGGACGGCGACGACGTGCGCGTGCGGCGCGGCATCCACCTGACCATCAACGGCGTGGCGGCCGGGCTGCGCAACAGCGGCTGATCGACACCGGCATCTAGCCGACGAAGGCCCCGGGCACGGGGTCTTCGCCGAGCGCCGACAGCAGCACGGCCCAGTGCATCGCCTCATCCCCGAGGATGCTGCCGGCGGCCCGGGTCAGTTCCCGGTTGTGGAAATTCGGCAGTACGCCGAGGTAGGCCGCCGTGGCGCCCTTCTCCAGCCCGGCCGCGAAGCGCAGCACGTCGGCCTGCGTCTTGAGTTGTTCGGCGGGAAAGTTGTAGTCCCCGGGCTTCTTCGCCGTCACCGGCGTGCCGCCCAGCTTGCTGACGGTACCCGCCAGCACCTGCGCGTGGGCCTTGTGATGGCCCTGGAACTTCACGGCGGTGTCCAGCACCGGCTTCTGCAGCAAGCCGCTTTCCGCGCCCACCTGATACGCCGCGATGGCCTGGTATTCCAGCCCGAGCGCGACATTGAGGATGTTGATGTCATCGCGGGTGCTGCCCGACTGGGTCTGCGCCCAGGCCGGCATCGATTCGCCCAGCGAAAACACCGCGAGCGAGCCGAGCGCAAACAGCCCGGGGGCCTTCAGCAGGCCGCGCCGGCGGGCATCCGGCAGGGTGACGATGCGCGATGCGGCGGCGGGACGTTCTTCCAGAGTGGCCATGACGGTCTCCTGTTCCTTTTGGGGGGAGGCGCGCCACGGGTTGGCGCACCTGTCCGCATATACGCGGCAGCGCGCCAGACGGATGCAGCCGATGCGGTCCATCGGCTTTCCGTCCTTTCCAGCCTTTCCAGCCCATTCTTCCTATACTCAGGCGGAGCCCCTAGCCCCGCCCCCGTGCCTGCTTCCCTGCCCTCCTCCGCGGATGCCCACGCAAACCCTGCTCCTCCCGAAGCGGCGGCGCAGCCGGACCCTGCCGCGCGGCTGGCGGGCCTGCTGCAGGACATCGCCCTGGGCGACCGCCCGGCGCTGCGCGCGCTCTACGACCTCACCGTGACGAAACTGTTTGGCCTGGCGCTGCGTATTACTAATAGGCGGGATTGGGCGGAGGACGTCGTGCAGGAGAGTTTTGTCAGCATCTGGCATCACGCCGGCGACTATCGCCCCCACGTGGCGGCCCCCATGACCTGGATGGCCGCCATCGTGCGCAACCGGGCGCTGGACTGCCTGCGCCGGCAGGCCGCCGCGCGGGGTGGCCAGCCGGCACAGCCCGATGACGACCTGGAAGCCTGGTTGCCCGACGACCGCGCCGGCCCCGCCGACGCCGCGCTGGCGAGCGAACGCGCGGCGGCACTGGCCCGCTGCCTGCAACGGCTGGAACCGTCGCAGCGGCAGGCCATCGCCCTCGCCTATCTGCGCGACCTGAGCCACACCGAACTGGCGGCCCAGCTACAGGTGCCGCTCGGCACCATCAAGTCGTGGATCCGGCGGGGGCTGGAGCGGCTGCGCACCTGTCTGGAGGGGCTGGCATGAGGCTCACCGGCCATCCTGACCTGCTCGACCGTCTGGCCGCCCAATATGCACTGGGGGTGCTGCGCGGCGGCGCGCGGCGCCGGCTGGAGCGGCTGGCGCACGAGGAGACCGCCGTGCGCGCCGCCATCGAACGCTGGCAGGCACGCCTGACCGGGCTGGCGGAGTTGCAACCGGCGGCCCAGCCAGTCGACAAGGTCTGGTGCGGCATCGAACAACGGCTGGGCTGGCAGGCCGCCCCGCTCAAGGTGAAACCGCCGCCCCCGCGCCACTGGTGGCAGGCCTTCCAGGACGCCCCGGTGCTGCTGCGCATGGCCTCGGCGGCGCTGGCCTTGCTGGCGCTGATGGCCGTGGGGGTGTCGCAATGGCTGGTGAACCAGCGCGAGCAGGCGCCGACGATGTCCGCCGTGGCGATCCTGAACGATGATCAGGCTCGGCCCGCCGTGGTTGTGCTCTGGGATGCCCCCGCCAGCACGGTCACCGTGCGCCGCCTGGATCACCTGAAGCTGGCCGACCAGCAGGTGCTCCAGCTCTGGGCCCTGCCGGAAGGCGGCAAGCCGCAGTCGCTGGGGGTGATCGGCCGGCGCCACGAGGTGCGGCTGGAAGTGAAGCGCGCGCCGCACAGCGTGCCGGCGCTCGCCATCAGCATCGAGCCGCCGGGCGGCTCGCCCAGCCCGGACGGGCCGTCTGGGCCGGTGGTGTTCCAGGGCCGGGTGGTCGCCCAGCCGGCTTGAGGCGAGGTAACGTCCAACGGGCGCGGAATCCGTCCCCGGGGGCGATATAATCGCGGTTTCCCGAATTTCGCCAGCGCCCGCCGCCGTTCGCGGTGCGCGCAACAACTGTCCCCTCGCCCATGACCTCCCAACTTGCCAAGAAAGGCGAAGCCTGGTCCGCCCGCTTCTCCGAACCGATGTCCGACCTGGTGAAGCGCTACACCGCATCGGTCTTCTTCGACAAGCGCCTGGCGCTGTTCGACATCGCCGGGTCGCTGGCCCATGCGGCCATGCTGGCCACGCAAGGCATCATCGCCGAGGCGGACCGCGCCGAGATCGAGCGTGGCATGACGCAGATCCGTGGCGAGATCGAGTCCGGCGCGTTCGAGTGGAAGCTCGACCTCGAGGACGTCCACCTGAATATCGAGGCCCGCCTGACCGCGCTGGTCGGCGACGCCGGCAAGCGCCTGCACACGGGCCGCTCGCGCAATGACCAGGTGGCCACCGACATCCGCCTGTGGCTGCGCAGCGAGATCGACAACATCATCGGCCTGCTGGGCGCCCTGCGCGCCGCGCTGCTGGACCTGGCCGAGCAGAACGCCGACACCATCCTGCCCGGCTTCACCCACCTCCAGGTGGCCCAGCCGGTCACCTTCGGCCACCATCTGCTGGCCTATGTGGAAATGTTCACGCGCGACGCCGAGCGCATGGCCGATTGCCGAAAACGCGTCAACCGGCTGCCGCTGGGCGCCGCCGCGCTGGCCGGCACGAGCTACCCGATCGATCGTGAGTTCGTGGCGTCCCAGCTTGGTTTCGACGGCGTTTGCCGCAATTCGCTCGACGCCGTCTCCGACCGCGACTTCGCGATCGAATTCTGTGCCGCCGCCGCGCTGGTGATGACGCACGTCTCGCGTTTTTCCGAAGAACTGGTGCTGTGGATGAGCCCGCGCGTCGGCTTCATCGACATCGCCGACCGCTTCTGCACGGGCAGCTCGATCATGCCGCAGAAGAAGAACCCGGACGTGCCCGAACTCGCCCGCGGCAAGACCGGCCGCGTGAACGGCCACCTGATCGGCCTGCTGACGCTGATGAAGGGCCAGCCGCTCGCGTACAACAAGGACAACCAGGAAGACAAGGAACCGCTGTTCGACACGGTGGACACCGTGGTGGACACGCTGCGCATCTTTGCCGACATGGTGCCGGGCATCACCGTGAAGCCGGAGGCCATGCGCGCCGCCGCGCTGCAGGGCTACGCCACGGCCACCGACCTGGCCGACTATCTGGTCAAGCGCGGCCTGCCGTTCCGTGACGCCCACGAGGCCGTGGCCCACGCCGTGCGCGCCTGCGACGACCGCCGCTGCGACCTGGCCGACCTCACCGTGGCCGAGCTGCGCGAGGTCTCCGGCCTGGGCGACAAGTCGAGCCTGATCGGTGACGACGTGCACGCCGTCCTGACGCTGGAAGGCTCCGTGGCCGCCCGCGATCACATCGGCGGCACCGCGCCCGCCCAGGTGCGCGCCGCCATCCAGGCCGCCCGCGCCGCGCTCTGAAAACGCACGTGAAGCAGTAAGCTTTCCGTAAGGTTCGGAGAGCCCCGAAACCGCCGTGGCGCAAGCCCCGGCGGTTTTTCTTTGGCGCCCGTGATGTGCACGCGACGCCGGTAGGTACATCCCCCTAGCGCCGATAGAATTTGTTACAGATACACTAATCGCCGCAAAAACCGGGGGAGACAACCCATGTATTACTTGCTTGGTCTGTCACGACAGATCGACAGGTTGAACCAGCACACAGGCAGAGTTGCAAACATCATGATCCTGCTGTCGTGCCTGGTCAGCGCGGGGAACGCCCTGCTGCGCTATGGCTTCAACCTCAGTGACAACTGGCCACTCGAACTGCAGTGGTATATGTTCGCCATCGCCGTGATGTTCGGCACGTCGTACACGTTCCAGCGCAATGAGCACGTGCGCGTGGACCTGATCTACGGCAACGTGTCCGAGCGCGCGCAGCACTGGATCGACATCTTCGGCATCGTCGTGTTCCTGCTGCCCTCCACGATCCTGTTCACGTGGCTCTCGTGGGAATCGCTGTTCCTGCCCTCGTGGCGCATCCTCGAGCAATCGGGCAACTCCGGCGGGCTGCCGCGGTACCCGATCAAGCTGGTGGTGCCCATCGGCTTTGCCCTGCTCACGCTGCAGGGCATTTCCGAGCTGATCAAGCGCTTCGCGGCCCTGAAGGGGCTGGTGCGCATCGAATCGAAATACGAGAGGCCGGTGCAATGATCCCGTTGGAATATATGCCGCCGCTGATGTTCGGCGGCCTGGTGGTATTCATGCTGATCGGGTTCCCGGTCGCATTCTCGCTGTCCGCCGTGGGTCTGGCGTTCGGCTTCCTGGCCATCGAGTGGGGCTACTTCCCCGTCCAGTTCCTGCAGGCGGTGCCGAGCCGGGTGTTCGGCAGCGTGCTGGCCAACGAGTTGCTGCTGGCCATTCCGTTCTTCACCTTCATGGGGGCGATCCTCGAGAAGTGCGGGCTGGCGGAGGACATGCTCGACTCCATGGGCCAGCTCTTCGGCCCCGTGCGCGGCGGGCTGGGCTACTCGGTGATCATCGTCGGCTTCATCCTGGGGGCGATCACCGGCACGGTGGCGGCGCAGGTCATCGCCATGGCCATGATCTCGCTGCCGGTGATGATGCGCTACCGCTACAACATGAAGTACGCCACGGGCGTGCTGGCGGCCTCGGGCACCATCACGCAGTTGGTGCCGCCGTCGCTGGTGCTCGTGGTGCTGGCCGACCAGCTCAAGACCCCGATGGGCAGCGCCGACGTCGGCAGCATGTACCTGGGCGCCTGGGGCCCCTCGGTGGTCCAGATCGCGCTGTTCGCGCTCTACACCTTCGTGATCACCCGCATCAAGCCGGACTGGCTGCCGCCGGTGCCCCCGGAGGCGCGCACGCTGACCGGCTGGGCCCTGTGGCGCAAGTGCCTGCGCGGCATCATCCCGTGCGCGGTGCTGATCTTCCTGGTGCTGGGCACGATCATGCTGGGCATTGCCACACCGACCGAGTCGGGCGCCATGGGCGCGGTGGGTGCGTTGGTGCTGGCCGTGATCCGTGACAAGGGCTTCAACCGGATCGACCGCACGATCTACCGCGTGGGCCTCGCCGCCACGCTGGTCGCGGCTGGGGTCGGCTTCTACGCGTTCGGCTCCCACGCGTTCCGGATACCGCTGGCGCTGGCCTATCTGGTCCTGCTGTGGCTGCTGGTCCGCGCGGGGCAGTTGACCGACCTGCGGCTGCTGATCGTCGATGCCTACCAGTCCACGGCACGCCTGACCGCGATGGTGGTGTTCATCCTGATCGGCTCGACCTGCTTCTCGGTGGTGTTCCAGGGCGTGGACGGCGGCGCCTGGGTGGAGCACCTGTTCACCTCGCTGCCGGGCGGCTGGATCGGCTTCCTGATCGTGGTGAACCTGTTCATCTTCTTCCTGGCGTTCTTCCTCGACTTCTTCGAGATCGCCTTCATCGTGGTGCCGATGCTGGCACCCGTGGCGGTGAAGGTGCTGACGCCGGTGGTGCTCGAATCGATGGGCGGCAACCCCGAAGCGGCCGCCACGGCGGCCCTGGTGTGGTTCGGCGTGATGCTGTGCGTGAACATGCAGACCTCGTTCATGCATCCGCCGTTCGGCTTCGCGCTGTTCTACCTGCGCGGCATCGCCCCGAAGGAAGTGAAAAGCTCGGACATCTACTGGGGCGCCCTGCCCTGGGTCGGCCTGCAGATGGTGATGGTGCTGCTGGTGATGTTCTGGCCGGGCATGGTGACGGGCCTGCTGGACAAGGGCTCGCTCAAGCACAGCAACTCGGCGGAGGTAAGCATCCCGCTTGGCGGAGAGGATGCCAAGCCGGCGGCGCCACCGGGCGGCGCATCGAGCCCGGGCACGCTGGAATTGCCGGCCGCCGAGCCCGCCGAACCAGCCGCACCGCAGTTCGAGTTCGAGAAGAAGAAGTAATACGGCCGAATCGGACTGCACAAGAGCCCCGCGCGATGCGGGGCTTTTTTTCGTCCGTCGTTTGCGCCAAGGGCCGAGTGCCTCCAGATTTTTGGACGTAGTGCTAAAGACGGCAGCGAGTCATTACGGTATTGAACGCATTGGTACCTTGCCACGTCAGGGCCATGACTTCCATGGCTACCGACCTGCGATGGCAAGACAACCGACGAGATCGTGTTTCTGCCGCAGACACGGTACGACAGCAATACCGGTAAGGCGGCCTGATTTAGGAGAGACCATGCTGTTCATATCGAAGGAAGGACACGTTGACTCAGATCGTATCGTTGTACGGATTTATCCTCGGATCGAACGCGGTCCGATGCACAAGGTGAATGGAATTGTGGTGCATCAGACGGCAGCTCCCACGGCCTCCAGCACCTTCAGTTCATATCAGGTCAATGGCGCCAATGGCGCACACTTCCTGATTGATAGGGATGGGACTATCTATCAGACCGCATCGCTGAGAAAAAGAACGAACCACGTCGGCAATATCAAGTCGCGTTGCCTGGAAACCAGGAAATGCTCGCCGGCAGAGTTCAATGCCGCCTACCCATTGAAATGGCGACCTACGCCACTATCGCGGCATGAGCACAGGAAACCCTTCCCCGAACGATATCCCGGCAACACGGATTCGGTTGGCATTGAACTGGTAGGGGCATACATTGAGAAAAACGAAGTGTACGAGTCCGTGACCCCGTCACAGAATGACGCTGTTCGATGGCTCGTAGCAGAACTTTCAGCCACCCTGAAAGTGGCCATGGGCGATGTCTACAGACACCCTCAACTCTCTCGGAAAACCGAGTCCGAAGCGAGCTCCGCAAAATGGTGAGAAACCTGTTGCTCGCGCTGTGCGCGATGTTGTGGCTTGTCATGTCGCCGGTCGCACATGCCCGTGCTGTAAAGGCGGTGACGATAGATGCCGTAGGACTCAGCAGGCTCGAGGAGATGGCGCAAGAATGCAAGAAATTCCGGCCTTCCGTGAAACTGGTAAAACGCTATTTCTCGCGTGCCTATCCAGTAGATGCCATCTACTACTCCAAAAAGTTCTGGTCCCCTTGTTGGGCGTCGGGAACCATCGAGTACGCAGATGGAAATCGCGGGAAATGGCGGCTGAGTTCCGGTGGGGCGGCCTACCTCGAATGGAGTCATTCAGGCGAGGTGATCTTGTATTTCAAGAATAATGGTTGGCAAGATCCCTTTGGGTCCGGCTACGACGAGTCGGTCTAAACAAGAAAAACCGGCGCCAAGGCGCCGGTTTTTTGTCGATCCGTCATGGCGGAACCTCCGAGAGGAATCCGAAACGGACATCCCTACTGCTTCACGCAGTCCACAAAATAAGCCTTCTGTCCGTCCACCTCATCTTCCACCAGACCGTGGATGTCGGTTTCAAATCCCGGGAACAGCTTGTTGAACTCGCGTGCGAACTTCAGGTACTGGACGATGGTCCGGTTGAAGCGCTCGCCCGGGATCAGCAGCGGAATGCCCGGTGGGTACGGCGTCAGCAGGATGGCGGTGACGCGGCCTTCCAGTTCGTCCACGGGCACGCGCTCGATCTCGCGGTGGGCCATCATCGCCCAGGCGTCCGACGGCTTCATGGCCGGTTCCATGTCCGACAGGTACATCTCCGTCGTCACGCGCGCCACGTCGTTGGCCTTGTAGACGCTGTGGATCGCATCGCAAAGGTCGCGCAGGCCCATGCGCTCGTACTGCGGGTACTTGCCGACGAACTCCGGCAGCACGCGCCAGAGCGGCTGGTTCTGGTCGTAATCGTCCTTGAATTGTTGCAATTCGGTGACGAGCGAGTTCCAGCGGCCCTTGGTGATGCCGATGGTGAACATGATGAAGAACGAGTACAGGCCCGTCTTCTCGATGATGATGCCGTGCTCGGCCAGGTACTTGGTGACGATGGCCGCCGGGATGCCGCGCTCGCTGAACTCGCCGTCCACGTCGAGGCCCGGGGTGATCAGCGTGGCCTTGATCGGGTCGAGCAGGTTGAAGCCGTCGGCCAGGTCGCCAAAGCCGTGCCAGCGCTCGTTGGCCTGCAGTATCCAGGCCTCGCGGTCGCCGATGCCGTCTTCGATCAGCGCGTCCGGGCCCCAGACCTTGAACCACCAGTCGCCGTTGTTGCCGGCCTCGTAGTCGCCCTCCACCTTGCGCATGGCGCGGCGGAAGTCCATCGCTTCCTGGATGCTTTCCTCGACCAGCGCGGTGCCGCCCGGGGCTTCCATCATCGCCGCCGCCACATCGCACGAGGCGATGATCGAGTACTGCGGGCTCGTCGAGGTATGCATCAGGTAGGCCTCGTTGAACCGGTAGCGGTCCAGCTTGCGGGTCTCCGAGTCCTGCACCAGGATCTGGGACGCCTGCGACAGCCCGGCCAGCAGCTTGTGCGTGGACTGCGTGGCGAACACCAGCGCGTCCTTGCTGCGCGGCCGGTCACGGCCGATGGCGTGCATGTTGCGGTAGAAGTCGTGGAAGGCGGCGTGCGGCAGCCAGGCTTCGTCGAAGTGCAGCGTGTCGATCTCGCTCGCCAGCATCTCCTTGATCTGCTCGGCGTTGTACAGCACGCCGTCGTAGGTGCCCTGGGTGATCGTCAGGATGCGCGGCTTCTGGTTCTTGGCCTTGCTGGCGAACGGATGGTTGGCGATCTTGCGGCGGATCGTCTCCGGGTCGAATTCGCTCTTCGGGATCGGGCCGATGATGCCGTAGTGGTTGCGCGTCGGCATCAGGAACACCGGAATCGCGCCGGTCATCATGATCGCGTGCAGGATCGACTTGTGGCAGTTGCGGTCCACCACCACGATGTCCCCCGGGGCCACGTTGGCGTGCCAGACCATCTTGTTCGAGGTCGACGTGCCGTTGGTCACGAAGTACATGTGGTCCGAGTTGAAGATCCGCGCGGCGTTGCGCTCGGATGCCGCCACCGGGCCGGTGTGGTCCAGCAGCTGGCCCAGCTCGTCCACGGCGTTGCAGACGTCGGCGCGCAGCATGTTCTCGCCGAAGAACTGGTGGAATACCTGCCCCACCGGGCTCTTCAGGAACGCCACGCCGCCAGAGTGGCCCGGGCAGTGCCACGAGTACGAGCTGTCCTGCGCGTAGGCGATCAGGGCCTTGAAGAACGGCGGCGCCAGGGTGTCAAGGTAGACGCGGGCTTCGCGGATGATGTGACGCGCCACGAACTCGGGCGTGTCCTCGAACATGTGGATGAAGCCGTGCAGCTCGCGCAGGATGTCGTTGGGAATATGGCGCGAGGTGCGCGTCTCGCCATACAGGAAGATCGGCAGGTCCGAATTGCGGCGGCGCACTTCGTTCACGAAGGCGCGCAGCTTCTCGATGGCGGCGGCTTCGGGCTGGTCATCGGCGCGCACGAACTCGTCGTCGTCGATCGAGACAATGAACGACGATGCCCGGCTGGACTGCTGGGCGAACGAGGTCAGGTCGCCGTAGCTGGTCAAGCCCATCACTTCCATGCCTTCGCGCTCGATGGCCTCTGCCAGCGCGCGGATGCCCGAGCCGGAAATGTTCTCGGAGCGGAAGTCTTCGTCGATGATGATGACGGGGAAGCGGAATTTCATCGGTCGATCCTTGATGAGAAGGCTTTGGAAAGACTTGAGCCACATGGCCGCCGGAAGGCTCCCCCGGGCGGCGTCATGTGGCTCTTTCGTCAGAATTGGGCGGCCGTCGGTCCGGACGCCGGCATTGTAATGCGGTCAGGTCTTCGGCAGTGTGACACCGTGCTGGCCCTGATACTTGCCGCCGCGGTCGGCGTACGAGGTCTCGCAGATTTCGTCGCTCTCGAAGAACAACACCTGGGCGCAGCCCTCGCCGGCGTAGATCTTGGCGGGCAGCGGGGTGGTGTTCGAGAACTCCAGCGTCACGTAACCTTCCCACTCCGGCTCGAACGGGGTCACGTTGACGATGATGCCGCAGCGCGCGTACGTGCTCTTGCCCAGGCAGATGGTCAGCACGCTGCGCGGAATGCGGAAGTACTCCATCGTGCGGGCCAGCGCGAACGAGTTCGGCGGGATGATGCAGACATCGCCCTTGAAGTCCACGAAGGACTTCTCGTCGAAGTTCTTCGGGTCGACGATGGTGCTGTTGATATTGGTGAAGATCTTGAACTCGTCCGCGCAGCGGATATCGTAGCCGTAGCTCGAAGTGCCGTAGGAGACGATCTTGCGGCCGTCCTCCTCCCGTACCTGGCCGGGCGCGAACGGCTCGATCATGGCGTGCTGTTCCGCCATGCGGCGGATCCACTTGTCGGATTTGATGCTCATATTGGCTGGCGGAATGGACGATGGGCGGCGCCCGGCCGAGCCGGTGCCGCTGGAATGGGGCGCATTGTACAACCAATCCGCCTGCGAACCGCCTCCGGCGGCCCCCCGACGCGCCTTCAGGCCGGCGCGGCCGCCTCGGGCTGGCTGTGGCGGAACCGCTCCCGCCCGGTATACAACAGGAAATGCTTGCCGGTGCAGCGCGCGAACAGGCTCAGGTTGACCCGCTGGGCCATCTGGTAGCCCATCTGGGTCACCCCGGAGCGCGACAGCAGGAACGGAATGCCCATCTGAGCGCCCTTGATCACCATCTCGGAGGTCAGCCGGCCCGTGGTGTAGAAAACCTTGTCCTCGCCGGTCATGTCTTCCAGCCACATCCGGCCGGCGATGGCGTCCACGGCGTTGTGCCGGCCCACATCCTCCACGAACATCAGCAGCTCGCTGCCCCGGAACAGCGCGCAGCCGTGCACCGAGCCGGCCTGCTTGTAGACCGACTGCTGCAGGCGGATGGTGTCGATGATTGCGTAGAGGGTTTCCTGGGTCAGCGTGGCATCCCCGGGCAGGCGGATGTTGTCGACCTCGTCCAGCAGCGAGCCGAACACCGTGCCCTGCCCGCATCCCGTGGTCACCACGCGGCGCGCGGTGCGTTCCTCGATGCGGTCCACGCCGGTGCGGGTGGTCACGGCAGCCGATTCGGTCTCCCAGTCCACCTGGATCGCGGCGATGTCCTCGATGTCGTCCACCAGCCGCTGGTTGCGCAGGTAGCCCAGCACCAGGTGCTCGGGCGCGCCGCCCAGCGTCATCAGGGTCACCAGCTCGCGCTTGTCGAGGTAGACCGTCAGCGGCCGCTCGCCCGGCAGCCAGGCCGGGCGCACGCGGCCCTGTTCGTCAACGACCTCCACCTCCTCGATCAGCGGGACGGCGGCATGGGTCAACTCGGGGCGCAGGGGCATGGGGGCGGGGGCGGGAAGGTGCCGGCCCGTGGCGGGGGCGCCATCGGGCCGGTTTCAGGGGCGTTTTGTTACTGCGGAACTACCGTTTATAGCCAAAAACTATCGATACTCAGGATGCGGCGACCACGCCACACGCGATCCGGCCGCCAGCGTTGCCGGTCGGCTGGGTGCGATAGTCGTCCGGGTCCTTGTGAACGATCACGGCCTTGCCGATCACGCTGTTCGGGCCCGGGCCGACGGTGACGTCCGGCATCAGGAACTGTACGCGCGCGTTGCCGCTGGCGTCGGCGGTCAGGTTGTTCATGTCGCCGGCATGGTGCTCGGGCATGGTCATCTGGCCGTGCGGTTTGCCGGCAGGGTTGAAATGGCCGCCGGCGCTCATCGCGTCAGGGGCCGAGCAATCGCCCTTCTCGTGGACATGGAAGCCATGCGAGGTGCCCGGAGGCAGGCCCGTGACCGCCACCACCACCATCACGCCGGCCGCCTGCTGGTCGAAGGTGACGCGGCCCGCGGTATTGGTGCCGCTCTTGGACTGCAACGGTGCCGCCGCCTTGGCGCCCACGGCGACCCGTGCCGCCGCCGGCGCGGCAGCCGGGGCCGCGCTGGCGCTGGCCGCATCGCTGCTGGTGCCCGAGGTTCCGCAACCCGCCATCACTGCCACGGCGGTGCCCACTGCCAAACCGCAAAGTACACGTTTCATGCCAAACCCTCCTCTAGAGTTGACTGCCGTGGCGATTGTAACGCCGCCCCGGTCGGGTGCATGGTGCGCTGCGGTAAACCCTCACACTTCGCCGGGACGCGGCCGCACGCGCGGCGTGTCGTCACGGGGCGTGGAGCGCTGGGCGGGAATCTTGCCGGACTGGATGTCGTCGTACCAGATCTCGTGGTGCTCCCGGGCCCAGGCCTCGTCCACGTAGCCATCGCGCATGGCGCGGTAGGCGCCCTCCATGCCGATCGTCCCCATATAGATATGGCCGCAGGCCAGCACGATCATCACCACGGCCGAGACCCCATGGATCACGTGGGCGATCTGCATCGTGGCGCGGTAGTAGTCCAGGCCCGGCACGATCATGTCGAGCACCCAGCCGGAGGCCGAGAGGACCAGCCCGAGCAGCACCATCCCGCCCCAGAACCACATCTTCTCGCCGGCGTTGAAGCGCGCGCTGGGCACGTGGGCGCCGGAGGCGAGCCCGCCGAGCTTGCGCACCCAGACCACGTCGCCACGGTTCGGCACGTTATCACGCACGAACACCACGAAGGTGGCAATGATCGACAGCGTGAACACCGGCCCGGTCAGGTTGTGCAGGTTCTTGAGAATGTAGGTGAGCCAGCCGAACAGCGTGTGGCCCATGATCGGCAGCAGGAAGTGCTTGCCGAACAGGATCACGATGCCCGAGATCGCCAGGATCACGAACGAGATGGCCACGGCCCAGTGCACGAAGCGCTCGGTGGGCGTGAAGCGCTCGATCATGCGGCCCGTGCGCGGGGACTTGAGCGGGATGGTGCGGCGCCAGGCGAAGAAGGCCAGGATGGCCGCCGGCACCAGGATCAGGATCCAGCCGCCCCAGACCGTCAGCACGCCATTGCGGAACAGCCGCCATTTCTGGCCGGTGCGCTGGATCAGCACGCCGGCTTCCTTGGCGGGCAGGCTGCTGTAGTGATGCTGGTCCGAGTTGACCTCGCGCCAGACCGGCGCGTTGTTGCCCGGCTGGGTCACCGAGCGCTCCTGCTGCGAGCGGGCCTCGGCGGCCACGTCGCGCCGGGGCACGTTGAAGATGTTCTCGCTGGCCACGCCCGCGAACGGCTGCACCGGGTGTGTGGCGGGATTGTTGGCGTCCGCCTGGGCCTGCGTCGGGGCCTGCGCCTGCGCCGGAGGCTGCGCGGCAGGCGGCGAGGCCGGCGCCTGGGCCAGCGCCGCGCCCGCCACACCGGCGGCAAGGACCACCCCGGCCAGCAAGGTCTTGAGGGTCTGGATGACGGTCATGGCGCCTCCCCCGCTCATTGGATGCGGTTGTACTCGTTCTGGTACTGGTTGCGCTGATGGATCTGACGCTGCCAGCTGTCCTTGTCGCCCGCCGTCCAGCCCTTGGCCACGAACGGGTCGCCGGGGGCGCCCTGCCAGGCGATGGAATCCGACTTCTTGTGCGTGGCCGAGACGGTCTGCGGCTTCTCGCTGCACGCCGCCAGCAGCGCGACGGTGGCGAGCATCGATACGATCAACGCGGTGCGGGTCATGACGGCTGCCCTCCGCCGGCCGGGGCGCCGGGTGCGGTGCCCTGCGGGGTGCTGGGGGCCGCCGGAGTGCCGTTGGCAGGCGCCTGCGGCTTGCCATAGGCCGTGCCCCAGCCGAACACATCGCCGCCCGTGCCGCGCTTGATCACGCGGTTGCGCAGGATGTCGGCAATCACGTCGCCATCGCCGCCGAGCAGGGCCTTGGTCGAGCACATTTCCGCGCAGAGCGGCAGCTTGCCCTCGGCCAGCCGGTTGCGGCCGTACTTTTCGAATTCTTCCTCGCTGCCGTTCTTCTCCGGGCCGCCGGCGCAGAACGTGCACTTGTCCATCTTGCCGCGCACGCCGAAGGTGCCCTCGCTGGGGAACTGCGGGGCGCCGAACGGGCAGGCGTAGGAGCAGTAGCCGCAGCCGATGCAGACGTCCTTGTCGTGCAGCACCACGCCGTCGTCGGTGCGGTAGAAGCAATCCACCGGGCAGACGGCCATGCAGGGCGCGTCCGAGCAGTGCATGCAGGCCACCGAGATCGACTTCTCGGCGTTGAGAATGCCGTCGTTGATCGTCACCACGCGGCGCCGGTTGACGCCCCAGGGCACCTCGTGCTCGTTCTTGCAGGCAGTGACGCAGCTGTTGCATTCGATGCAGCGCTCGGCGTCACAGATGAATTTCATGCGTGCCATGTGTCTCTCCGCTTCTCAGGCTCAGGCAAACCGCTCGATCTGGCAAACGGTGGTCTTGGTTTCCTGCATCATCGTCACCGAGTCGTAGCCGTAGGTGGTGGCCGTGTTCACGGCCTCCCCCCGGACGATCGGGTACGCGCCATCGGGATAGAACTGCTTGAGATCCTTGCCTTCCCACCAGCCCGAGAAGTGGAACGGGATGAACGCCGTATCCACGCCCACGCGCTCCGTCACCAGCGCGCGCACCTTGAGGCGGGCACCGGTCGGCGTGCGCACCCAGCAATAGTCGCCGTTGCGGATGCCCCGCGCGGACGCTGCCTGCGGGTTGATCTCGACGAAGTTCTCCTGCTGCAGCTCGGCCAGCCACGGGTTGGAGCGGGTTTCCTCGCCGCCACCCTCGTATTCCACCAGCCGGCCCGAAGTCAGGATGATCGGGAATTTCTCGTAGATCTTGTTCTCGATGTTGCGCTGCTGCACCGACTTGTACAGCGTGGGCAGGCGCCAGAAGGCCATCTTGTCGTCGTGGGTCGGGTACTTGGCGACCATGTCCGGCCGCGTGGAGTACAGCGGCTCACGGTGCTGCGGGATCGGGTCGGGGAAGTTCCAGACCACGGCGCGCGCCTTGGCGTTGCCGAACGGATGGCAACCGTGGTTCTTCATCACCACGCGCTGGATCCCGCCCGAGAGGTCGGTCTTCCAGTTCTTGCCCTCGGCGGCCTTCTTCTCGGCGTCGGTCAGGTCGTCCCACCAGCCCAGCTTCTTCAGCAGCACGTGGTCGAACTCGGGGTAGCCGGTGGTGATCTCCGCCCCGGCCGAGCAGGAGCCATCCTCGGCCAGCAGGTTCACCCCGTCGCGCTCCACGCCGAAGTTGGCGCGGAAGTTGCCGCCGCCGTCCATGACGTGCTTCGAGGTGTCATAAAGATTCGGCGATCCCGGGTGCTTGAGTTCGGGCGTGCCGTAGCACGGCCACGGCAGGCCGAAGTAGTCGCCGGTCAGGTCGTAGCCGGTGACCGGGTCCTTGCCGCCCTTGCAGCGCAGCGTCTTCACGTCGAACATCTGCATGTTGCGCATATGCGACTTGAGCCGCTCCGGCGACTGGCCCGTGTAGCCGATGGTCCAGTTGCTGGCGTTGATCTCGCGCAAGATCGATTCGGTCTCGGGCTCCTGCCAGGTACGGCCGGCGCGCTTGACCTCGATCATCTTGTAGTTCTTCGACAGCTCCTTGCCAAAGCCGAGCTTCTCGGCGAAGGCCTGCATGATGGTGTGGTCGGGCATCGACTCGAACAGCGGCTCGATGACCTTCTCGCGCCATTGCAGCGAGCGGTTCGAGGCCGTGCACGACCCCGAGGTCTCGAACTGGGTGGCCGCCGGCAGCAGGTAGACGGCGCGGTTCGGATTGATCTTGTCGCCGTCGGTCGGCGTCATGTTCGCCATGGCGGCCGTGGCGGAGGGGTACGGGTCCACCACCACCAGCAGGTCGAGCTTGTCCAGCGCGCGCTTCATCTCCAGGCCGCGCGTCTGCGAGTTCGGGGCGTGGCCCCAGAAGAACACGCCACGGACGTTGTTGTCCTGGTCGATCAGGTCGCGCTTCTCGGTCACGATGTCGATCCAGCGGGACACCGTGGTGCCGGACTTTTCCATCAGCGTCTGCGAGACGAACTGCTTCTTGATCCATTCGTAATCCACGCCCCACACCGCCGCGTAGTGCTTCCACGCGCCGGTGGCCAGGCCGTAGTAGCCCGGCAGGGAGTCGGGGTTCGGGCCCACGTCGGTGGCACCCTGCACGTTGTCATGGCCACGGAAGATGTTGGCGCCGCCGCCCGACACGCCGATATTGCCCAGCGCCAGCTGCACGATGCAGGAGGCGCGCACGATCGCATTGCCGATGGTGTGCTGGGTCTGGCCCATGCACCAGACCAGCGTGGACGGGCGATTCTTCGCCATGGTCTCGGCCACCAGCTTCACCTGGGCCTCGGGCACGCCGCAGACTTCCTCGACCTTGTCCGGGGTCCACTTGGCCAGGACCTCGGCCTTGACCTTGTCCATGCCGTAGACGCGGTCGTTCAGGTACTTGGGGTCTTCCCAGCCGTTCTGGAAGATGTGATACAGCACGCCGAACAGGAAGGCGATGTCGGTGCCCGAACGGATGCGCACGTAGTGATGCGCCTTGGCCGCCGTGCGGGTGTAGCGCGGGTCCACCACGATCACCTTGCAGCCGTTCTCCTTGGCGTGCAGCAGGTGCAGCATCGACACCGGGTGCGCCTCCGCGGCGTTGGAGCCGATATACAGCGCCGCGCGGGCGTTCTGCATATCGTTGTACGAGTTCGTCATCGCCCCGTAACCCCAGGTGTTCGCCACGCCGGCCACGGTGGTGGAGTGGCAGATGCGCGCCTGGTGGTCGGTATTGTTGGTGCCGAAGAACGACACCCACTTGCGCAGCAGGTACGACTGCTCGTTGCTGTGCTTGGAAGAGCCGACGAAGAACATCGAATCGGGGCCGGTCTCCTGGCGGATGGCCTTCATCTTCGCCGTGATCTCGTCCAGCGCCTGGTCCCAGCTGATCTTCTGGTACTTGCCGTTGACCAGCTTCATCGGGTACTTGAGCCGGTACTCGCCATGGCCGTGCTCGCGCAGCGCGGCACCCTTGGCGCAGTGCGCGCCCATGTTGATCGGGGAGTCGAAGACCGGTTCCTGGCGTATCCAGATGCCGTTCTGCACCACGGCATCCACCGCGCAGCCCACCGAGCAGTGGCCGCACACGGTGCGCCGTACCACGATCTCGCCCTTGCCGGCCCCGGCGCCGGTCTTGCCGTCGTCGGCATCGGCCTTGCGGATCAGCGTCAGTTGCGTGGCGGCCAGCCCGGCACCCACGCCGATGCCCGACCGCTTGAGAAAGCTGCGCCGATCCATCGTCGGCATCGCCCCGGCCAGCCCGGCGGCCAGGCGGGACGCCAGGCGCCCGTTGCCATTGCCATTGCCATGACTATTGCCATGACTGGAAGGATGGGCCTGCGGAGCAGTTGGGTCGGCGAGCCGGTTCGCAACCCGGTCGGTCTGGCCTTGGTCCGCGCGCTTGCGGGTCAGGATCATGTCTTGCCTCGGCGAAAGAGGGGGGACGAGAGACAAGGCGCGCCAGCCGGCACGCCGTGCGGGCGCCCAGGTCTAGATCAGCGTGGTGCGGTAGTACTTGCGGATATGGGCGGAGACCCGGTAGCCCTGGCTGTCGGGCGCGGGATCGGCCGCATCGGCGGTGGTGGGCGGCGCGAGGGCATCGGCCAGCGCCGATTGCCCGCGCGTGGCCACAGCGGCGGCACCGGCAGCGGCAACCACGCCAGCCCCGGCCAGGAAGGTCCGGCGTGCGACCCGGGATTGCTTGTCTTTCATGGGGGCTCCTGTCGGCTTTGCGTGACCGATGGATGATCTATTTATGCCTTGTCTTGCATATTCTAGATTGAAGCGAAATGAAAGACCACACTGTCAATCGGAAAATCCTCAAACTGCGGATAAACCCGATGCTTGCGTTGGCCTTTCACACGGCTTTCACACAATCGCCCTGCCTCAATGCATCTCCAGCGCCACCGCCTCCACGCCGGTGAACGCGCGCAGCAGTTCTGCCGCACTGCGGTAGAACTGCGCCTGCGGGTGCTCGGCCAGCGCGTCGCAGAGTCGCTCCATCCACGGCTGCATATGGCGGGCAAAGAAGCGCTGCTGCTCGCCGGCGTTGCAGACCGCCACATCATCCCCCGCCACCAGGAAGCGCATGACCTCGCACAGTGTGGCGATGTGGTCCTCGGTCTCGCTGATGCCCTCGTGCCGAGCCAGCCCGTAGCGGGCCAGGTCGTCGCGCAGCGCCACCAGCGGGCGTTCGTTCAGGAAGCCGGCCAGGTAATAGGAGCCGTACAGGAAGACCTCCTGCTTGCCCACGCCGACGAACAGGCGCGCGTACTCGTCGGCGGCTTCCTCGGCGGTGGTCGTCGATGCTGCGTCGCACAATGCGTTCCAGGCCTGGCCCAGCACCGTGCGGGCGTCCTCGGCAGTGGCGCGGTTGGCGGCAATGTGGTGGAGCAGCGCGGCATCGGGCGGCTGGAAGAACAGCGTGGCCAGCAGGCCGTAGAGGTCCGCGCGGGCCATGTCTTCGGCGTCAGGCTCGCCGGGGGCCGGCGCGGGCGGGATCAGCTGAATCGGCTGGAAATCGGTCATGTCTTGATAGGTCTGGTCGGCCGCACCCTGCGGGGCGACTGGCGTTACTGGAGCGTGGCCCCGCGCGTCGCGCCGGTGTCTTTTTCGATCATGTCCACCACGCGGCAATCGGCACACATCTTCAGCCGGTCCGCGTTGGCGCCCGCGAAGGCCGGGTGGCCGGCCAGTCGCACCAGCATCGACTGCACCATCTGGGCGGTGCCGAACGGCTTGGCGCAGCGGATGCAATGGAACGGCTGCGTCTCGTTCAGCGTCACCGTGCGGCGGGCGCCCTCGCCCGTCAGCAGGCGCGGCACCAGCGCGATGGCGTCCTCCGGGCAGGTGGTCTCGCACAGCCCGCACTGCACGCAGTTGCGTTCGATAAAGGCCAGCACCGGGCGCTCGGCGTTGTCGCGCAGCGCGTTGGACGGACACGCGCCCACGCAGGCCATGCACAGCGTGCAGCGGCCCGTGTCCACGGTAATGGCGCCCAGCGGCGCGCCGGCGGGCAGCGGCACCACTTCGGCCGGCACCGGGGCATGGCGGGCGAGATGGTCGATGGCGAAGTCGAGCGTCTCGCGCTTGGCCAGCGCCGCGCGGAAGCTGGCCGGCGGCGGCGCGGTCACGCGCGACGGGGGACTGGCGAGCGCGGCGAGGCCGGCATCCAGCCCGCCCACGTCGCCCGCTTCCACGAGCGTCAGCCGCAACCCGCGATAGCCCAGCCCTTCGACAATGGCGCGCGCCACATTCATCTGTTCGACCAGCGCGGCGCGGTACTGCGGGGCCTCGTCGCCGGTCAGCAACACGGCCACGCCGCCCGCGCCCCAGCTCAGCGCCGCCAGCCAGAGTTCGATGCCGGTGGCAGCCGGGTGGAACAGCGGCACGGGAATCACGTTGGGCGGCACGCCGCGCGCCTGCCCGGCCCGGGCCGCGCGGCCCAGCGCCAGGATGGCCGGATTTCCATACTCCTCGCCATGCAGTAGCAGCACGGCATCACGGCCGCCGGCGGCGTTGTAAGTCGAGACCAGCGTGCGCAGCCGCTCGCCAAGCGCCTCGGGGCCGGGATAGGCGTAGCTGATGGCGCCAGTCGGGCAGACCGTGGTGCAGGCGCCGCAGCCCATGCAGAGATTGGGCGTGACCTCGATGGAACCCTTGCCATCGCGCCACCGCGAGCCAATCGCCTGCGTCGAGCAAATGTCGATACATGCGGTGCAGCCGGTGGTCTGGTTACGGCCGTGGGCGCACAGGCTTTCCTTGTAGCGGAAGAACTTGGGCTTCTCGAACTCACCCACCAGTTGTTGCAGTTGCAGCGCGTGGGCATGCTGGCGCGCCACGTCGGCGCCCGCGTGCAGGTAGCCCTGCGGGGGCTGGTGCATGGCGAAGGCCGGGGCGTCGTTGAGGTCGAACACTAGGTCGAAGCGCGCCTCGGTAGTGGCGGCAGGCCGGTCGAAGTCGATCGCCGCCGCCGCGCCGCAGGCCTTCACGCAGTCGCGATGGTCGCGGCAGCGGTCCAGGTCGATCTGGTAGCTGAAGTCGATCGCCCCTTCCGGGCAGGCATCGACGCAGGCGTTGCAGCGCGTGCAGAGGTCGAGGTCGATCGGGTTGCTCTGGCCGGCGCCGGTCCGCCAGCTGGCCGTGAAGTTGCCGAGCCAGCCGGTCAGGCCGGCCAGCGTGCCGCTGTGGACGGGCCACGCGCGGCTGGCGGGCGGCGTCACATCGCTGATCGATGCGCCGGTCAGCAGCACGGTGACTTCGAGGCCGGCCTCGGTGAGCCGGCCCGCCCAGGGCAGCGCCCGCGCGGCCGGGCCCAGTACCAGGACGGCGCCGTGCGAGCGGTAGTCCACCACCGCCACCGGGTCGGGCTCGGGGAGCGCGGCGGCAGCCAGCAGGGCGGCGATCTTGGCGTTGGCGGTGGCCGGGTCACGGCGCGCGCCCTGCGACCACCCGCCGGTCTCGCGGATATTGACGAAGCGCACCGGCGCGGTGACCACACCGCCCTCGCGCGCGGCGCCAGCCACCTCGGTGAACAGCGGACTTTCCTGGGTGCAGGCCACGATGACGTCTTCCGCGCCATCGAGCGCCCGGCGGAAATCGCCGATTTCACGCCGGCACAGCAGGCGGTGGACCTTCAGGGAACCAGAGGCATCGGACAGTGCCGCCCCGTCAAGCGGCATGGTGTCGTTGCAATTGCAGATCAGCGTCGGCATGGGGCAAGACTGCTTGCCGGCCCGGCGCCCTCTTCGTGGTGGAGGATCGTCCGGTCGGCGGATTTGTAGGGGTGGCCCATTCTAGGCCCACACGCGGCGCAGGGCTACGCGCGTTTATCCGCAGGGAGGGGCGGGATGGCGATGTCGGCGGGGGTGTCGGCGGGGAGGTCGGGCGCGGATTGGGCTTGCGCGACCTCGGTTTCCGGGGATTCCTCGGCTTCCAGCGCCTTGGAATCGGCCGCCATCTCGCCCTCCCCCTCCGTTTCCTTTTTCTCTTTCGCTTCCCCTTCCTTTTCCTCTTCCTCGATCGGGTCGAACAACCCGAGCGTCTGCGACTGGGTCATGCGGCGCAGCACATCGAGCGGAATCGGGTCCGGCTTGCCGTAGTCGTCGATATAGGTGTCCAGCCCGTCCATCACATTGAAGTGCGGATCGGCGAACAGGGTCTTCAGCGCGGCGCGCTTGACCGTCTCGTCCACGCCACGCGCCACGAAGCGGGCGATGTTGTCGCCCGGCTGCAGCAGCGCCACGTCGGCCAGGGTGGGCAGCGGCGCGGCTTCCTGGGTGTCGGCAGGTGGCGCAGCGGGGGATTCCGCTAACGCCGCCGGGGTGGCTTCAGGCACCAGCGCCGGCTCGGCGGGCACCGGCTGGCCCTCGCGCACGGCGGTCTTGCGGCGCGACCAGCGCGAGAGGAAGGAGGAATCGGCGTCGCTCATGGCAGGGTCCGGGGCCGGTCAGTACCGCGCGCGGTCTTCCGGCGCCTTGAAGGACTCCGGACGGCGCCGTTTCTTGGGCTCGGGGCGATAGTTTTCCTGCGTGAACGCTTCGAGCCACTCGCGCTGCGCGGGTTCCAGCGGCACGTTCTCCACGCTTTCGCCGGCATCGAGCCAGCGCCCGGCCTCGTTGTAGGAGAGCGTCACCGTCACCGGCACCGCGCGGGTCTCGCCATCGGCATCGGGCTCCTCGGCCATGCGCCACAGCACGAACCAGCACGGCGTGGTCGAGGTCAGGTTCAGGTAGTAGCCCTCGCCCTCGTCGCGATACAGCGTCACGGGATGGCCCGGATAGAGCCAGCGCGCGCCGTGGCTGTCGGCATCGAGCCGCAGCGGCGCGGCGCCGTACTCGCCCAGGTCCGGCAGCACCGCGTCCAGCTCCCACTTCCAGGGCTGCCAACGGTTGGCCAGTGGCACCTTGCGCATCACCACGGCCATGGTGACCCCAGGCCGGCCAGCCGGCGGGGTCTCGGGCGAGACAGGCGATGCGGGAAGGGTTTCGTCCATGGCGGCGGCCGGCCTCAGGTGTTCTGCACCACGATGCTCGGGAACTTGTTCGTCATGTCACGTGCCTTATCAGCCACTTTGATGGCGACCTTGCGCGCCACTTCGCGGTAGATCCCGGCAATCGGACTATCCGGCTCGGCCACCACGGTGGGGCGGCCCGAATCGGCCTGTTCGCGGATCGACAGGTTCAGCGGCAGGCTGCCGAGCAGGTCCACGCCATACTCGCCGCTCATCTTGTCGCCGCCGCCTTCGCCGAAGATATGCTCGACGTGGCCGCAGTTCGGGCAGCAGTAGACCGCCATGTTCTCGACGATGCCGAGGATCGGAATGCCGACCTTCTCGAACATCTTGAGCCCCTTGCGGGCGTCCAGCAGCGCGATGTCCTGCGGCGTGGTCACGATCACGGCGCCGGTCACCGGCACCTTCTGCGACAGGGTCAACTGGATGTCGCCGGTGCCCGGCGGCATGTCGACGATCAGGTAGTCCAGGTCGTGCCAGTTGGTCTGGCGCAGCAGTTGTTCCAGGGCGGACGTGACCATCGGGCCGCGCCACACCATCGGATTGTCCTGCTCGATCAGGAAGCCGATCGAGTTGGCCTGCAGGCCGTGGCCCTCCAGCGGCTCCATGGTCTGGCCGTCGGCCGACTCGGGGCGGCCGTCGATGCCCAGCATCATCGGCAGGCTCGGGCCGTAGATATCGGCATCGAGCATGCCCACGCGGGCGCCCTCGGCGGCCAGCGCCAGTGCCAGGTTCACGGCCGTCGTGGACTTGCCCACCCCGCCCTTGCCCGAGGCCACCGCAATCACGTTCTTCACGCCCGGCAGCAGCTTCACGCCGCGCTGCACCGCGTGGGCCACGATCTTCATGGTCACGGTCACGCTGACGTTGGTCACGCCGGGCAGGGTGCGCAGCGCGCCAATCACGAGCTTGCGGATCGGTTCGATCTGGCTCTTGCCCGGATAGCCCAGTTCCACTTCCACCGAGACATCGCCGCCGTCCACCCGCACGTTGCGGGCGGAGCGCGTGGACACCAGGTCGCGGGCCGTGTTGGGATCGATCACGGTGCGCAGGGCATCGGTTACCTGTTCAATGGTGAGGCTCAAGGCAGACTCCGCTTCTTTATATAGGTCGGTGGGGATTAGGCGCGTAATGTATCAAAGTATGAAGGAGCAGCCAGGGGCGCGATAGCGCCGGGCGAGATCCCCTCCATCGAGTGTGGAATTACAGACATTTACATCTCTGACACCTTTGCCCTTGTGCGGGTGCTGCCATGTCCCTATTGTAGTGCGCCAGTGCCCGGCCACCCGCCTGGGGCAACGCCGGCAAGGCGCCCGGCCCCCATCGTCCTGCTTGTTTTCAAACGCATGATGAAACTTGTGGGCGCTCGATGCGTCAATCCGGCGGATGCAGTTACCATGCGGTATGCCGTTGGCCGAACATTTGTGAAATATCCCAGCATGTCATCAGAAGGAGAAAGCATGAGATTCAAGCTCGTCACCGTCTCGCTCGCCGTTGCCGCAGCCCTGGCCGGTTGCGCCACGGAGCAGCAGACCCATACCGCGGTCGGCACTGGCGTGGGCGCGGCCGTGGGTGCCGGCCTGGGCAACCTGATCGGCGGCAACACCACTGGCACGCTCGTGGGCGCGGCGGTGGGCGGTGCCGTGGGCGGGGCCACCGGCTACAACTGGAATGCCATCCGCGGCAAGCTGAGCAAGGACACGGCGGGCACGGGCACCCAGATCACCGAGCAGCCGGACGGCTCGCTCAAGGTGAATATCCCGAGCCAGGTGACGTTCGATACGGACAGCGCGAGCATCAAGCCGTCGTTCCGCTCGGTGCTCGACCAGGTGTCGCAGACCCTGGGCCAGCACCAGGACGTGGTCGCCAACGTGGTGGGCCATACGGACAGCACCGGCAACCCGAACTACAACATGCAGCTCTCGCAGCGCCGCGCCCAGAGCGTGGCGTCGTACCTGGGTGACCGCGGCGTCGCCCGGAACCGCCTGAGCGCCGAGGGCCGGGGCCAGACGCAGCCCGTGGCGGACAACGCCACCGAGGCTGGCCGGGCCCAAAATCGACGAGTCGAAATTTTCTTGAAACCAATTCAGGGGTGAGCGGGTCATACCGTTCAGATACCGCTTGCCACCGTTGCTGGCTCGCGATGGGTGGCTGACCTCCCGGGCGGTATCTGATTTCTCCTCCTTTTCCGTTGTGGAAAGCTGCGCCGGTACCAACCGGCGCTTTTTTTTTGGTCGAACGGTTTGCAATGCCGATTCCGGACGCGCCGGCGCCCCGCTTGCTAAAATAGCCGCTTTCCGTCCTCGCGCCCGCCCTCCGGCGGCCCGCCGGACCTCATCATCATTCCCCGGCCTCCTTCATGACCGCACGTCGCATCCTCGTCACATCCGCCCTGCCGTACGCCAACGGCCAGATCCACATCGGCCATCTGGTGGAATACATCCAGACCGACATCTGGGTCCGGTTCCAGCGCATGATGGGCAACGAGGTCTATTACGTGGGCGCCGACGACACCCATGGCACGCCGGTCATGCTGCGCGCCGAGAAGGAAGGCATCAGCCCGAAACAGCTGATCGACCGCGTCTGGACCGAGCACAAGCGCGATTTCGACAGCTTCCTGGTCTCTTTCGACAACTACTACAGCACCGACGCCGAGGAAAACCGCCAGCTCTGCGAGAAGATCTACCTGGCCCTGAAGGCCGAGGACCTGATCGCCGAGCGCGAGGTGGAGCAGTTCTACGACCCCGTCAAGAACATGTTCCTGCCGGACCGCTTCATCAAGGGCGAGTGCCCGAAGTGCGGCGCCAAGGACCAATATGGCGATTCATGTGAAGTATGCGGCACAACTTACGTGCCGACCGACCTGAAGAACCCGTATTCGGTGGTCTCCGGTGCCACGCCGGTGCGCAAGACGTCGACGCACTTCTTCTTCAAGCTGTCCGATCCGCGCTGCGAGAGCTTCCTGCGCGAGTGGGTGGCCGACCTGGCTCAGCCGGAAGCCGCCAACAAGATGCAGGAATGGCTGGGCGGCGAAGGCGAGGCCTCCACGCTGAGCGACTGGGACATCTCGCGTGACGCCCCGTACTTCGGCTTCGAGATCCCGGGTGCCCCGGGCAAGTACTTCTACGTCTGGCTGGACGCCCCGATCGGCTACTACGCCAGCTTCAAGAACCTGGCGGAAAAGAAGGGCATCGACTTCGACGCCTGGGTCGGCCCGCACTCCACCGCCGAGCAGTACCACTTCATCGGCAAGGACATCCTGTACTTCCACACGCTGTTCTGGCCGGCCATGCTGCGTTTCTCGGGCTACCGCACGCCGACCAACGTCTTCGCGCACGGCTTCCTGACGGTGGATGGCGCCAAGATGAGCAAGTCGCGCGGCACCTTCATCACCGCGCAGAGCTATATCGACACCGGCATGAACCCGGAATGGCTGCGCTACTACTTCGCGGCGAAGCTCAACGCGAGCATGGAAGACCTGGACCTGAACCTGGACGACTTCGTCGCCCGCGTGAACAGCGACCTGATCGGCAAGTACGTGAACATCGCCAGCCGTGCGGCGGGCTTCCTGGTCAAGCGCTTCGACGGCAAGGTCAACGAGGCCGCGCTCGGCAACCCGCTGCTGGTGCAGCTGCGCCAGGCCGCGCCGCAGCTCGCCGCCTTCTACGAGGGCCGCGAGTACAGCAAGGCACTGCGCCTGGTGATGGAGCTGACCGATGCCGTGAACGGCTTCGTGGACGCCAACAAGCCGTGGGAGCTGGCCAAGGACGAGGCGAAGCGCGATGCGCTGCACGCAGCCTGCTCGGTCTCGCTCGAAGCCTTCCGCCTGCTGACGGTCTACCTGAAGCCCGTGGTGCCGGCCATGGCCGCCGGCGTGGAGCGCTTCCTGAACATCGAGCCGCTGGACTGGCGAGCCATCGACAAGCAACTGTCGGCCGACCGTCCGGTGCAGCCGTACGCCCACCTGATGACCCGCGTCGACACCAAGCAGATCGAGGCGCTGGTGGCTGCCAACCGCGACTCGCTCCAGGCCACCGCCGCCCCGGCTGGCGCTGATGGTGCCCAAGGCGCCCCGGCCGGCATCGAGCCGATCGGCGACACCATCACGATCGATGATTTCGCGAAGATCGACCTGCGCGTGGCGAAGATCGTGGCGTGCGAGAAGGTGGAAGGCTCCAGCAAGCTGCTGCAACTGACGCTGGACGTGGGCGAAGGCAAGACCCGCAACGTGTTCTCGGGCATCCAGTCGGCCTACACGCCGGAGCAGCTGGTGGGCAAGCTGACCGTGATGGTGGCCAACCTGGCGCCGCGCAAGATGAAGTTCGGCATGTCCGAAGGCATGGTGCTGGCAGCCTCGGCGGCCGACGAGAAGGCCAATCCGGGCCTGTACATCCTGGAACCGCACAGCGGCGCGGTACCGGGCATGCGGATCGGCTAAGTTCGCCTACCGTGTGTTCGCTCCCCTCTTCCCAATGGAGAGGGGAGAAAAGACTTCATCCCCCCTGCCGCGACGGGTCGTCGCTGCGTGACGTGGTGGTCACCACGCCCTGGCTGTTGAAGTGGACGTTGAAGAACGCCCGGTCCGCGGGCGACTCCTGCCAGCGATAGCCCCACACCTCCTCCTGCTTCAGCGCGAACGCCTCCACCTTGGTCGGCTTGCCGAGCATGCGCCGGATGCCGTCCTGGCTCATGCCGGGGCGCACGCGCTGGAAGTTCTCGGCCGTCAGCACCTGTTCGATGGTGCGCACGGTGCCGTCCGGCGCGGTGGTCACCATCCACGTGGTCACGCCCTCGGGCCCGCGCGGGTACTCTAGCCGCTTGCCGCCATCGGCCTCCTCCCACACGATCTCGGGCTTGCCGGCCTGGCGGCGCACGTCATCCTCGGTCGATTTGCCGATCTCGATGCCCTTGAATAGCTGGCTGTCCGGCTTCACGCTGTTCCACGTGTCGCGGGCCACGTTGCCGGCCTTTTTCATCGCTTCGTCCACTTTCTGCTGGTCGCAGCCGACCAGCGCAAGCAAGGAGGCAATCAGTCCCATGGTGGCAAGGCGTCTGCGCGACGCGTAAGTGAAGGTCATGGTGGTTATCGCTTGATGGCTTCCACAGGGTCGCCGGCCGGCTCGCTGGCCGACGCGGTGCCAGCGTCGGCAGCCGTGGACCGGCGCGGTGGTTCGGCGGCAAACAGGCTACTCCAGTTATTGAAGCGGCGGTTGAAAAGCACCGACAGCCCGTTGATCGACCCGCCCTTGGCAATCAGCGACCAGCGGCGCGAGAACGCCCAGGTCAGCTTCACCACGTTCGACGCCGACGTCAGGCTCTGCTCGTAGCCCACGGAGATCTGCTCGGTCACGGCCTTGCCGACGCTGACCACCTGCTGGTCGTTCAGGCCCGCCGTGGACGGCCCGATCGAGAATTCGTCGATGCCGAGGTGCGAGACGATGCCCTTCCCCGCCCGGCCGCCGATCATGCCCAGCGCCGCGCCACCGAGCGCGCCGCCGCTCAACTGCCGCTGCTGGCCCGCCCCGGCGCTCTCCGCGCCGTAGCCGAACATCAGCCAAGACAGCTTGTCTTCCTCCGGCACATTCGGCTCCGACACCAGCCGCACGCGCGGAATCCGCACCGTGCCGGTAACCTCCACGCCCGCCTCCACCTCCTGGTTGCGGCGCATGGCGCGGATGTTGATGTTCGGATTGTCGATCGGCCCGTTGAAGTTGATGATGCCGCGCTCGATGTTGAGCTTGCGGCCGAACGCCTCGTACGTGCCATCCACCACGCGCACCGTTCCCGTGGCGCGCATCGGCGCCAGCGGCTCGCTCTTCACGCCGAGCTGGCCCGCGAGCTTGATGTCCGCGCCGGCGCCCCGGAAGCGGAAGTCGTCGCCCAGATCCACGGTGACGTCGATCAGCGGGCTGAAGCGGCTTGCCGGCTGGGACTCGGGCACCACCGGCGTGGCGGCGGTCTTGAGTTCGCGCTGGTCGCTGCGGCGCACCACCACCACGTCGTCGCCGAGCACCGGCGCGCCGGACTTGGGCAGGTCGAACAGGCCACGATCGACGCGGAACTTGCCGCGTATCGCAATCTGTTTGTTCTCGTTGGCGATGCCGGCCTCGCCCGAGACGATCAGCGTGCGCTCGGGGCTGGCAAATAGCTGGAGCTTGTCGGCCACGATCTTGGCGGTGAGGTTCGGGTCGGTCTCGCCCAGCTTGACGTTGCCGGTAGCCACCAGCGTGCCGTCTCCGCCCCGGAATCGCACTTCCTTCATTTCCACCGTGTTCTGGTCGAGCACGATATGGACCACGCCGTCGGTCAGGCGGATACCCTGGTCATACAGCGTCACGGCGATCTCGCTGCCGTCCAGGGTGCCGGTCAGCAGCGGATTGCCGACCGTGCCGCCGAGCCGCATCGCGGCGGCCAGCTTGCCCTCGAACGCGTACTGCGGGCCGGTCAGGGATTCCAGCGACTTCAACCGGGGGATGTCCGCCGACACTGTGCCGGCCAGCGTCGAAGCCGGCCCCACCGTCAGCAGCCCCTGCTCCTGCACCAGCCCTGCCGACGCATCGACGTCGATCTTGCCGATCCGTGCCGCCGTGGTGCCGCCGCGCAACGTGACCCGGTTGCCAACGAACTCGGCGCGCAGCGCGGTCTCGCCCAGCCCCAGCGTGGTCCAGCCCCGCCCGGCGCTGATCGAGGCGTCGCCACTGCGCCGGCGGATCTCGGCAAACCCGGTCGCCGTCTCGGCCAGGTTCAGGTTCCAGCGGCCGTCCAGCACGAGGTCCGAGCGCAGCGGCGGCGGCTCCCCGGTCAGCGTTTGCATCAGTTTCAAGATATTGGCCACCTCGACCCCATCGAGATTGCCCTGCGTGCGGATGCGGCCATGGTCGAACTCGAATCCGTCGATGTTGGCCGTGGCGCGCTCGAACAACAGCCGCGCCTGCCCGAGCCGGATGTGCTGGTCCGCCACCAGCAGCTGCGTCGGCGCCGCCAGCCGCACGATGGTCGTGCCGCGCAAGTCGAGCGTGCGGATGGTGCCGTTCCAGCCCTTGTCACCTTGCCACGCGCCCTGGCCAGCCAGCGTCAGCTGCATCGGCTGGCGGTTCACCGTGCCGGCCGCCTTGGCGTCGAAGGTGTGATTGCCCTGCGTGCCGCTCAGGTTGGCATCGAGCGTATGGACGGTGGCCTGCGGCCCCTGATAGTCGCGCGCGGCGAGTTGCACGGACACGGTGCCGTCCAGGCCGCCGCGCAGTTCGGCATGCCCGCTGGCGCTGGCCACCTTGTGCGGGCCGATCACCAGCGCCTGCGCGCTGTAGTCGCCCACCACCTCGGGACGCTTGAGCGTGCCGGTGACCTCGGCGTCCAGCTTGGCGCGCCCGGCCACGCCGAACTTGAGGCGCTCCAGTTGCGGGGCATCGACATTGACCTTGAGCCGGTCGCCGCGCGCGCCGAAGCTGCCGCGCAGGTTGACCTGATTGCCGGCCATCAGCAGGGACGCCTCGCTGGGCAGCAGCCGCCCGCCCTCAAGCCGGATCTTGCCGGTGCCGGTCATCGGCAGCCCGGCGTACTCGCTCTCGTGCAGACCGAAATCGAGCGCCACCCTGAGCACCTTGGCCAGCGAGCCCGTGGTCGAGAAATCGGCATTGATGCGGCCCGGCGCCACCTTGGCCAGCCGCGCCGGATCGAAATTGGCCAGCTTGCCCTTGAAGCTGAACGGCTGGGTGTCCTTGAGGCCGAGCTTGCCCTCGGCGGTCAGCGTGCCGGCGCCCAGCCCGGCGCGCAGCGCGGACAGCGTCACGGCGTCTTCGTCCACGCGCGCATCGGCAAACAGCTTCAGTTCGCCGCCGGCCAGGTCCAGCGCCACGCTCTGGCGGCCCGGCTCCAGCCGCAGGATCACCGGCCCGGAGAGATTGGTCGGCACCAGCGTTGTATACAGATCGGCCGCGTTGAGCCGGTGCACGTCGAGGTCGAAGCCGCCGCGTCCGTCGTGCAGCGCACCCTGCCCGACGATCTCGGCCTTGCCCGGCAGCGCGATGCGCAGGTCGCGCAGCGTCTGGGCCATCTCGCTGACCTCCACGCGCGCCCGCACGCTGTGCACCGGCAGCCGTTCCTTGTCGATGGGGCCGGGATCGAGGTTGCGCACGGTGACCTCGCCAGCCACGGCCAGCGGGTTGCGCGTGCGCGGCGCCGGCTGTGGCACCGGCGCGGAGGCCGATGCCGCCGAAGCCGCCGCCACCGCACTCGCCGTGGACTGCCCCGGCGCCGGCTGGGCGATCTGCGGCGGCGGTGCCACCGCTTCCACGGGGCGCAGCTCGGCATGCACGGTCAGGTTGGCCTGCGGCGCCGTGGGGCTGAACAGGCGCGGGTTGATCCGGTCCCCATCGATCAGCAGGTGGGTGAACGGCACCTTGCCGAACGGCGTCACGTCGATGCCGGCCCGCGCGCGGATGCGGTCGCCGGTGGCTTCCGCCTCGGCGCGCAGGGCGTCCAGCGCGCCGTTGGCCGTGGCCGATACGGCGAACGATTCGTCCTGCCAATGGCCCTCCAGCAGCGCCTCGGCGGAGAGCGCGAACGGCGCCTGCCCGGCAATCTGGGCGTTGGCCTGCAGCTTGCCGTACGGCGTGACGAGCTTGTCCACCACCACGCGGTGACGCATGCCATCGGAATGGAGCGCGCCGGCAAGATCGGAAAACACCTGCGGCGTGGCCGTTGCGGGCGGGCCCTGCAGCAGCGACAGTTCGGCAATCGTCAGCGTGTCGACGTCGATGGCCAGCGGCAACTCCAGCGACTTGGGCATCTGCGCCGGCCCGGTGTCCGGCGTGGGCGCGGACGGCGGCAGGCGCACGTCGATCTTGCCCAGGCGCAGCCATTCCACATGCAGGCGCGCCGGCGACCACGTCGCACTCCAGCGGCTATCGATCTTGTCGATGCTGACGCGCGTGTCGCCGCTGGCGTAGACCACATCGCGCAGCCGCAGGCCGCTGACGACCGTGCCGCCCTCGAACGTGCCGGCCAGCATGCCGGCGGAGAAGCGCGTGGCCAGCGTCCAGAGCTGGCGCGTGCCGGCCTCGGTGCGCAGCGCCACCACGGCGGTGGCGATGGCGGCGATCAGCAGCGCCAGCAGTACGGCCAGCGTCCAGCCGAGCACTCGCCAGACGCGGCGGCGTATTGGACGGGGGGGGCGCGGCGCGCGCGGTTCATCTTCATTGCGGCGGGGCACGGGTGGCATGTCCATATGCATCAGAACGCCACCCCAAGCGAGATATGCGGCCGGAACTGGTTCTGCTGGATGCCATAGGCGATGTCCAGCTGCACCGGGCCCACCGGACTGCGCCAGCGCGCGCCCACGCCCACGCCGTGATAGAGCTTCACGCCGTGCAGGTCGTTGGTGGCCGTGCCCATGTCCCAGAACGCCGCCACGCCCCATTCGGGCTTGAACCAGTACTGGTATTCCAGGCTGCCGGTGCCCAGGAAGCGCGCCGGCAGCACGCTGGCGCCGTTCGGCGTGCCGATCGACTGGTAGCTGTAGCCGCGGATGGAATCGGTACCGCCCGCGCGGAAGCGCAGCGAGGCCGGAATCAGCGCCGGATCGGCCGAGGTCATATTGGCACCCAGTTCCAGCCGGGCGATGAACAGGTCGCGGTTGCCCACTGGCACGTACTGGCGAATCCGGCCATACATGCGCAGGAAGGTGGCATCGCTCAGGATATTCTTGGCCGCCACCCCGATCTGCGTGCTGATGACGTTGCCCCGGCGCGGGAACACGGGGTTGTCCACGTCGCGGCGGGTCCAGGCGAAGGCCGGCACGAGCGCCTTCGAGATCTGCTCCGGCTGGCCGAACGGCACGAGGTTGTCGTAGTAGAAATCGAGCGACACGGTGGTGTCGTACTTCTCGCGCGAGCGCGAGCGCTTGAGGCCGGCGCGCCAGCTGGTCAGGTCGGTACTCTCGATGTCGATCGTGCGCTCGTAGCTGCTGTAGATGCTGTTGCGGTAGGTATGCGAGTCCGGCGGCATGGCCGCCTCGATAAAGCCGTACTGGCGCTTCTGCTCGATGCGCGCCTGGGTGTCGAGCACCCACGCGCGGTTGAACAGGTTGTAGTACGAGTAGCGGCCTTCCACCTGCGCGCCGGTATCGGTGGTGAAGCCGACACCGGAACTGACGCGGTGCGTCGGATATTCCCGCACGCGCACCTTCACGGGCGCCACCACGGTCTCGTCCTTCGCGGCGGCCTCGGCCGATTCGGCCGGCGTCGGCTCGGCCAGATCCACCTGCACATTGGAGAAGTACGGCTGGTTCTGGATCGCCCGCTGCAACTCCAGCAGCCGCTCTACGCGGTATGGCTCGCCCTCGCGGAGCGGGTTCACGTTGCGGACGATCTGTTCGGGATAGCGGCGCGTGCCCTCCACCTCGAGCGGCCCGAGCACGTAGGCCGGCCCGCTCTCGAAGCGCGCCGACAAATCGGCGGCATGCTCGTCCGGCTCCACCCGCGCGCGCGACGCCGTCTGCTTCGCGCCATAGTAGGTATGGCTTTGCAGGGCGACCAGCGCGTCTTCCTTGGCCTTGTCCCAGTCTGCCTGGCGGAACGGGTCGCCCACGGGCAGGCCCCACTTGGCGCGCATCTCGTTCACCTGCTGCGGGTTCTGCGTGGCGGCCGGGCCGGTCACCTCCAGGTCCACGCGCCGGATCAGCGTGCGCGCACCGGCGTCCACGCTGATATGGACCACGCGGCTGTCGCCCTCGCCGGTCACGGTGGCCTTGGTTTCGGGATCGAACCAGCCCTCGGTGGAGGCGAACTGGCGCACCTGCTCGCCCACAGTTTCCACCATGTAGGCGAACTGGTCTTCGGAAATGTCGGTGCGGGTGGTGTAGCGCGCGAGGTCGAGGTGTTCCTCGAGGATGTCCTTGAGGACCTTGGGGGCCTCGATCTCCACCTTGTAGGCAGCGCGGGCGGCCAGCGCCTCGGACGCCAGCAGCTGGATCAGCAGCCCGGCCAGCCCGAGCATCAGGGCCAGCCCTGCCCGGCGCAGGCGCGCGCGGCAACCGTCCCCGGCTTGGGGGGGCTGTGGGGGGCATTGCAACGCCCGGCTTGCGGCGCTCCTTGTGGCCACGTGACCCAAGTCGATCCTCATCCGTCCGTGTCGATCCGGCAAAGTCGCTATTTGACCACACCCGGCCCCGCGTCCGACGCCGGAATCGCGTCAAATTACACCGGAAACCGGCGCCCGGGGCCGCTTCCCGGTTCGCGCCCCAGACATCGTCCGCCGATTCCTCCTTGCCCGGTCGCCGATACGGTAAAATCGTGCCCCACTATTCCCCCACTCCGCCACCGGGCGGCGAGTTTCATCATGGCCATGTACGAATCGGAAATCACCCAGTTCATCAAGACGCTGAAGCAGGAACGCCCTGCCCTTGAAGCCGAGCAGCGTGAAGGCCGCGCCCTGCTGTGGGACAAGACCCCGATCGACCTCGAGGAACGCGCCCGCGCCAACGACTCGCGCGTGGCCCAGAAGCCGTACGTGTACTCGTCGGGCAACTAAGCCCGATTGAGCCCGATCCCGGCCCGCCCGATCCCGAACCCGACCTGACCCGGATGCATCCGAGCGAGAAAGACGCGCAGGAAAAGCTGACGCTGCCCGTGGAGCTGCCAACCGTGGCCCCTGCCGGCGGTGCGGCCTCGACCAGCCCCGGCGACATGGTCGACGGCATGGCCTTCGCGCGCCTGTACGGCGAGCCGCTGTTCAAGCTGCCGCAGGACCTCTACATCCCGCCCGACGCGCTCGAGATCTTCCTGGAAGCATTCGAAGGGCCGCTGGACCTCTTGCTGTACCTGATCCGCAGGCAGAACTTCAACGTGCTGGACATTCCGATGTCCCAGGTGACGCGTCAGTATCTTCTGTACATCGAGCAGATCCGCAAGACCAACCTCGAGCTGGCTGCCGAATACCTGCTGATGGCCGCGATGCTGATCGAGATCAAGTCGCGCATGCTGCTGCCGGTGAAGAAGGCCGACAGCGACGACGAAGCCGAGGATCCCCGCGCCGAACTGGTCCGCCGCCTGCTCGAATACGAGCAGATGAAGCTGGCCGCGCAGCGGCTGGACACCGTCCCGCAACTCGGCCGCGACTTCCTGCGCTCGCAGGTCTATATCGAGCAGAGCCTGTCGCCGCGTTTCCCGGACGTGGAAACGATTGACCTGCAGTCCGCCTGGGCTGACGTGCTCCGGCGCGCCAAGCTCAACCAGCATCACAAGATCTCGCGCGAGGAACTCTCCGTGCGCGAGCACATGAGCCAGATCCTGCGGCGTTTGCAGCACTCCAGGTTCATGGAGTTCACCGAACTGTTCGACGACGCCATCCGCTCCGGCAAGGGCGTGCCGGTGGTGGTGGTGAACTTCATCGCCATGCTGGAACTGTCCCGCGAGGCCCTCGTCGAGATCACGCAGGCCGAGCCGTTCGCACCAATTTATGTGCGATTGACGTACACGCCGACCTGATTCCCACGGGTCAAGCCGCCGAGGCGGCATTTCGAATGGCGCGGATGCTCTACAATCCGCCGACAACCGGCCATCCCCCGTTTCAGCGATTTCAAGAGCCGGTGCACCCCGGGCACGCACCCGGGCGCTCTCCTACCACGACAGCACACCACGTACATGAAAGTCATTTCCTCTATCCAAGAGCTGCGGGACCAGTTGCGCGGGCAGAATCGCGCGGCGTTTGTCCCCACCATGGGCAACCTGCATGAAGGCCACCTGTCGCTGATGCGCCTGGCCCGCCAGCATGGCGACCCGGTGGTGGCATCGATCTTCGTCAACCGGCTGCAGTTCGGCCCGAACGAGGACTTCGACAAGTACCCGCGCACGCTGCAGGACGACATCGAAAAGCTGCAGAGGGAAGGCGTCTACGTGCTGTTCGCGCCCACCGAGCGCGACATGTACCCGGAGCCGCAGGAATACCGCGTGGAGCCGCCGCACGACCTGGGCGACATCCTCGAAGGCGAGTTCCGCCCCGGCTTCTTCAAGGGCGTGTGCACGGTGGTGATGAAGCTGTTCTCGTGCGCCCAACCGCGCGTAGCCGTGTTCGGCAAGAAGGATTACCAGCAGCTGATGATCGTGCGCCGCATGGTCAAGCAGTTCGCGCTGCCGATCGACATCATCCCGGCGGAAACCATCCGCGCCGAGGACGGGCTCGCGCTGTCGTCGCGCAACCGCTACCTGACCGAGACCGAGCGCGCCGAAGCACCGATGCTCTATAAGTCTCTCCATGAGGTGCGGGATACGGTACTCGCGGGCGACAAGGTCGACCTGCTCCAGGTGGAAGCCGATGCCGTCACCAAGCTGGCCGCGCGCGGCTGGAAGCCCGACTACGTGTCCATCCGCAAACGCGAAAACCTGCAAGCCCCCACCCGCGAGGAATTCGCCGCCGGCGAACCGCTGGTCGTGCTGACCGCCGCCAAACTGGGCGCGACGCGGTTGATCGATAACCTCGAGATTTGAGGTTTCAGCGTCTCGCTGCAAAAAGCCCGTCGCTGCGCGGGCTTTTTTTCGGCCCATCGGTAATGCATTTGCATTGCTCAGGTAATGCACTTGCATTACCATGACGGCATTGTGTTGAGGAGTTCCACCATGCCGCTCGTGTACCACGCGCCCGAGGAGGCCGTTGTCGAGGCGGAATCGTCGCTGACCGACCGATTCCAGACCACCGTGCCCGACGTCATCCGGCGCGCGTTGAAACTTGAGCGCCGCGACAAGATCCGTTACGTGGTGCGGCCAAGTGGCGAAGTCGTCATGCAGCGAGCAACGGGCGCGACGGTATCCCATGACCCGGCACTCGCCCCCTTCCTGGACCTGCTGGAGCGCGACATCGCCCAGCATCCGGAACGCCTGCGTGCGCTGAGCGTGGATCTGCTGGCCCGGATCGACGAACTCACGCGTCAAATCGGGATCGACCTCGACGCCCCGCTGCCGGACGAAGACTGATGGCAGAGCCGCAAACCGAGACCCCGGTCGTCAACGGGTGGCGGTTGTACGCCCATCCGTTGTTCATCGATCAACTGACGTCGCTGACCATCACCGTCGAGGGGCTGGCAAGAAAAGATCCGGAAGGCTATCGGCAGAAGAACGCCGCGAAGCGGCTCAGGGCGATCTTCGAGTTGATGATGAACAGGATTCCGTCCGACCCGTCGAACGCCGAATACCGGCTCGGGGGGACGCTGGGCGACACGCACAAGCACTGGTGCCGCGCGCGGTTCTTCCAGCAGTACCGGCTGTTCTACCGCTTCAACGCGCAGCAGAAGGTCATCGTGTTTGGCTGGGTCAACGACGAGACCACCAAGCGCGCCTACGAAAGCAAGACCGATGCGTACCGCGTGTTCGCGAAGATGCTGGCGAACGGCAATCCGCCCGACGACTGGGACAGCCTGCTGGCCGCGGCGCAACTGGCCGAGCGAGAGCTTGCTGGCCTCGTCACGCCGCTGCGCAGTGTCTCGATGAACTAACCCCCCGCTCACCCCGCCCGCAGCATCCTCTCCCGTTCCCGCGCCAGATGGCGGCGGTGGCCGCTGCGGCGTTTCCACCAGATCAGCACGCCGGTGATGGCGAAGATCAGGGGGATCAGGCCGAAGGCGGTGATGAAGGCGCGGCCCGGGGTGCCGAAGGCTTCGCCGGAGTGCAGCGGGTACAGCCAGGTGATGAGGGTGTCGCCGGACGGCGTTTCCGCAGCCAGCGGGTCGCGGGCGCCGAGGCGCTGGCCCGTGTAAGCGTCCAGCCAGAGGCGCGTGGAGCCGCTGTCGTTACGGACTTCGCCGGGCTGGCGCACGCGCATCTCATAGGAATCGCCCGGCTTGCGGGGCAGGCCGATGCGCGTGACCAGCGCGTTCGGATACTCGCGCTGGGCGGCCGTCATGGCCTGGGCCGGGGTGATCGCGTGCACGCCAGCCGGCGGCGTGGCCGACTGCGGCTTGTCGTTGGGGCTCACCGTCATCACGCTACTGATGATCGGCGTGACCCACTTCGGCAAATTCAGGTACCAGCCCGAGAACGCGATGGTGGCCAGCACCGGCGCCACGAAGATGCCGCCCGCCCGGTGCAGCGTGTAGGTGAAGCGCGACCACGAGCCGCCGTGCGCAATGCGCACCGACTGCTTCAGCCCGCGCGCCGTCAGCTTCGGCAGCCACAGCACGATCCCCACCAGCACCAGGATCAGCAGCATCATGCCGCCCACGCCGGTGATGGTCTTGCCGGTCTCGCCGCTCAGCAGGTAGCGATGCAGGTGGAACAGCGTCGGCATCAGTTGCTGGCGCGACAGCCCCGGAATGCCCCAGAACCGCTCACCCTTCACGGTCAACGTGATCGGATCGATCATCACCTGCCGGGAGCGCCCCAGCCCGGCCTCGGGCCCCTTGAGCGGGTAATAGGCGGTGAACACGCCGTGCTCGTGCGTGGGCAGCATCAGCAGGTTCGGCTTGCCGTACTGCGGGTCGGCCATCAGCTTGGCGGTCACCGTCTCCACCGTGGCCGCACCCACCGGAATCCGCGCCGACGAGGACGCCACGAGCAGGTCCGGGTTGAGCCAGGTGTCCAGTTCCTCGCGCCACGCAATCATGGTGCCGGTCAGGCCCATCAGCACGAACAACAGGCCGAAAGTCAGGCCGATATAGAGATGGAGCTTGAGGAAGACGGTACGAAGACGGCCGGAGACCATGGTGTCAGGGGCGGATTGGGGATTGTAGAGTGCCGCATCAGTCACTAAATAACGTGCCGATTCACCACACCAGAGGCGATCGCTCGGCATCTGTGGGGCAGCCCGCAAATGCAAATGCGAAGAATTCGCGATTCTAACAGTGGCACGTTAAGATCGGTGATCGTGCGGGGGCGTTGCCGTCGTGCGCTGCCCACACCTGCCCTGCCATGTCCGATATCGAACTCGCCCCCGCCACGGCCGCTGACGCGGACCTGCTGGCCGCGCTGCACACCGACAGCTGGCGCCGCGCCTATGGCGGCCTGATTCCCACCGAATACCTCGAAGACCACGCCCCGGCCGAGCGCCTCGCCACCTGGCGCGCGCGCATGCTGGAGGACGCCGAGGCGCCGCTGATCGTCACCATCCTGCGCGTGGACGGCAAGCCGGCCGGCTTCAGTTGCCTGATGCCGCTGGCCGAACCGGGCTACGGCATCTACCTCGACAACCTCCATGTGATGGCCGATTACCAGGGCTTCGGCCTCGGCAAGCGGCTAATGACGCACTGCGCCGCGCGCGTGGCCTACGAATGGCCCGGCAAGCCCCTGTTTCTCTATGTGCTGGATGGCAACGCCCAGGCGCGGGCGTTCTACCAGGCGCTGGGCGGCGAGGAATCGGCGAGTTTCGACGACCCGTTCCCCGGCACCGACCTGATGGTGCCGATCCGCCGGGTGACGTGGGTCGATGTGGACGCGCTGCTGCGACGGCTGACCGGGAGTTCAGGCGGCTGAAGGGGAAGGCGCGGCCGGCTGCATCGCCGAACCCCCATCGAGCCAGTGCAAAATCGGCTGCCACTGCTCCCAATCCCGCGCCACGCGTGACGGCGCCACGTCCCACAGCGTCAGCCCGTGCGCGGCCAGTTGCACGTAGTTCTGCGTATCGCGCAGGTAGCCGAGCACCGGCAAGCCAAGACCTTCGACAAATCGTTGCAATTGCTCGGCCGCGCGCGTGCGCATATCCACGCGCATGCCGATCACGCCGACGGCTACCTCGCCGTGGCGCACGCGCTTTTCATCGGCCAACTTGGTGAGGAAGTCCTGGGTGGCGAGGATGTCGAACATCGACGGCTGCAGCGGCACCACCACGCGGTGCGCCAGCTTCATGACATCGCCGAAGCGCCAGCCGTGCAGGCCGGCCGGGGTGTCCAGCACCACGTGGGTGGTGCCCTTGGGTGGCCGGGCGATGTGATCGCCATTGATTTCCCAGGTGCGGATGGGCGGCGCGGCGGCCGGACGCAGCCCCAGCCAGGCGCGCGAGGACTGCTGGCGATCCGTGTCGCCCAGCATCACGGCATGGCCGTGGCGGGCGAAATAGCCCGCCAGATTGGTGGCCAGCGTGGTCTTGCCCACGCCGCCCTTGGGATTCGCGATCACGACTACCGGCATGAAAAGCTCCAGGAACCGATGGCTGCGATAGTCTACCGGCTCGGCGCCCCGGACTGAATGGTCAGGACTGCCCTGAAAGCGGTCCGAGCAACGCAGCCAGGTCGAGATGGGCGGCCATGGTGTCCGCCAGCCGGTCGATCGATGCCTCCCGCAGCGCGTCGAGGTCCACCCCCTCCGCGTGCCGCAAACCGGCCCAGCGCAACAGCGCGCCGCACGCGGCGGGGTCGTCGAACAGGCCGTGGACGTAGGTCGCCAGCACCTGAGCGTCGTCCGAACGGGCGCCATCGGGCCGCCCGGCCCCATCGCCCGAAATGTTGTCTTCCAGCCACAAAGCGGGCCGATCCAGCGCCGGCCCCTCGGTCACGCCGAGGTGGATCTCGTAGCCGCGTACCGGCGCCGCGTCATCGCCCGCCAGCCGGCCGCCGACCTGCCGCAACTGCTTTTCCGGGGCCAGCGTGGTGTCGAAGTCGAGCCAGCCGAGGCCGTCGCTGCTGCCGGCCGGGCCTTCACGGCCGTCCGGGTCATGAATCCGCCGGCCCAGCATCTGCATGCCGCCGCAGATGCCGATCAGTTTGCCGCCATAGCGCAGATGCCGCGCCAGCGCGTGGTCCCAGCCGTTGGCGCGCAGGAAGGCCAGGTCCGCGCGCACGCTCTTGCTGCCGGGCAGGATCACGAGGTCCGCCGGCGGCACCGGCATGCCCGGGCCGATGAAACGCAGGTCCACGCCGGGATGGGCGCGCAGGGCGTCGAAATCCGTATGGTTCGAGATGCGCGGCAGCACCGGCACGATCACGCGCAGCACGTCGTCGCCATCCCGGGCGGGCTGGGCGTCGATGATCGCGTCCTCGGCATCGAGGTGCAGCCCGTGCAGGTAAGGCAGCACGCCGAACACCGGCTTGCCGGTGCGCGCGGTCAGCCAGTCGAGCCCCGGCTCCAGCAGGCGGATATCCCCCCGGAAGCGGTTGATGATGAAACCGGTCACGCGCGCGCGCTCGGTCTCGGACAGGCAATCGAGCGTACCCACCAGATGGGCAAACACGCCGCCCCGGTCGATATCGGCCACCAGCACCACCGGGCAGTCCACCCGCTCGGCAAACCCCATGTTCGCGATGTCGCGGTCGCGCAGGTTGATTTCGGCGGGGCTGCCGGCGCCCTCCACCAGCACCACTTCGTACGCCTGTTTCAGGCGGTCGTGACTCTCCAGCACGGCGGCCATCGCCTGCGGCTTGTAGGCGTGATAGGCGCGGGCGTCCAGATCCATGCGCGCGCGGCCGTGGATGATGACCTGCGCGCCGATGTCGCTGCTCGGCTTGAGCAGCACCGGGTTCATGTCCGTATGGGGGGCGAGCCCCGCCGCCTGCGCCTGCAACGCCTGCGCGCGGCCGATCTCGCCGCCATCGACGGTCACCGCGCTGTTCAGCGCCATGTTCTGCGGCTTGAACGGCACCACCGCCGCACCGGCGCGCGCCAGCACGCGGCACAGGCCGGCGACGATGGTGCTCTTGCCTGCATCGGAGGTGGTGCCCTGGACCATCAGGGTGCCGCGCAGGGCACGCCCGCCGGCCAGCGGCGCAGCGCTGGAAATAGTTTTCGATTGCATGGCGCGATTATCGCAGCGTCGTTGCCCGGCCGGTGCGCCACGCGCGGTGGCCCTGCAAGTTCCATGCGTGCGGGCACCGCATGCCGCCGCTACAATACGCCGGATGGAAACCAAGGCCATCGCCAAGTCACTCGGCATCACCGGACCCGCCGACCCCGCGTCGGCCGGCGCCGCCGTTGCCAGCACGCCCGAGACGGAGACCGCGCCGCAGCCGCAGGCCGGCACGGCGGTCCCGCGCATGCTCACGCTGGTGCTGGGCGGGGCGCGCTCGGGCAAGAGCCATTTCGCCGAACAGCTCGCCACGGACCACGCCACGCTGACGTGCGGCCCGGTGACCTACATCGCCACCGCGCGCCATGACGCCGAGCCGGCCGACGAGGAAATGGAGCTGCGCATCGCGCTGCACCGCGCCCGCCGCCCGGCCGACTGGGCGCTGGTGGAGGAGCCGGTACACCTAGCCGACGCCCTTTACGCGCACGCGCGCCATGACGGCTGCATCCTCGTCGATTGCGTCACGCTCTGGCTCAACAACCTGATCTTCGACGAGAACCGCGCCTACCCCGAGTACGGCGTGATTACCCCACCGCCCGCCTTCACCGAGGAAATCGACGCGCTGCTCACCGCGCTGCCGATGCTGCCGGGCCACGTGATCCTGGTCTCCAACGAGATCGGCTTCGGCGTGGTGCCCACGGGCGCCATCACCCGTTTCTACGTGGACGAACTGGGCCGCCTGAACCAGAAGCTGGCCGCCGCCGCAGACCGCGTGCGCCTGCTCGTGGCCGGCATTCCGGTTGCGGTCAAGGGCGCCGACCCCGCGTGATCTTCCCACCATGTTGATGATGTCCTGGGCGGCCTGCGTGGCCGCCGCGCTCGCCGGCGTGCTGCTGGACCGCTGGCTGGGCGAGCCGCGCCGCTGGCATCCGCTGGTCGGCTTCGGCCGTCTGGCCGCCGCGCTGGAAGCGCGTCTTAATCGCCCCGCATGTTCCTCACTACGCCAACGCACCGCCGGACTGCTGGCCTGGGCGACGATGGTGCTCGTGCCGGCCGCACTGGCCTGGGGGCTGGTCGCGCTTGCGCAGCAGGCGCACCCGGCGCTGGCCTGGGCGCTGCACGCGGTGGCGCTCTACGCGGCGCTGGGCGCGTGCAGTCTGACGCAGCACATCGCGCCGATTGCCGCCGCGCTGGCGCGCCATGACCTGGTCGATGCCCGCCGGCTGACCGCGCGCATCGTCTCCCGCGACACCACCGATGCCGACGCCGAGGCGCTGGCCCGTGCCGCCTGCGAATCGGCGCTGGAAAACGGCAACGATGCGATCTTCGGCGCGCTGTTCTGGTTCTTTATCGGCGGCGCCCCGGCGGCGATCGTGTTCCGGCTCGCCAATACGCTCGACGCGATGTGGGGCTATCGCACGCCGCGCCTGCTGCATTTCGGCTGGGCCGCCGCGCGGATCGACGATGGCCTCAACCTGATCCCCGCCCGGCTGACCGCGCTGACCTATGCGCTGCTCGGCGCTACCGGGCAGGCGCTGCGCTGCTGGCGCACGCAGGCGCCCGCGTGGTCCAGCCCCAACGCGGGTCCGGTGATGGCGGCCGGCGCCGGCGCGGTGGGCGTGGCGCTCGGTGGCGGCGCGCGCTATCACGGCGAGTGGGAGGAGCGGCCGCCCCTCGGCGTGGGCGAGCGGCCCGGCGCGGCCCATGTCGATGCCTGCCTGCGGCTGGTGCAACGCACACTGTGGCTCTGGCTCGGGCTGGCGATGCTGAGCGTGCCGCTGGCGATGACGATGGGGATGGCCCCATGACCGCCATCGCCCCGATCCGCCATGGCGGCAACCTGCTCGCCGCCGCGCGCCGTTATGGCCGGCCCGTGGCCGAATGGCTCGACCTGTCCACGGGCATCAATCCGGACGGCTACCCGGTGCCGCCGCTGCCCGCCGAGGTCTGGCAACGGCTGCCGCAGGATGACGACGCCCTGGCGGACATCGCCGCGCGCGCCTACGGCGGTGCGCACGCGTTGCCGGTCGCCGGCTCGCAGGCGGCCATCCGCACGCTACCGCGCCTGCTGCGGCCCGGGCGGGTGGGCATTGCCGCGCTCGGGTACAGCGAGTACGCCCCGGCGTTCGCGCTGGCCGGGCACACGGTCGTGCCGCTCGATGAAGCCGATTTCGCCCGGGTCGATCTGGCCGATGACCTCGACCATCTGGTGGTCGTGAATCCGAACAACCCCACCGCACGGCTGCTGCCGGCGCAGACGCTGCGCCACTGGCATCGGCAAGTGGCGGCCCGGCACGGCACGCTGGTCGTGGACGAAGCCTTCATGGATGCGCTGGCCGCGCCGTCGCTGGTGGCGGACGCCGCCGCGCCGGGCCTCGTCGTGCTGCGCTCGCTCGGCAAGTTCTACGGGCTGGCGGGCGTGCGCTGCGGCTTCGTGTTCGCGGCGCCGGACCTGCTCGCGGCACTTGGCGATCAGCTCGGCCACTGGACCGTCTCCGGACCGGCGCGCGCCGTCGCCCAGCATGCCCTCACCGATGCCGATTGGCAGCACGCCGCGCGCGTCAGGCTCGCCGCCGCTGGCCAGCGGCTGGCCATGCTGCTGCGCGAGCACGGGCTGGCCCCGGTGTCGCAGCCGCTGTTCAGCTGGATCCCCGATGCCCGCGCGCCGGCCCTGCACGCGGCGCTGGCGCAGCAAGGCGTGTGGACCCGGCTGTTCGATGCGGCCGGCGGCTGCCCCGCCAGCCTGCGCCTGGGCCTGCCGCCCGATGACGAACCCTGCTGGCGCCGGCTTGACCGCGCGCTGGCCGACGCCACCTCCTCTCTCGCACCCTGACATGACGAAGTCCACCGCCGCGCTGGCCCTGCTTGCCGCGCTCCTGACCTCCACCGCCCACGCGGCCGTTTCGGTCATCGACGATGCCGGCAACACCGTGACGCTGGCCCAGCCCGCGCGCCGCATCGTCTCGCTGGCGCCGCATGTAACGGAGCTGCTCTACGCCGCTGGCGGCGGCGACCGCATCGTCGGCACGGTCTCCTACAGCGACTACCCGCCGCAGGCGCGCGACCTGCCGCGCGTGGGCGACAACAAGGCGCTGGACCTCGAACGGATTGCCGCGCTGAAGCCGGACCTGATCGTGGTCTGGCGCCACGGCAACGCGCAGAAGCAGACCGACCGCCTGCGCGCGCTGGGCCTTCCGCTGTTCTACAGCGAGCCGCGCAAGCTCGAATCGATCCCGGAAAACCTGGAGAAGCTCGGCAAGCTGATGGATACCGGCCCGGTGGCCACGCGCGCCGCCGCGGACTTCCGCCAGCAGGTGGAGACGCTGCGCAAGACCTACGCCAACCGGCCGCCGGTGACGGTCTTCTATCAGGTCTGGCAGCAGCCGCTGATGACGCTGAACGGCCAGCACATGGTCAGCGACATGCTGGCGCTGTGCGGCGGGCGCAACCTGTTCGGGAACGAGCCGCCGCTGGTGCCGACCGTGTCCGTGGAAGCGGTGGTGGCCGGCAACCCCGAGGCGATGATGACGGCGGGCATCGGCGCCACGCGGCCGGACAAGCCGCTGGCGGATTTCTCGATGTGGGAAAAATGGAAGTCGGTGACGGCGGTGGCGCGCAACAACCTGTTCATCATCGACGGTGACCTGGTCAACCGCGCCGGCCCGCGCGTGGTGCAGGGCGCGGCCGAGATCTGCAAGGATCTCGATATCGCGCGCTCGCGCCGGCCGTCCTGACTCAGATTCGTACTCGTTCGACCGAATTCGATCTAGTTCGACAGCCGGTTCCACCAGCCGAGCCGTGCGCCCATGCCATCCGCACCATCCAGATGGAAGCGGCACGTGGCCCCAAAGCCCATTTCCCACCCCAGCGTGCGCGCCAGCGGCAGGCCCAGCCAGTGCGCAGCCAGCATGCGGATGGGGCCGGCGTGGGTCACCACCCAGAGGCAGCCCCCGGCGTCGGCCGGCAGCGATCCGGCCCAGTCCACCACGCGCGCCATGACCTGCGCGGCGCTCTCGCCGCCGTGCGGACGCGCCGCCATCAGGTTGGCCGCCCAGTGATCGAGATCGGCGCGGTCGATGGTCGCCCACTCCCGCCCTTCCCACTGGCCGAAGTCCAGCTCCCGCAGGCGCGGTTCGATTTCCGGATGGATGCGGGTGTCGATGCCGTGGGACAAGGCCGACGCCGTGTCGCGCGCGCGGGCCGCCGGGCTCGTCAGGATGCGGTCCGGCCGCAGACCGTCCAGCGTGGCGACGATCTGCTCGGCGGGCGGTGAGACGGGCAGCGCCAGCGCGAGGTCCAGCGCGCCGTAGCAGATGCCCGGCGCCACTTCCGGCCGGGCGTGGCGGATCAGGACCACGTCCATGCGGCCGCCACGAGGTAGATCGACAGTTCGCCGCATTGCTGCGCCATGCCGAGGCAATCGCCGGTATAGCCGCCCAGCCGGCGCACGAAGTACGCGCCCAGCGCCGCGCGCACGACAACCAGCACGACGATGGCCACGCCCGCGAATGTCGGCCCGAGCAGCGCCAGCGGCGCCACGCCGCAGACCAGCGCGAACAGCAACCCGGCCCCGGCCAGCCGCTGCGCCACCGGCTTGGCCTTGCCCTCCGCGCGCACATAGTCGTGCGTGGCGAGGAAGGAGATGGCCATCGCCCGGCTCGCGCCATGGCCGGCCACCAGCACCGCCAGCAGCACGGCCAGCCCGCCCGCCTCGCCCGTGGCCAGCAGCAATTGCCACTTGAGCAGCAGCGCCATGACGATGGCGATGGCCCCGAAGGCGCCCACGCGCGAGTCGTGCATGATGGCCAGCACGTCCTCGCGCCGATAGCCGCCGCCGAAGGCATCCACGCAATCGGCCAGACCATCCTCATGGAACGCGCCGGTCAGCAGCAGCGTGGCGATCATGCCCAGCGCCACCGCCACGGGCGCGCTCCACAACGCCAGCGCGCCCCAGGTGACCAGCGCGCCGGCCACGCCCACCAGCAGACCCACCAGCGGAAAGTAGCGCGCCGCCGCGTTGAGGTAGTGCGGCTGGAAGCCGACCCAGCCGGCCAGCCGCTGCGGCAACGGCACGCGCGTGAAGTAGCCGAGGGCGGTCAGGAAGAAGCGCAGTTCGTCGGCCATGGTCGGGTTTTCCGGATTCCGATCAGGCCGCGCCGGGGCTCACGCCGGCACCGCTGAACGTCGCCATTTCCTTAAGGAACGCCGCCGCCGACGCCACCAGCGGCCACGCCAGCGCCGCACCGGTGCCTTCGCCCAGGCGCAGGTTCAGGGCCAGCAGCGGTTCGGCGCCGAACTCGGCCAGCAGGGCCTTGTGGCCGCGCTCATCGGAACAATGCGAGAACACGCAGTACTGGAGCACGGTCGGGTCGATCCGTGCCGCCACCAGCAGCGCGGCGGAGGCGATGAAGCCATCGACCAGAATCACCATGCGGCAGGCGGCGGCGGCCAGGTAGGCGCCGGTCATCGCCGCGATCTCGAAGCCGCCGAAGGTGGCCAGCACGTCCAGCGGCGCGGTGACCTCGGCGTGGCGGGCCAGCGCGCGCTCGAGGATCTCGCGCTTGCGGGCCACGCCGGCGTCGTCCAGCCCGGTGCCGCGCCCGGCGCAGTCGGCCAGCGGCAGGCCGGTCAGCCGGCTCATCAGGCAGGCGGCGGCGGAGGTGTTGGCGATACCCATCTCGCCGAAACCGATCACATTGGTGCCCTGCTCCGCATGGCGCAGCACGCGCGCCATGCCGGCCTGGATGGCCGCGCCAGCCTGCGCCGGCGTCATCGCGGCTTCCTCGACGAAATTGCGCGTGCCGTCCGCCACGCGGCAGTTGACCAGACCCGGCGCGGCCGGCAGCGGCGCGCGCACGCCGGCATCCACCACTTCCAGCACCATGCCGTGCTGGCGCGTGAAGACATTGATCGCCGCGCCGCCGCCGAGGAAGTTCAGCACCATCTGGGCCGTGACTTCGGGCGGGAAAGCGCTCACGCCGGCATCGGCCACGCCATGATCGCCGGCAAACACGATGATGGTCGGGCGGGTCAGCACCGGCTGGGTCTCGCCCCGGATCAGGCCGATCTGCATCGCCAGCGACTCCAGCCGGCCCAGCGAGCCGGGCGGCTTGGTCTTGTCGTCGATGGCGGCCTGGAGCGCGGCACGCAGCGAGTCATCGAGCGGGGCGATCGGGGGAAGTTGCAGGGGGGTGTCGGTGAAGGTGGACATCGTCATTTCCGCAGTGTCTTTACATTTCTACGCCGCGCTGGGCCTTGATGCCCTGCTGGAACGCGTGCTTGACCGGGGTCATCTCGGTCACGGTGTCGGCGGCCTCGACCAGCGCCGGCGGCGCGCCGCGGCCGGTAATGACCACGTGCTGCATCGGCGGACGGGCGCGCAGGTCGGCAATGACCTGCTCCACGTCGAGGTAGTGCAGCTTCAGCGCGATATTCAGTTCATCGAACAGGACCAGCCCGATGGCCGGATCCTGCAGCATGCGCCGGGCGATTTCCCAGGCGGCCTCGGCCTTGGCCACGTCGCGCGCGCGGTCCTGGGTCTCCCAGGTGTAGCCCTCGCCCATCACGTGGAACTCGCAGGCTTCCGGAAAACGCTGGAGGAACATCTCCTCGCCGCTCGGGATGGCGCCCTTGATGAACTGCACCACGCCCGTGCGCATGCCGTGGCCCATCGCGCGCACGACCATGCCGAAACCCGAGCTGGACTTGCCCTTGCCGTTGCCGGTGGTGATCACGATCACGCCGCGCTCGGTCTGCGCGGCGGAGATCTTGGCGTCCACCACTTCCTTCTTGCGCGCCATGCGGGCCTTGTGGCGGGCGTCGCGGCCGGCATCGTCTGGGGTGTCGGGCGTTTCCGGGGTGTCCGGCGGGTTGTTGTCGATATCGCTCATTTACGAATTTCCAGTCATCCCATCGGGAATCAGCGCCGTATGGAGGCCGTCGCTGACGCTGACGATGGGGGTGCGCAGCGCGCGGGAGCACTGCGCGGGGGTGAGGACTTCCGGCGCGGAGCCGTGCAGCGCCTGACCGTCTTCGGACATCAGCAGCGCATGCGTGGCGTAGCGGCGCGCCAGGTTGAGATCGTGCAGGATCACGACGGCCGCGTGGCGGCCTGCCGTGGTCAGGCGGCGCAGCAGTTCCAGCACGAGGATCTGGTGGCGCAGGTCGAGGTGGGCCACCGGCTCGTCGAGCAGCAGCAGCGGCGCCTGCTGGGCCATGGCGGCGGCCAGCGACACGCGCTGGCGCTCGCCGCCGGAGAGCGTGAGGACATCGCGCGTGGTCAGGGCGTCGAGGTCGAGTTCGGTCATGACGTCGCGCACCACGCGGTCATCGTCGCCCTGGCCCCAGCCCCAGCCGCTCATGTGCGGATGACGTCCCACGCGCACGGCGTCCTGCACGGCCATCGAGAAGGTGTCGTGCACGGCCTGCGGCAGGTAGGCGCGCTGGCGGGCGAGCGCGGCTGGCGCGGCGCGGGTGACCGGGATGTCGTCGATGCAGACCTCGCCGCCCTCGGGCGCGCGCAGGCCGGCCAGCACGTCCATCAGCGTGGACTTGCCCACGCCATTGGGGCCGACCACGCACCAGAACTCGCCCGGCGCGATGGCCATCGACAGATGCTCCACCAGCACGCGCGACCCGGTGCGCAGGGCGACATCGCGCAGGTGCAGGCTGGGACAAGGCGCGAGCGGCGTAGACCAATGGTTCATCGCGGCCTCCGCAGCAACAGATAAAGGAAGGTCGGCACGCCGAGCAGCGCGGTAATCACGCCCACCGGCAGTTGGGTCGGGGCGATCACGGTACGGGCGATCAGATCCGCCGCCATCAGCAATGTGCCGCCCAGCAGCACCGAGGCCGGCAGCAGCAGCCGCTGGTCGTTGCCCCAGGCCAGCCGCACCATATGCGGCACGACCAGGCCGACGAAGCCGATCGACCCCGCCGTGGTGATCGCCGCCGCGATGGCGAACGAGGCGATCAGGAAGGTGGCCAGCCGTACCCGGCCCACCTGCACGCCCAGCGATTGCGCCACGGTCTCGCCGAGCAGCATCACGTTGAGCGAGCGGGCCATCGGCATGGCCAGCGCCAGCGCCACGGCCAGCGTGGCCAGCGCGGCGCCGTAGCTGGCGGTGCCGCCGAGGTCGCCCGTCAGCCAGAACAGCATGCCGCGCAGCCGCGATTCCGGCGCGATGGCCAGGATCAGCGTGATCAGCGCGCCCCAGCCGGCGGCCAGGATCACGCCGGTCAGCAGCAGGCGGGCGCCCGCCTCGTGGTGGCCGCCCTGCACGCGCGGGTGCAGCAGGTCCCGGCGCGCCAGCGAAGCCACCAGCACCATCGACAGCAGCGCCCCGCCGGCGGCGCCGGCCTGCACGGTCCACAGCGGCAGCATCAGCAGCATCGCCAGTAACGCGCCGGTGGCGGCGCCGCCCGAGACGCCTAATACATAGGGCTCGGCCAGCGGGTTGCGCAGCAGCACCTGCATCAGCGCGCCAGAGAGCGCCAGCAGGCCGCCGCACGCGAACGCGGCGACGGCACGGGGGAGTCGCAATTCCCTGACAATCGCCCCGGCCATGCCGGCATCGGTGGCGGTCAGGGCCTGCCAGAGCTGCGAGGCATCGAGCGATACGCTGCCCAGCGCGAGCGACAGGCCGAACACGGCCAGCCCCGCCAGGGCGAGGACCAGCCAGACGGCTAGCGCGCGGCGCGCCTCAGCCATGGCGGACCCCGCCCGGGCGCGGCGCCTTGCCGGGCCTCATTTCTGGCGCCATCCCAGCGTGACGAACCCCGCCCGGCCCTGCGTGGCGTACGGATAGGCGAGCTGGTAGTTCTTGTCGAACAGGTTTTCCACGCGGGCGGCGACGTACCATTGCTTGTCGATGTTGTAGCGGGCGGTGAGGTTCAAGATACCGTATCCGCCCAGCCGGCGCGAGCCGTTGTCCATCCGCGACGACGACACCAGCCACTCGCCCCCGAATCGGAAATCGCCGAAATTCCGGCCCACATCGAACGACGCATGGCGGCGCGCGCGGCGCAGCAACTGGGTGCCGTTGGTCTCATCGACCGGATTCTGGAAGGTCACGCTGGCGCCGACATCGGTGCCGAGCAGGTTGGCGCGCCAGGACGCCTCCACCCCCTGCACCTTGGCCTTGTTGACGTTCTGCGCCAGGAACAGCCCGTTGGCCTGCTGCGTGGAGACGATCAGGTCGTTGTAGCGGGTCTCGAACGCGGTCACGCGCAGCAACCCGGTGGCGGCAGTCTCCACCTGCACGCCCAGCTCGGCCGACTTCGCGCGCTCGGGCTGGAGGTTCGGCTGGCCGAAGTTCGGGTAATAGAGTTCGTTGAAGGTCGGCGCGCGGAAGGCGTTGCTGACGTTGGCGATCAGCTTGACCGCCTGGGTCAGGTGGAAGCCATAGCCGGCGAAGAAGCTGCCCTGGTTGCCGAAGTCCGAATAATGGTCGTTGCGCGCGTTCAGCTGCAGCTGGTGGCGGCCGATCTTGCCTTCGTAGCCGCCGTAAACCGAGAACACATTGCGGATGGGCGCGTTGTAGGCGCTGGACGACAGTTCCTGCTGGAGGTAGTCGGTCCCGAACAGCAGCGTGTGGTCAGGCGTCAGCGCGTACTCGTTCTGCCAGTTGAACTGGCGCGAGCGCGTGCTGAACAGGCTGTCGAACAGGCCGTTCTTGGTGGTTTCGGCGCGGTCCTCGCTCTGGGCGACCTTGAAATGGGTGCGCCAGTCGGGCAGCAGCTTGCCGTTGACGAAGGCGGACAGCGTGTACAGCTCGCTATCCATGCGCAGGTCGTCGGTCGGCTTGCCGCTGGTGCTGTCGTACGACAACTGGCTGTTGGAGTAGTACGCGGCCACGCCGGCGTCCCAGTCCTGGCTGAACTTGTGCTTCACCTGGCCGGAGACGCTCTTGTTCTCGTACGGGTTGTCGGCCGGATTCGGGCCGATGCCCTGCCGGGCGCGCGTGGGGTTGTCGCGATTCCATTTCGCGGCGTCGATCGACGAATAGCCGTCGGTCTTGAACATCGAGCCGGTGACGTTGAACGAGGTATCGCCCACCTGCCCGCCATAGCCGACGGTGCCCTGGCGCGTATTGTTGCTGCCGTACTCCACCGAAGCGTTAGCCGCCGGGGCCTGGCCGGCGCCGCTCTTGGTGAAGATCTGCACCACGCCGCCGATGGCGTCGGAGCCGTACAGGGCCGAGACGTTGCCGCGCACCACCTCGATATGGTCGATCTGGTCCGGCAGGATATTGCTGAGCTGCGCGGTGCCGCCGCTGGCACCGGCGATGCGCACGCCATCCACCAGGATCAGCACCTGGTTGGAATTGGCGCCGCGCATGAACAGCGTGGTGTTGGCGCCCATGCCGCCCGTGGTGGCGAACTCCACGCCCGCCTGGCCGCGCAGCAGCGAGCGCAGGTCCGGCGCTTGGGTGTTGACGATGTCTTCCTGAGTGACCACCGTGGTGTGCGGCAGCGCCTCGGTCACGGCCTGCGCGGTGCGCGAGGCGGTGACGACCACCGGCGCGAGCGTCTGGCCGGGGGCGGCGCCGCTGGCATCCGGCGCGGCTTGCGCGTGGACCATGGCGGGGTAGAAAGCGGGTACAAGGGCGGGCACGAAGGCGGCGATGGCCGCCAGGATGGCGGGCACGCGCGGGCGGACCGGCGGCTGGGTCGCGGCGGTCTGCCTGTGGAGCGAGGAACGCATGTTGCTGGATGGATGGAAGTACGGCCGGGCCCGTCCCCGCGGGCCTTGTGGCGAAGTGGCGCGCCGCTGTGGAGCGGTGCGCCCGCGTTCAGGCCGGTATCCGGGCTGACGACATCAGGCCGGCCGCCTTCCCGATCGCTGGATCCCCGTCAAATGTCGGGGTGGATCAGTGGCATGCTGGCAGGCCCTTGCGCGGCGCATGGCGCGTGCGCGGTCGCTTACCGTTGCGGGGGCAGCACAGGTTGGCCCAGCGCGCGGCGCGCCCCGGACTCCCTGTTTCCCGTTGAACTGCGGCCCTGTGGGCAGGGTCGCGAGCACCTGGAACGTGCGCGAGTGTAGGCAGTTTCACCGGGGCCGTCAATCTGGCGGACGTGGTGCGGAACCGTCCACTCCGGGGCCGGTTACCCGCACGTTGCGTGACGATCGATGCAACTTCCTGGCGACGCTGCAGTCAGAAACGTCTCGTTGACGACGTGGCCGATCCGGCATCGGCTAGAATCCCGAAACCTGACCCACATTCCATCGGACAGACAGGCACTATGCTCAACGAACTCGAACAACTGGCCGCCAAGATCGGGCGCGTGCTGCATCACGCAGACACCCTGGCGGCGGAAAACCAGCGGCTGCGCGCGGAGATCGACCGCCTGCGGGCCGAGGCGAGCCAGTTGCGCACGGACCGCGAATCCATGGCGGCCGACCGCGAACTGCTCAATATCAAGATCGAGGAAGCCCAGCTGCGCATCCAGTCGATTCTGGACAAGCTGCCCACGGCCAGCGATGCGCGCCAGCTCGACCTGCTGGGCGAAGGCGCCCCGGCCACCGGCTCGGACCCCGATGCCAGCGGCGCGCACCCCGCCCCCGGAGAACACGCATGAGCAATAAGCAAGTCGAAGTGAACATCGCGGGGCAGCCCTACCGCTTCGCCATCGCGCCAGACAACGAAGCCGCGCTGCTGGAGGCGGTGGCGCTGGTGGACAACCAGATGAACAAGCTCAAGGGCAACGTCTCCGCCAAGGGCGTGGAGCGCGTGGCCGTGATGGCGGCCATCAGCATCGCCTCGGACCTGCTGGCCATGCGCCGCAAGCAGGAGGAGGACGGGCAGATTCCCGTGGACGCCGTGCGCGCCCGCATCCGCGAGCTGAACGAGCGCGCCGACGAGGCACTGCGGCAGTACGCGCACGTGGGCACCGACCCGCGCGCGCCGGGCTGACATCGACATCGGACGGATCTGGCCGGACTTGAAATCACACCGCATCGGCCGCACATGACAGGCATGTGAAGCCGATGGCGCAATGTCGGATTTGGCCGATGTCCGGTGTTGAAAATGTAACGGTGCGACATGCCGAACTTGGTATGCCTGACGACGCGGTGTATAGTGTAGCCAGACTGCACAAACGCCTTACCGGTGCAGCATACAGGTCAGGTTATCGCGCCCGACCGCCGTTTTCATCCCATCCTGTTTCGAAACGGCAAACGTCTGACATCACCCCAGCTGCTCGCAGCGTAAGGTGAATATAAAGTCAGACGTTTGACAGTTTCCCTGCCTGGTTCGTGAGGGTCATAACTCCTTGAACCGATATGCATTGCATGGTGCGGGATTATGTCGTGTGGGCGAGCGCGTCACCGCATTCATAGTCTTGGTTCTGCTTGGACTCCCTGAGTGGGTGATGTACCCAAAATGCGACTTCCGCAGCCACTCTGAACCTCACTTGGGTTCAGGATGCCGACCCAGCGGCCGAGGCGGGGACCCCTCAGAAGGCGGTGGTTTTCAGAACCACCGCCTTTTTTCTTTGATCGACGGATACTGGTATCGTGACGCCACCCGCCGCCAAATCGGGCCAACGCGCCCCCCAGTACTGGCTGATGAAGTCCGAGCCGGACGAAGCCAGCATCGACGATCTTGCCAGGCGCGGCACGCTGCCGTGGACGGGCGTGCGCAACTACCAGGCGCGCAACTTCATGCGCGACCAGATGCGCATCGGCGATGGTGTGCTGTTCTACCACTCCTCCTGCCCCGAGCCTGGCATCGCCGGACTGGCCGAGGTCTGCTCCCAGCCCTACCCCGATCCCACGCAGTTCGATCCCAAGAGCGATTACTACGACAAGGCCTCGAAGCCCGATGAGCCGCGCTGGTCGCTCGTGGACGTGCGTTTCGTGCGCAAGAGCGCGCTGGTCCCGCTGCCCGCGCTGCGCGAGCACGAGGCGCTGGCGGACATGGTCGTGCTCCGGCGCGGCAACCGCCTCTCCATCACGCCGGTCACGCCGGCCGAATGGCGCTATATCACCGAACGGCTGATGAAGTGACGGGGCGACCATGAGTCCTGTCCTGATTCCGGGGCTGCTGATCCTCGGCGCCTTCACCGGCTTCTGCGCCGGGCTGCTCGGCGTGGGCGGCGGCATGCTGATGGTGCCCTTCCTGACGCTGTTTTATACAGCCATGCAGGTCTCCGACAGCCACATCGTCCATATGGCCATCGCCACGTCGATGGCGACCATCCTGTTCACCTCGCTCTCCTCCGTGCGCGCCCACCACAAGCGCGGCGCGGTGCGCTGGGGCATTGTGCTGGCGCTGGCGCCGGGCATCCTGGTGGGTGGCCTGATCGGCGGCGGCAAGATCTTCAGCGTGCTCAAGACCGGCTGGCTGTCGCTGCTGTTCGCGGTCTTCGTCGGCTTCTCGGCGCTCCAGATGCTGCGCAGCCGCCGGCCACCGGCCGCGCGCCGGCTACCGGGCACACCGGGCATGGTCGGCGTGGGGTCGGTCATCGGCCTGATCTCGAGCCTGGTGGGCGCCGGCGGCGGCTTCATCTCCGTGCCGTTCATGACCTGGTGCAACGTGCCGATCCACAACGCCGTGGCCACGTCGGCAGCGCTCGGCTTCCCGATTGCGCTCGCCAGCGTGGTCGGCTACGTCTGGGGCGGCTGGGACGTGGGCGGCCTGCCGGCCGGCTCGCTCGGCTATGTGTACCTGCCCGCGCTGGGCATCATCGCCATCGCCAGCGTGCTCACCGCGCCGCTGGGCGCGCGGGCGGCGCACAACATGGACGTCAACGCGCTGCGGCGCGTGTTCGCCGTGCTGTTGGCCTGCCTCGCCTCGTACATGCTCTGGAAGGCGTGGCGGACGTTCTGAGCGCGCCGCTCCCTCCGTATTACACGGCGAAACACCCGGATACAGTCATTGCAGCCGCGCACGGAACGAAGTGCGCGGAAAGGCGTCTGAAAGCCACCACTTTGATCGGGAGAACAACAATGAAACAACTGCTTGCGGCCACTTTGCTGAGTACCACCGCTGTCGTGGCATCGGCCCAGACCCTGCCGCCACCCGCCGGCGTACTGTCGCTGTCCGCCGAGGCGGTCACCGAAGTACCCACGGACGTGGTGCAACTGACGCTGGCCGCGGAACAGGAAGGCGCCGAGCCGTCGGCGATCTCGTCCGCGCTGTCGGCCCGCACGCAGGCCGTGCTGGCGCAGGCCAAGCGCACCTCGGGCGTGGAAGCGCAGTCGGGCGGCTTCACCATCCATCCGAGCACGGACCGCAACGGCCGCATCAGCACGTGGCGCGGGCGCTCGGAAGTGATCCTGAAGTCGAAGGATTTCGCGGCGGTGTCGAAGCTGGCCGGCGAACTGGCCAACCAGATGCAGGTGCAGAACGTCGCCTTCTCGCTCTCGCGCGAGGCACGCCAGGCCACCGAGGCGAAGCTGGCCGAGCAGGCCGTGTCAGCGTTCCGCGACAAGGCCCAGACCAGCACCAAGCTGTTCGGCTATAGCAATTATACGATTCGTGAAGTGTCGATGAACGACAGCGGCGGCGTGGTGCCGCCGACGCCGCGCATGTATGCCGCCAAGGCAATGTCCGCAGACGCCGGCGCGCCGATCCCCATGGAAGGCGGCAAAGCCCATGTGACCGTGTCGGTCAATGGGTCGGTCCAGATGGTGAAGTAAACAGGTAGTTCGGCTTCCCCCTCCCCCAGTTCTACAGGGCGAGGGGGAAATCCATCACAGCGCGGCGAACTGCTCCCGCAGCACGTTCTTCTGCACCTTGCCCATCGTGTTACGCGGCAGCTCGTCCACCACGTGCACGCGCTTGGGCACCTTGAAGTTGGCGATACGGCCACGCAGCGTGCCGATCATCCCCGCCTCGTCGATCTCCGCCCCCGGCTTGCGCACCACCACGGCCACCACGGCCTCGCCAAAATCGGTATGCGGCACGCCGATCACGGCCGATTCCACCACGCCCGGCAGTTCGTCGATAAAGCTCTCGATTTCCTTCGGATAGACGTTGTAGCCGCCCGAGATGATCAGGTCCTTGCTGCGGCCCACGATCGTCAGGTAGTCGTCTGGCACCTTGCGCTCGCCGGCCTGGCTGACGATGGCACCGCCGAAGCGGCCCACGTCGCCGGTCTTGAACCAGCCGTCAGCGGTAAATTCCTCGGCGGTCTTCTCCGGCATGCGCCAGTAGCCCTTGAACACGTTCGGCCCCTTGACCTCCACATTGCCGATCGCGGCCGGCGCGCAGGGGTTGCCCTCGCCATCCATCACGCGCACCGACACGCCCGGCAGCGGCATGCCCACCGTGCCGCCGATGCGCTCGCCGAGCTTGGGATCGTACGGGTTCGAGACCAGCATCACGGTCTCGCTCATGCCGTAGCGCTCCAGGATGGTGTGGCCGGTGCGCTCGCGGAAGCCGTCGAACGTCTCCAGCAGCAGTGGCGCCGAGCCAGACACGAACAGCCGCATGTTGCCGCACACCTCGCGGTTGAAGCGCGGCTCCTGCAGCATGCGCACGTAGTAGGTCGGCACGCCCATCATCACCGTCGCGCGCGGCAGGAAGGCAAGGATCTGCGCCATGTCGAGCTTGGGCGCCCAGATCATCTTGGCGCCGGCCAGCAGCGCGCCGTGGGAAGCTACGAACAGCCCGTGCACGTGGAAAATCGGCAGCATGTGCAGCAGCACGTCGTCGCTGCGCCAGCCCCAGTATTCGTGCAGCGTCTGGGCGTTGGAAGCCAGGTTGCGGTGCGTCAGCATCGCGCCCTTGCTGCGGCCCGTGGTGCCGGAGGTATAGAGGATGGCCGCGAGGTCATCGTCGCCCTTCGTCACGGTCTGGAAGGTGTCCGGCTGGGCGGCCGCGCGGGCCAGCAGCGAGCCGCTGCGGTCGTCGTCCAGCGTGAACACGTGCGCGGTGTTGTGGCGGAACGCCACCTTCGACACCCAACCGAAGTTCTTGCTGCCGCAGACCACCACGGCGGGCTCGGCGTTGCCCACGAAATAGTCGATTTCCGATTCCTGGTACGCGGTGTTCAGCGGCAGGTACACATAGCCCGCGCGCAGCGTGGCCAGGTACAGGAACAGCGCCTCGGGCGATTTCTCCACCTGCACCGCCACGCGCGCGCCGGCCGGCAGCTTCAGCGCGGCGAGCAGGTTGGCGATCTTGGCGGTGGCACGGTCCAGGTCATCCCAGCTGTAGTACAGCCCGTCATGGGTCTCGATGCAGCACGCGCTGCGGTCGACGGGAAAGCGGGATTCGAACAGGGCGAACAGATTGGCGTTCATGGTACGGAATCGAAGGAAATAGGATGCCGGCGAATAAGACGGGATTGCGGTGGCGAAACCGGCACGCGGACGTGCCGGCCGGCCGCCATCTTACTCCCCGGTGAACTCGGGCCGCCGGTGCGCCAGGAAGGCGGCCACGCCCTCGGCGTGATCGCGGCTGCCGGCGTAGGCGAAATGCGCGTCGATCTCGGCCGCCGTGAGCGGCGCGGGATCGGGCGACAGGCGACGGATCGTCGCCTTGTTGATCCGGGCGGCCAGCGGCGCGCCGGCGCAGAGGCGCTGCACGGTGGCGGCTACCTCGTCGTGGAGCGCGGACTCGGCCACCACGCGTGTGAGCAAGCCCTTACGCTCCGCCTCGGCCGCATCGAACACACGGCCTTCCAGCAGGATTTCCAGCGTGACGGCGCGCCCGGCCAGCGCGAGGAGCCCGCCCAACTCGCCGGGCGCCATCGGGAAACCCAGCCGGTTGATTGGCACGCCGAAGCGGCTGCCCGCCGCGGCGATGCGCAGGTCGCAGTGGCAGGCAATTTCCAGCCCGCCGCCCACGCAGACACCCTCGATCATCGCCAGCGTCGGATGCGGGCACGTGGCGATGGCCGCCAGCGCCGGGGCGAGGATCTCCGTGTGGTAGCGGCGCACCGACGCCTCGTCGCGCCGCACGACCGGAAACTCGGCGATGTCGGCGCCGGCGGCAAAATTGCCTTCGGCGCCCCGCACCACCACGCAGCGCAGCGACGTATCCGCCGCCAGCTCCGCGAAGCCCGTGGTCAGCGCCTGCCACATGCTGGTCGAGATCGCGTTGAGCTTGCCCGGATGCGACAGCGTGACCGTGGCCACGGCGCCGTCCCGCGCGAACGTGACGGTGCCGCCCATCAGTCGATCTTGGCGCCGGAGCGCTGCACCACCTCGGCCCAGCGCTTGATTTCGGCATGCTGGAACGTGGCGAACTGGTCAGGCGTGAACGCCGGCGTTTCCGAGCCGTTCTGGAGCCAGATCTGCTTCATTTCCGGCGAGTTCAGTGCCTTGGTGGTCTCGGTGTAGAGCCGGTCGATCACTTCCTTCGGCGTGCCCTTCGGCGCCCAGAGCGCGTACCACGTCGACACCTCGTAGTTTGGCACGCCCGCCTCGGCCGCCGTCGGCACGTTCGGGAAGGCCGGCGAGCGCTTGTTCGCCGCCACCGCCAGCGCCTTGATACGGCCCGCGCGGATGTGTTGCGCCGACGAGCCCAGGCCGTCGAACAGCATGTCCACCTGGCCGGCGATCAAATCCGACAGCGCCGGGCCGGCGCCCTTGTAGGGGATGTGCGTGATGAAGGTCTGCGTCTGCAGCTTGAACAGCTCGCCCGCCAGATGGTGCGACGAGCCATTGCCGGCCGAACCATAGTTCAGCTTGCCCGGATTGGCCTTGGCGTAGGCAATCAGCTCCTTGAGCGTGTTGGCCTGCACCTTGGTCGGATTCACCACCACCACCTGCGGCGGCTGGGCAATCACGGTGACGGGGATGAAGTCCTTCTCGATGTCGTAATCGAGCTTCTTGTAGAACGACGGGGCGATGGCGTGGTGCGCCCCGCCGATGAAGATGGTGTAGCCGTCCGGCGCGGCCTTGGCGGCGATGCTGGCGCCCACGGTGCCGCCCGCGCCACCGCGGTTGTCGATCACGAACTGCTTGCCGAGCTGCTTGGACAACTGGGCGGTCAGCGGACGCGCGAAGGCGTCGGTGCCGCCGCCGGCGGGGAACGGCACGATCACGGTGACCGGCTTGCTCGGCCACGTATCGGCCAGCGCGGCCGGCGCATACATCGACCCTGCCGACGCGGCGGCTACACCCGCCACGACCGCGAACGCACGCGCGCACGCGGTCAGATGGAACTGACGACGTTTCATGTACTGTCTCCTCTCTCTACTTGCTGCGGAAAGTCAATCGAAGTACTACATTCACCCGACAAAAATGCCTGGCGTCATCCGTGCCCGACCCAGGGGTCACAGCAGCTTGCCCACCGCACGGCTCATGCGGGGATTGCCATCGCCAAGGCGTGCCAGATTGTCATCCAGCGCCTCCGGCACGTAAAGATAATTCACCATCATGCCGCACGACTGGGCGCGGCCTTTTCGCGACAGGTCGGCAGCCCAGTTCAGCCGCTCCACGCAGGCGCCATTGCCCAGGTGGAAGCGCGCCACGGGGTCCGCCGGCTGCCCCGGCGCGCCCTCGCGCACGAGGTAGTGGGCGGCCAGCGTCAGCGCGGTATCGCGCACCACGGGGTCCGGCGCGTCGGCGGGCAGCGCGGCCAGCCAGCCGGCGCCATCCGTGGGCGGCGTGCCCTGGCGCTCGGTCCAGCGCGCCAGGCGCTTCTCGCCCAGGATCGTCACGATGGCGTCGCCGTGCTGCTTGCGCAGCCAGTCGGCAAACCCGGGCAGCGGAGACAGCGTGGCGAACTGTTTCAGCTTGGGGAACTCGCGCTGCAATTCCTCGATGACACGCTTCAAGAGGAAATTGCCGAAGCTCACGCCGCGCAGCCCGGCCTGTGTGTTGGAGATCGAATAGAAGATGGCCCACTTGACCCGGCGCAGGTCTTCCAGCGGCGCGGCCTCGTCAAGCAGCGCCTGCACGTTGGCCGCCATCTCGGGCACGAAGGCCACCTCGACGAAGATCAGCGGCTCGCGCGGCATGCGCGGATGGAAGAACGCGTAGCAGCGGCGGTCCGAATCGAGCCGGTTGCGCAGGTCGGTCCAGGAGGCGATTTCGTGCACGGCCTCATAGCGGATCAGCTTTTCCAGCAGGGAGGCGGGCGAGTCCCAGGTGATGGGCTGCAACTCGAGCAGGCCGACATCGAACCAGTTCGAGAACAGCGCTTCCAGGTCTTCGTCGAGCACGCGCAGGCCCGGCACGCGCTTGTGCCAGCGGAGCATGTCCGCGCGCAGTTGGATCAGGAAGTGCAGGCCGCACGCGCTGTTGTCGCTCTTGCCATGGTGCGCGGCCAGCCGCTTGAAGAAGCGGATGCGTGCGTTGGACAGCGCCTGCGACAGGCCGGACGCCGCGCCAGATTGGGAGGCCGATTGCGCGCTGCCCGACTTCGCGCCAGCACCATCGGCACCCGCCGCCACTTCGGCCAGCACCGTCAGCATCGCCTGGCGCACCGGCTCCGGCGCGGCCTCGTACTCGGCCTGCCACGCCTGTGCGGCGGCGTTGGCGGCGCCATCGGTCAGCCGGGCATCGAAACAGGGGCGAAGCTGCTCGCGCTGGCGCTTCATCGCGCGCGTGGAGAGCGCCGGGGCGTCAGCCTCCTCCGCCTTGGCACGCTTGGCCGGGGCGGTTTCCCCTTCGCCCTTGCGGCTCCACCAGCGGCCGAAGCGCGACAACAAGGTATCGCCGACCGGTTCCGTGGCTTCCAGCGGGGCGCTGACTTTCTGTTCGGCGGGATCGAGGGCGCTCATGAGACTCCTGCGGCGAGAACGTTGCGGAGAACGGGTGAGGCGGCGGCTGCGGACTCGGCAGGCTCCGGGGCCGGATCGGCACGATCCAGCGCCCGCAGCGCGCCGCGCTGGCGCAGCACGTGGGTCTTCATCAGCGCCTCGGCCCCTTCCGGGTCGTGCGCCTTGAGCGCGGAAAACACCGACATGTGCTCGGCGCACGATTCGTGAATCCGGCCCGGCAGCTTCAGGCTCTTGTGGCGCGACAGGCGCAGCACCTTGCGCAGGTCGCTGACCACGCCGGACAGCCAGCGGTTGCCGGCCAGGCGCTGGAGCGCCTCGTGGATCTGATAGTTGGTTTCGTAATAGGCGTCGATGTCGCCAGCCTGGGCGTAGCGCGCGAGGTCGGCGTGCAGGCCCTCCAGCGCGTCGAGATCGGCCTGCGTGACGTTGCGCGCGGCCTCGTAGGCGCAGCGGCCTTCGAGCAGCGCCATCAGCGGGAAGATCTCATCGAGATCCTGCTCGGTCAGCGCGTTGACGAAGCAGCCGCGCCGGGGCTCCAGCCGCACCAGCCCTTCGGCCGCGAGCACCTTGAGCGCCTCACGCAACGGCGTGCGCGAGGTGCCGAGCGAGGCGGCCAGCGCCACTTCGTCGATCCATGCGCCGGGCATCAGCGTGTGATCGTCGATCATCGCCCGCAAACGGTCTGCCACTTCGAGGTACAGCGCCTGCCGGATGATTCGCACGATGCCTCCGGTCTCGGGATGCCGGGGAAGACTGCCCACGCGGCGTATGCGCCGCAATAATTCATAATTATGGGGAGCGCCGGCAGCGTGGCAAGCGGTTTCGATGCTGCAATGCGGAAAGCGACAAAAGGCGTGGCGCGCAAACCTCGCCAGCCGTTTCGGAGACATTCGGGGAGTACAAATAGGTGCAGCGGACGACTTCCCCAGGCCTCCCTGCCGGGGAAATCGTCCGCGCCTGAAAGAACCGCCGTCGGACATCTCATCGCTTGCCGGCGTTCGTTGCCGACGTGCGTGGACCAGAGTGATTACCTGGCGCTGGCCCGCGCCTGCCCCCGCTGAAGCGTCCCGTTGGGACGCGGACTTTCCCGTTGCTTTTCTGCTGCGTGGCGTCATCCCGGTCGATGTCCTCCCTCGGTCCATCGCCGCGGGCAGCTTCGCCATGCCACCCGTCTTTTTGTAACAAGTCATAAAGCGAATACCGTGCCATCCTACTTAAGTCATTGATTTTATTGAGGTGGACGATTGACGACTTGTTACATTTCATGGAGCATGTAACAGGATGTTTCTCCGTCGTTACGACTGACCTCGACGCGCCAACACTCTCTGACTCGTCTATTCCGGCGTTTTGTGATGGACAGCCGTCAGCGCAGTGCCACAATGTGTCGCCCGGCGCACGAAAGGCCCGGGCAAATCGGTTGCAAATATGAAACGAGGGCGGTTGGCGCCAGAATGCCGACCCAGGACGCCCCGACGACCAGGGAGGTCAAAACATGGCATGGGATCACAAGGGCGAGCACTTCATCGGTGCGGGATCATCGGATTTTGGGCATACGCCCCCGCCGCCGGCACCGCTTCAGCTCTCGTTTACCGGATCGGGCTCGGAATACTTCCGTATCTGGATCGTCAACGCGCTGCTCACGGTGGTCACGCTCGGCATCTACTCCGCGTGGGCCAAGGTCCGCACGCTCCAGTATTTCTATCGCAACACACGGCTCGATGACGCCGCGTTCGACTATCACGGCAAACCGGGCGCCATCCTCAAGGGCCGCGCCATCGTGCTGGTGCTGGCCATGGTGGTCCAGTTCAGCGGCGTGGTGAGCCCGGTGCTGCCGCTGGTGTTCGCGGTGGTCTTTGCCGCCGTGTGGCCGTACCTGCTGGTGCGCTCGCTGCGCTTCCGCATGGCCAATTCGAGCTATCGCGGACTGCGCTTTGCCTTCACCGGCGGCGACAAGGAAGCCTACAAGGTGTTCCTGCTGTGGCCGATCCTGTCGACGCTGACGCTCGGCCTGCTGGCGCCGCTGGCGCACCAGCGCTTCAAGCAGTACCAGCACAACCACACGCGCTTTGGCACGGCACCGTTCGCGTTCGATGCCACGTCTGGTGACTTCTATGGCGTGTACCTGCGTACCGGCATGGTGACGGCGCTGTTCATGATCGTCGGCGCCGTGCTCAGCGCCATCGCCATCCCGGCCGGGGCCGATACCAAGGGCGGCGTGGCCATCGTGCTCGGTGGGACGGTCGCGTTCACCTACTTCGGCATCATGCTGACCGGCCCCTACTTCACGGCCAAGCTCCAGAACCTGGTCTGGAGCCACACCACGCTGGCCCCGCACCGCTTCGAGAGCCGCGTGGGCGCGGGCCGCATGATCTTCATCACGATTACCAACTGGATCGCCATCGCCCTCACCTGCGGCCTGTTCCTGCCGTTCGCGAAAGTCCGCTCCACCCGCTACCGCGTGGAATCGGTGACGATGTTCGCCGCCGGTCCGCTGGACGCCTGCGTGGCCGGCGAAGCCGAGCAGGTCAGCGCGCTGGGCGACGCCACCGTGGACTGGTACGACATCGACATCGCGCTCTGAGCGCGGCGCGGAGCATCGCCATGGTAGCGGCCCGGTATTTCGACACGCGCTCGTCGCGCGCCCATCCCGTCGTGCTGATCGTGCAGGGCGGGCAGGCCATCCTGCACGATGCCGAGGGCGTGGAGGTGCGCCGTGCGCCGCTGGCCTCGCTGCGGGTGTCCGAGCGCAACAAGCGGGCGCCGCGCCTGGTGACCTTCGATGACGGCGCGTACTGCGAGGTGGCTGACCACGCCACGTTCGAGGCCATGCTGGCCAGCACCGGCCACCGCGAGGGCTGGGTGTCGCGCGCGCAGAACAGCTGGCGGCTTACGGGCCTCGCCCTGCTGGGGATGCTGGCCGTCGTGCTGGGCGCCTATTTCTACCTGCTGCCGCGGAGCGCCGGGGTGCTGGCGTCGACCGTGCCGGCGTCCATCGAGGCGCAACTGGGCCAGGCCACGCTCGACAGCCTCGACCACGGCCTCGTGACGCCAAGCAAGCTGCCCGCCGCCGACCAGCAGCGGATTCGCGACAACTTTGCCGCGCTACGTCGCCCCGACGATCCCGACCACGCCTACCAACTGCTGTTCCGCCACGGCGACCGGCTCGGCGCGAACGCGCTGGCGCTGCCGGGCGGCACCATCGTGGTCACGGACGAACTGGTGGCCCTGATCGGCACCGGTGCCGGCATGATGGGCGTGCTGGCGCACGAGGCCGGCCACGTGGCGCAGCGCCACGGGCTGCAGCAGGTGATCCAGGCATCGGCCGTCGGCGCGCTGGCGGCGTACTTCTTCGGGGATTTTTCGACGGTGCTCGCCACGGTGCCGGCCGCGATGCTGACCATGCGCTATTCGCGTGACCATGAGCGCGAGGCGGACGCCTACGCGGTAGAGGTGATGCGGCGGAACCGCTTGCCGGTCTCCGCCCTTGCCGATGTGCTGGGCAAGCTGGAAGGCGCCCATGGCGGCAAGTCGTCGGACAAGTCCGAGGGCGATGCCAGCTTCTTCTCGACCCACCCGCTCACGCGCGAGCGGATCGAGGCCATCCGGGCCGCCGGGAACTGACGGCGATCAGCGCGCCGCGCCCGCCGCGGCGCCGTTGCCCTGGCGGCGATAGGCCCAGACCATCATCAGCACGCCGGCCAGCACCATCGGCAGGCTAAGCCACTGGCCCATCGAGAAATTCAGCGCCAACAGGCCGAGGAAGGTGTCCGGCTCGCGCGCGAACTCGGCCACGAAGCGGAAGCCGCCGTAGCCAATCAGGAACGCGCCGGACACCGCCCCCATCGGGCGCGGCTTGCGCGAGAACAGCCACAGGATGAGGAACAGCGCCACGCCTTCCAGCGCGAACTGGTACAGCTGCGACGGGTGGCGCGGGATGTTGTCGCCAGCCTGCGGGAAGATCATCCCCCACGGCAGGTCGGTCGGACGGCCCCACAGTTCGCCGTTGATGAAGTTGCCGATGCGGCCGGCAGCCAGCCCGCACGGGATCATCGGCGCGATGAAGTCGGTCACTTCCAGCCAGTGCCGGCGCCGCACCTTGCCGAACACCCACATCGCCACGAGCACGCCGAGGAAGCCGCCGTGGAACGCCATGCCGCCCTCCCAGACCTTGAAGATCTCGAGTGGATGCGTGAGGTAGTAGGTCGGCTTGTAGAACAGCACGTAGCCCAGCCGCCCGCCCAGGATCACGCCGAGCACGCCGTAGAACAGCATGTCGTCGAGGTCGCGCGTGGCCCAGCCGCGCGCGGCGATGTGCGGCTGGCGCACGCGCAGGCGGCCGAACCACAGGAACATGATGAAGCCGGCCAGGTACATCAGACCGTACCAGCGGATGGCCAGCGGGCCCAGGTGAAGCGCGACCGGGTCGAATTGCGGATGAACGAGCATGGCGGAGGAGAGGTATTTATATAGTGTCTGGGGTGATGCCGTCGGGGTCATGCTGCCTTGATACCATCGTCCTGCGACAGGCCGATGGCGGTGGCCAGCCCGGCCGCGATGTCGATGAACGACCGCAGCACCGGCGCCATCCCCGATTGCCCGGCCGAAGGCCCGGCGGCGCCTTCGCGCCAGACCAGGCCGGTCTCGATCAGCGGGCCGGCATCGCGCAGCGTCAGGTAGGACACGCCCGTACGCCGCAGGTTGCACAGCGATGCGGGCACCAGCGCCACGCCCATGCCAGCTGACACCAGGCTCACGATGGTCTGCATCTGGATGGCCTCCTGGGCAATCGCCGGCGTCAGGCCGTCCCGCGCATAGTAGCCCGTAATGATGTCATAAAACGCCGGCGCGCTACGACGCGGGAAGATGATCAGCGGCTCGTGCGCGGCGTCGCGCAGGGCGATTTCGGTCGGCGCAGGGGCATCGGCGGCGAGGCTGGCGGGCCGCCAGCCATCGGGCACGGCCAGCACCAGCGGCTCGCGCACCAGCGGCAGGTACGAGAGCCCGTGCGGCATCACGGCCAGTTGCGGACGGATGACAAGACCCGCGTCGATCGCGCCCTCGGCCAGCGCCTCCAGCTGGACGTCGCTGGTGGCTTCGCGCAGTTGCAGTTGCACCTCGGGGTGCCGAGCGCGGAAATGCCGCAGCAGCTCGGGCAGGATGCCGTAGTCGGCCGTGCTGACGAAGGCCAGCGCCAGCGAGCCCACCTCGCCCCGCGCCAGCCGCTGGGCCAGCCCGGGCAGCGCGGCGGCATCGGCCAGCACGCGGCGCACCTCGGGCAGCCACTGCTGGCCGGTGGGCGTCAGCATCACGGACCGGCGCGTGCGCGCGAACAGCTGCACGCCGATCTCCTCCTCCAGCGACTGGATCTGCTGCGAGAGCGGCGGCTGGGTCATGGCCAGCCGCCTTGCCGCGCGGCCGAAATGTAGCTCTTCCGCCACTGTCACGAAGTACCGCAGTTGCCGCAGGTCCACGCACGCTCCCGTTCGTCGCTGTGATAGGTTTTTCGACTCAATACAGGTCAAATAATATATTTGACATGATACTACGCAGGCGGCATCCTTCAGGCCACAAACACGGCAGGCCGTGGCATCGACCACGTCCGAGCCCGCCGCAAACTCCCCGGAGAGACCCCCACCATGGCATTCAACAAACGCTCGAAGCACATCACGCAAGGCGTGGCGCGCTCCCCCAATCGTTCGATGTACTACGCGCTCGGCTACCAGAAGGAAGACTTCGACAAGCCGATGGTGGGCATCGCCAATGGCCACTCGACCATCACCCCCTGCAACGCCGGCCTGCAGCGCCTGGCCGATGCGGCCGTGGACGCCATCAAGGCGTCCGACGCCAACCCGCAGATCTTCGGCACGCCGACCATCTCGGACGGCATGTCGATGGGCACCGAGGGCATGAAGTACTCGCTGATCTCGCGCGAAGTGATCGCTGACTGCATCGAGACCGCGGCCCAGGGCCAGTGGATGGACGGCGTGGTCGTGATCGGCGGTTGCGACAAGAACATGCCGGGCGGCATGATCGCGCTGGCGCGCACCAACGTGCCGGGCATCTACGTCTACGGTGGCACCATCAAGCCGGGCAACTGGAAGGGACGCGACCTGACCATCGTGTCGTCGTTCGAAGCCGTGGGCGAGTTCACCGCCGGCCGCATGAGCCAGGAAGACTTCGAGGGCGTGGAAAAGAACGCCTGCCCGTCCACCGGCTCCTGCGGCGGCATGTACACGGCCAACACCATGAGCTCGTCGTTCGAGGCGCTGGGCATGTCCCTGCTGTACTCGTCGACGATGGCCAACCCGGACCAGGAAAAGGTCGACAGCGCCGCGGAATCGGCGCGCGTGCTGGTCGAGGCGATCAAGAAGGACATCAAGCCGCGCGACATCATCACGCGCAAGTCGATCGAGAACGCCGTGACGCTGATCATGGCCACGGGCGGCTCGACCAACGCGGTGCTGCACTACCTGGCCATCGCGCACTCGGCCGAGGTGGAGTGGACCATCGACGACTTCGAGCGCATCCGCCGCCGCGTGCCGGTGATCTGCAACCTGAAGCCGTCGGGCCAGTACGTGGCCACCGACCTGCACCGCGCGGGCGGCATTCCGCAGGTGATGAAGCTGCTGCTGAACGCCGGCCTGCTGCATGGCGACTGCCTGACCATCACCGGCCGCACGCTGGCCGAGGAACTGGAAGGCGTGCCCGACCAGCCGCGCGCGGACCAGGACGTGATCCTGCCGCTCGACAAGGCGCTGTACGCGCAGGGCCACCTGGCCATCCTGAAGGGCAACCTGGCCGAAGAAGGCGCGGTCGCCAAGATCACCGGCCTGAAGAACCCGGTCATCACCGGCCCGGCGCGCGTGTTCGAGGACGAGCAAAGCGCGATGGACGCCATCCTGGCCGACAAGATCAACGCCGGCGACATCCTCGTGCTGCGCTATCTGGGCCCGAAGGGCGGCCCGGGCATGCCGGAAATGCTGGCGCCGACCTCGGCCATCATCGGCAAGGGGCTGGGCGAATCGGTGGGCTTCATCACCGACGGCCGGTTCTCGGGCGGTACCTGGGGCATGGTGGTCGGTCACGTGGCGCCCGAGGCGTTCGTGGGCGGCACCATCGCACTGGTGAAGGAAGGCGATTCAATCACGATCGACGCGCACCAGCTGAAGCTGGAGCTGAACGTATCCGATGAGGAACTGGCCAAGCGCCGCGCCACGTGGCAGCAGCCGGCGCCGCGCTACACGCGTGGCGTGCTGGCGAAGTTCTCGAAACTGGCCTCGACGGCCAGCAAGGGCGCCGTGACGGACTGACCCTGCCTGGGTCCCCGTCTCCCCTCTTCCGCCTGCGGGAGAGGGGAAAACTCTCTGCTTTCCCTGCTTTCTCTGCTACATCCCGCCCGGATCGCGCTCGATCTCCTCGAGCGTCGCATCCAGCCATTCCACCAGCCTCGCCTCCAACGCCTGCGTCAGCTCGCTGGCCAGTTGCGCGGTCAGCGGCGCCAGCCGCGATTGCAGCGTGGCTTCGGTATGGGCTTCCACCACCTGCGGCCACTCGGTGCGGAAACGCATCATCACGCGCGTCAGCAGTTCCGAGCGCACCGCGCGCAGGTCATCCTCACCCGGCAGAAAGGGCACCGGGTCGATCATCGGCGCTTCCGGATCGTCCTCCACCCCACCCTCGGTATCGCCGACTGACGACACCAGCCCTGACTCAGGCATGTTTGCCGTGTCGATGACCGTGCTGGCGGGCGTGTTGATCGACATGGAGGCATGCCCCGGCGGCGGCGCGAAGGCGGTCTCCGGCAGGTCGGGCAGGTCCACGACCTCGGTCAGCAACGGCACGCTGTCGTTCGGGCCCAGCCGCGGAATCACCCGCGAGGTGGTACGTTCACTCATGCGGATTCTCCCTTGGCGGACTGGCCAATGTCGTGGTGCGTGAGCGGATAGCCGCGCTCACGATAGAAGCGGTAACGGTCGCGCCCGGCGGCACGTTCGGCCTCGCCGGCCCCCACGACCTCGATCAGCCGCTCGAAGCTGGCGAACTGCGCCGGCGCCTCGGGCGACAGGTTGACGAGGATCTGGTGGTGCGGCACGCCCTCGAGCGTGGCGGCCAGGATGATCGGCGTCACCGCCGCGTTGGGGCTGTCCAGCCCGCAATGCGGCAGGAAGTCGAGCGGCGAGAACGTCCACAGCCGCGCATCGAGCTGCGTCAGCTGCTGTGCCGTGCCGTATACCACCACCTTCTGGCCCGCGCCGTACGCCTTGCGAACCAGGCGGCAGACGTAGGCCAGCGTGTCCGGCACGTTGCTGTGGAAGTCGATGCGCGTCATCCCGGCTACCTTTCCGTCGATTTACGACGCGCGATCCATCAGGAACTGCGTCAGCAGCGGTACCGGACGACCGGTGGCGCCCTTGGCCGCCCCGCTCTTCCAGGCCGTGCCGGCGATGTCCAGGTGGGCCCAGTCGTACTTTTCCGTGTAGCGCGCCAGGAAACAGGCCGCCGTGACGCTGCCCGCCGGGCGGCCGCCGATATTGGCCATGTCGGCGAAGTTCGACTTGAGCTGGTCCTGGTAGTCATCGTCCAGCGGCATGCGCCAGGCGGTGTCCATGGCCTTGCGGCCGGCGTCCAGCAGCTGGTCGGCCAGCAGGTCGTTGCGCGCGAAGAGGCCGCTGTTCACGTGGCCGAGCGCGATGATGCAGGCGCCGGTCAGCGTGGCCACGTCCACCACGGCGGCGGGCTTGAAGCGTTCCACATAGGTCAGCGCATCGCACAGGATCAGGCGGCCTTCGGCGTCCGTATTCAGGATCTCGATGGTCTGGCCGGACATGCTCGTCACCACGTCGCCCGGCTTGGTGGCGATGCCGCTGGGCATGTTCTCGCAGGTCGGGACCACGGCCACGACGTTGACTTTCAGGCCCATTTCGGCCACGGCCTGGATCGTGCCGAGCACCGAGGCGGCGCCGCACATGTCGTACTTCATCTCATCCATGCCCTCGCCCGGCTTCAGCGAGATGCCGCCGGTATCGAAGGTGATGCCCTTGCCCACCAGCACCACCGGGGCCTGCTTGGCGGCGGCGCCGTCGTAGCGCAGCACGATGAACTGCGGCGGCTCGACGCTGCCCTTGGTCACGGCCAGGAAGGCGCCCATGTTCAGGGCCTCGATCTGCTTGCGGCCCAGGATCTCGGCCTTGAGCTTGTGGCGCTTGGCCATGGCCCGGGCGGTATTGGCCAGGTAGGTCGGGGTGCAGATGTTGGACGGCAGGTTGCCGAGGTCGCGGGTCAGCTCCATGCCGTTGGCGATGGCGGTACCGCGCACCACGGCCTGGGTGGCCTGCTTGGCGTCGGCGGCATCCACGGCCAGCACGATCTTGCGCAGCGACGACTTGTCCGTGCCCACGCCCTTGGGCGGGCGCTTGAGTTCCGGATGGCGCTCCAGCAGGCGGTAGCCGGCGTCACGCACCAGGGTGATGGTGGTGATCACGGCCCAGGCCACGTCGCGCTGGGCCGGCGGCTGCTGGGCCAGGCACCAGAGGGCGGATGCGGCCCGCGTGCCGGACAGCGCACGCACGGCGGTGCGCACGGCCTCCACGAAAGCCTTGTCCGAGAACTCGGCTTCCTTGCCCAGGCCCACCAGCAGTACGCGGGCGGCGCCAATCCCGGCCACTTCGTGCAGCATCAGCTGGGTGCCGCGCTTGCCCTCGAAGTCGCCCTGCTTCACCAGACGCGCCACCAGCCCCTTGGTGGCGACATCCAGTGCCTTGGCCACACCAGCCAGGCTCTGGCCCTCGAACAGGCCAACCACCAGGCAGTCGGTCTTCGTGGCCAGGAAACCATTTTGGCCGGCTTTGCTCCAATCCAGGGCTTTTGTGCTAAATTCCATCGCGCTTCCTTCAGGGGCTCGTCGAAAAGAAAGGCCCCATTATCCGCGATTTTCATCCGCGATCTGCCGCCGCCGATCCGCCACGCTGACAGCCCGCGGTCCTGCCAGTCCCTCGGCCCCCGGTACATCGCCCGCTCCGGCCGGCAGCCGGAAGCGATTCCGCATGATCTTTCAACAAGCCCTGCGACGCGAGCTCGCCTACACCGCCGGCGCGGTGTTCCTGGTGATGCTGACTTTCATGCTCACGTCGCTCGTGATCCGCATCCTGGGGATGGCCGCCAATGGCAAGGCCAGCCCCAACGACGTGCTGATGCTGATCGGCCTGGCCACCATCGGCTATTTGTCGATCCTGCTGTCGGCCACGCTGTTCATCTCCACGCTGATCGTCCTGACCCGCTGGTACAAGGACTCCGAGATGGTGGTGTGGTTCTCGGCCGGCATCTCCCTGCGCGACCTGATCAAGCCGGTGCTCCAGTTCGCCGCGCCGTTCTTCGTCATGGCGTTGCTGCTGGGCATGTTCGCGTGGCCGTGGGCCAACCAGCAGAGCAGCCTGTTCCGCGACCGCTTCCAGCAGCGCGGCGTGCTGTCGATGATCGCCTCGGGCCGCTTCATCGAGCCGGCCAACGGCAATTACGTGCTGTTCATCGAGGGCATCGACGCGGACATGAAGTACGCGCGCAACGTCTTCGTGGCCAATGCCGAGGCGGGCAAGATCGGCGTGGCGTTGTCCCACCAGGGCCAGTTCCAGACCATGCCGAACGGCGACCGCCTGGTGGTGATGGAACACGGCCGGCGCTACGCCGGCACGCCGGGCCAGCTCGACTACCGCATCCTGGAATTCGACCGCTATGCCGTCAAGGTGGACAACAAGCCACCCGAGAGCGAGAGCGACATCCCGCCCAAGTCCCGCGACACGATCGACCTGATCCGCAATCCCACCCGTGAGAACCTGGGCGAACTGCTCTGGCGTGTCTCGCTGCCGATCCTCGCCTTCAATTTCGTGATGATCGCCATTCCGCTCGCGTACGTGAACCCGCGCCTGGGCCGCTATACGCCGCTCGTCTTCGCCGTGCTGATCTACCTGACCTACAGCAACATGATCAACCTGGCGCAGGCCTGGGTGCGCTCCGGGACGCTTTCCTTCTGGATGGCGCTCTGGCCGATCCACGTGCTGGCCTTCCTGGGCGCCGTGGGCATGTTCCGATACCGGCAGAACCGCAGCCTGGGCGGCTGGCGCGCCGTGTTCGGCATGCGCCGCAAGGCGCCCAAGGGGAGCCAGGCATGAGGATCCTCCAGGTCTACGAGCGGTATTTCGGCCGCCTGATCTATGGCGTGTTCGCGTTCATCCTGTTCGCGGTGCTGTCGCTGTTCGTCTTCTTCGACTTGCTCAATGAGCTGGAGAGCGTGCAAGGCGGCTACACCTCGCTGGTGGCGTTCTTCCACGTCATGCTGGAAGCGCCCACCCGGGTGTACGAGGTGCTGCCGATCGCGGTGCTGATCAGCGCGATCTACGTCTTCTCGCAACTGGCCAGCCAGTCGGAATACACGATCTTCCGCGTGGCCGGCCTGAACACGCGGCAGGCGTTGTTCTCGCTGTTCAAGCTGGCCGTGCCGCTGGCCGTCGTCACCTTCATCTTCGGCGAATTCATCGGCCCCGCGGCTGAGCAATACGCCCAGAAGGTGAAACTGGAGGCGATTGGCGCCACGGTGTCGGCGGGCTTCCGCTCCGGGGTCTGGGTCAAGGATCGCGACAAGGACACCACGCCCGAGGGCGCCGGCGGCGAGGTCACCCGCTTCGTCAATGTGCAGGGGCTGAAGCCGGACCAGACCATCAACGGCATCACCATCTACGAATTCGACCAGCAATACCGCCTGCGCGTGATCCGCGTGGCCAAGGAAGGCCGCTACCAGGGCGGTCAGGCGTGGCAGCTCAATGACGTCAACGAAACCCGTTTCATCGAGCTGCCCCACCCCGACGGCGCCAAGGGCGACGCCCTGGCGCCGGACTTCCGCGCCGAGCAGGCCAAGTTCCCGAACATGGTGATGCACTCGGAGCTGACGCCGCAGATCCTGTCGGTGCTGCTGGTCACCCCGGAGCGGATGTCCACGCTCGACCTGTTCCGCTACATCCGCCACCTGCGCGACAACAAGCAGGACACGCAGCGCTATGAAATCGCCTTCTGGAAGAAGGTGGTCTATCCGCTGACGCTGTTCGTGATGGTGGCGCTGGCGCTGCCGTTCGCGTACCTGCACGCGCGCGCCGGCGCGGTGGGCGTGAAGGTGTTCGGCGGCATCATGCTGGGGCTGTCGTTCCACTTGTCGAACACACTGTTCTCGCACGTCGGCCTGCTGCACACCTGGCCGCCGATCGTCTCGGCGCTCGTCCCCGGCACGCTCTACCTGGCCCTGGCGCTGAGCGCCCTGCGCTGGGTGGACCGGCATTGACGGCCGTGGCCACCACCGGCCTGGTCCTCTTCGCCCACGGCGCGCGCGACGCGCGCTGGCGCGAGCCCTTCGACCGGCTGCAGGCCAAGCTGTCTGCCCTGCTGCCGGACACCGCCGTGCGGCTGGCCTTCCTCGAACTGATGGAACCGTCGCTGCCCGTGGCGCTGGCCGAACTGGCCGGCGTTGGCGTGGCGGAAGTCACTGTCGTACCGGTGTTCTTCGGCCAGGGCGGCCACATCCGCCGCGACCTGCCGGCGCTGATCGACCAATGCCGGGCGCAATTTCCGGCGATGCGGATTGGCTGCGCCACGGCGGTGGGCGAGGCCGAAAGCGTGCTGGACGCGATTGCGGCGTACTGCGTGGGGGCGGTGGCAACAACACCATCGCGGCAATCGCCGATAGGGGAATGATCTGAAGACACGTCCATCAGCCATCACCGATGGACGTGCCAATTGCCTGCAATCTATCGGCTGCCGCCAACAGGCACCGACTGCATCGGCATCATGTTCAGGTTGGCGTTGTGCATGACCCACAACGACCCCGATACGACAATGGCGATCAGGAACACGGTACACGCAAAGATGGCCGTGTTGCCCCGCTGGCCCTTGCGCGGGCCCAGGTGCAGGAAGAACACCAGCTGCACCAGCAACTGGACGATACACAGCGTCACGATCATCAGCAGCCCCGCGCGCGGCGGCAACAGCTCGCCCATCACCGCACCGAACGAGATGAACGTCAGCACCAGCGAGAGCACGTAGCCGGTCAGGTGGCTGCGCAGGCTGCCATGGTCATCCTCATGCGCATGTCGTTGGTTGGCCATCACAGGAACTCCCGCAAGTAGACGATGGTGAAAACGCCGATCCAGACCAGGTCCAGGAAGTGCCAGAACAGGCTCAGGCAGGCCAGGCGACGACGCACGATGTCATCGAGACCGAACACCTGCACCTGGTTGACCATCACGATGATCCAGAGCAGCCCGGCGCTGACGTGCAGGCCGTGCGTACCCACGAGCATGAAGAACGCCGACAGATAGGCGCTGCGGTTCGGGCCTGCGCCCTCGTGCAGCAGTTCGTGAAACTCGAAGATCTCCATGCAGACGAAGGCGGCACCGAGCGCGAACGTCAGCACCATCCAGCGGATGACTTCGTTGGGGTTGCCCTTGCCGTTCCGTACCTTCTGCATCGCCACGCCGAAGGTGAGGCTGCTGGTCAGCAGCAGCACCGTTTCGCCGAGCACGAAGCGCAGATCGAACAGTTCGCGTCCGGTCGGGCCGCCGGCCGTGCCGTTGACGAGCACGCCAAATGTCGCGAACAGCGAGGCGAAGATCAGGCAGTCGCTCATCAGGTACAGCCAGAAGCCAAGCGTTAGGCTGCCTTGCGCCTGTTCGGCGTGATGCGCGTGATCGTCATCGTGCGCATGCGCGGCGTGGGTCTCGTGGTGCGGTGCCTGCGCGGCGTCTGCGCGCAGTTTCAAGGTCGTCGTCATGATCAGTTGGCCCCCTTCAGTTGCGCAAAGCGGGCGCGCTCGATGCGCTCCACTTCGGCGGCCGGGACGTAGTAGTCCACATCGCGGTCATAGGCGCGGGCGATGAACGTGCAGATCATCGCGGCCAGGCCAAAGCCCGCCATCCACCAGATGTGCCAGACCAGGCCAAAGCAGAGCACCAGCCCGAACACCGAGACGATGAAGCCCGCTGACGTGTTGCGCGGCATGTGGATGTCTTCGTACGCGGCAGGCGCCACGTAGGCGCGGCCCGCTTCCTTGTCATCCCAATGCTGTTCCAGCGACGTGATGTGCGGGACGTGCGCGAAGTTGTAGAACGGCGCTGGCGAGGCAGTAGCCCACTCCAGGCTCCGGCCGTCCCATGGATCGCCGGACAGGTCGCGGTTCTTGTTCCGGTCGCGCACGCTGACGAACAGCTGCCACAGGATCGCCAGGATGCCGCAGCCGATGACCACCGCCCCCACCAGGGCAACGATCAGGTAGGGCTGCCAATCGGGATTCTCATAGTGGTTCATGCGGCGCGTCATGCCTTGCAGGCCCAGCGCGTACAGCGGCATGAACGCCAGGTAGAAGCCAATCAGCCAGCACCAGAACGCGACCTTGCCCCAGAACTCGTTCAGCGTGAAGCCGAACACTTTCGGGAACCAGAACGTCATGGCCGCCAGGCAGCCAAACACCACGCCGCCGATGATCACGTTGTGGAAGTGGGCAATCAGGAACAGGCTGTTGTGCAGCACGAAGTCCGCGCCCGGCACGGCCAGCAGCACGCCGGTCATGCCGCCCACGGCAAACGTCACCATGAAGCCAATCGTCCACAGCGTCGACGAATGGAAGCGGATGCGTCCGCGGTACATCGTGAACAGCCAGTTGAACAGCTTCACGCCGGTCGGAATCGAGATGATCGACGTCATGATGCCGAAGAAGGCATTGACGCTGGCGCCCGAGCCCATGGTGAAGAAGTGGTGCAGCCAGACGAAGAACGACAGGACACCGATGGACGATGTGGCGTACACCATCGACGTGTAGCCGAACAGCGGCTTGCGCGAGAACGTGGCGATGATCTCCGAGAACGCGCCAAAGCAAGGCAGGATCAGCACGTAGACCTCGGGGTGGCCCCAGATCCAGATCAGGTTCACGTACATCATCGCGTTGCCGCCAAGCTCGCTGGTAAAGAAGTGCATGTCCAGGTAGCGGTCGGCGGCCAGCAGCGCCAGCGTGGCGGTCAGCACCGGGAAGATGGCGACAATCAGGATGTTGGTGATCAGCGCGGTCCACGTGAACACCGGCATCTTCATCAGGTTCAGGCCCGGTGCGCGCATGCGCAGGATCGTGACGATGAAGTTGATGCCGGTCAGCGTGGTGCCCAGCCCCGATATCTGCAGTGACCAGATGTAGTAGTCGACGCCTACCGTGGGGCTGTAGCCGAGCCCGCTCAAGGGCGGATAAGCGACCCACCCGGTGGCCGCGAAATCGCCGACGAACATCGACATCATGACCAGCACCGCGCCCATCGCCGACATCCAGAAACTCAGCGAGTTGACGAACGGGAACGCCACGTCGCGCGCGCCGAGTTGCAGCGGCACGATCACGTTCATCAAGCCGAGGATGAACGGCGTCGCCACGAAGAAGATCATGATCACGCCATGCGCGGTAAAGATCTGGTCGTAGTGATGCGGAGGCAGGTAGCCGGTTGCCTCGCCCACGGCGATGGCCTGCTGGGTGCGCATCATGATGGCATCCGCAAAGCCGCGCAGCAGCATGACCAGCGCCAGGATGATGTACATCACGCCGATGCGCTTGTGGTCGACGGAGCAGATCCACTCTTTCCAGAGGTAGGACCATTTGTTGTAGTACGTGATGGCGCCCAACAGCGCGGCGCCGCCCAGCAGCACCATCACCAGCGTGCCCATGATGATGGGCTCGTGCAGGGGGATGGCGTCGAGAGAGAGTTTTCCAAGCATGATGATTAGCGCTCCAGGGTCTGCTGCTGCGCCGGGAGCGGCGGCATGTTGGCGCCGGCAATGGCGCTGATGGTCACCGGGCTGTCAGCGCGGCAGATGTCGCCATTGCTGGCCATGTACTGGTCCACCACGCCCTGGAACAGGCGCGGATCGACCTTGGCGTAGAGCGTGACGGGGTCCTTGCTGCTGGGTTGCTCCAGCTTGCGGTAGGTCTGTTCGTCAAGCATGTGGCCCGATGCCCGGGCGCGCTCGATCCACGCATCAAACTCGGCCCGCGACGTGGCGACGGTGCGGAAATGCATGTCCGAGAAACCGGCGCCGCTATACGCCGCGGACCGGCCATCGAACACGCCAGGCTTGTCGGCAATCAGATGCAGCTTCGTCTGCATGCCGGCCATGGCGTAGACCATGCTGCCCAGGCGCGGGATGAACAGCGCGTTCATGGTCGATTCGGCCGTGATGCGGAAGTTGATCGGCGTCCCCACTGGCACGGGTAGCTCGTTCAGCGACGCCACGCCGTATTGCGGATAGATGAACAGCCACTTCCAGTCGAGCGCCACCACGTCCACTTCCAGCGGCGCCACCTTCGATTCGATCGGGCGGAACGGGTCGAGCTTGTGCGTGGTGTCCCAGATGATGATGCCGAGCAGCGCCACGATCACGCACGGAATCCCCCACACCACCACTTCAATGCGGGTCGAATGCGACCAGCGCGGCGCGTACTCGGCCTTGGTATTGCCTTCGCGGTACCGCCACGCAAACACCAGCGTAAGGATGATCACGGGGATCACCACCATCAGCATCAACGCCGTGGCCAGCACGATCAGGTCCCGCGTTTGCACGCCGATGGACCCGCTGGGGTCAAGCAGATCCCACGAACAACCGGCCAGGCTTAGCGGTAGCGCGGCGAGGGTCAGCCAACGCCAGAGAACAGGAGAAAGGAAACGGGGAGACTTTCGCCGACGGACGCCCCGCGTATCGGCCACACGCACATGCATAACAACCACCTTCGCAAGAAAAACGGGTTATCCGGTTTTGTATGGATTTACCCGAACCGCGAGGCATGCTAATGTAAGACAACGCCCATACAAGAGATTTCTATGCCGAATCAACACTCGAACGAGGCACCCGCCCGGCTCGACTGGGCCCGGCCACTTCGAGAAGGAAGCGGATCGCGATACCTTCAGATCGCCGACCTGATCGAGACGGCGATGCAAGGCGGGAGTCTTACCCCGGGCGACCGCCTGCCCTCGCAGCGACAGCTCGCGTCCCTGTTCGGCGTCGACCTGACGACCGTGACCCGTGGCCTGAACGAGGCGGCCCGACGCGGTCTTACCGTCGCCCGTGGCTCTCAAGGGACGTTCATTGCGCTACCGGCTTACGAGTTGTCCCAGGCCGTGGATCTCAGCATGAACGTGCCACCTCCGGCGCCCGGCATCGATGTCGGCGAGATGCTGCGACGGGGAATTGGGCAACTCACCCTGCGCGCGGATCCGGCACTGTTGATGACCTACCACCTGGGTGGCGGCACGACAACCGACCGGTCTGCCGGCGCGCGTTGGCTAGCGCCGATGCTGGGCTCGGTCGCCGAGGACGACGTCGTGGCATGCCCCGGTGCGCAGACGGCGTTGGCAGCCCTGATCATGGCTGGCACGGAACAAGGCGGCGCGATTGCCGCCGAGCCCTTGATTTATCCCGGGGTCCGGGCCGCCGCATCGCAACTCGGCAGGCGCATCGTCACGATTGCGGTCGATGGCGACGGCATGCGCCCAGACAGCCTGGAAGCGGCATGTCAGACGGAAGGGGTCCGGCTGGTCTACCTCAATCCAACGCTACAGAACCCGACGACGCATACGATGCCCGAGGCACGACGCCGAGACATCGCCCGTGTCGCGGAGCGGCAGGGCATCCTGATTATCGAAGACGACCCCTACTGGCTGCTCACACCTGATGCGCCCCCACCTATCGCTACCCTGGCGCCGCAGCAGACCGCCTATGTCTCGACGCTCTCGAAGTGTCTGAGCCCGGGGCTGCGGACCGCGTATGTGGTCGTGAAGGATCCGACCGTTCAGAACGCGATGCTGACCGCGCTCCGGGCCATCACGCTGATGGCGTCGCCGCTGGCGACGGCGCTCGCCACGCAGTGGATCCTCGATGGTGCCGCGAAGACGCTCCTTGACGGCATTCGGACGGAGGCTGACGCGCGGCAGCAAATCGCCAGACAATGGCTGGCGGGCTTCGATGCCAACCCTGCCTTGGGCATTCATATCTGGCATCCACTGCCGAGCTACTGGACATCGGCAGACTTCACCCGGACCGCGCGTTCCGAAGATCTTCGCGTGACCGGCGCCGACGCTTTTGCGGACGGCACGTCCGTGCCAGGTGCCATCCGGATTTCACTCGGTGGGGTCGCCGAACGCGGGCAGTTGTCGCTTGCGCTCAAGAAGCTGTCAGGGCTTCTCGCGCGAAGGCCGGCGCGCGACACATTTCAGGTCATTTGAGACGTCGGCTCAGTCCGCTCAAACCGTTCCAGCCTCCGATCGTGAGTCCGCCTGGCTCAGCGCCTGACGGACAAACCAGTTCGATGGCTGAGCCTACCGCAATCCATACAACTACATAGTTTGTATGCATTCAAGCCAATGATAATCCGTATATTCTGCGTCGATGTACGGATTTGCAAACCGGATTCGTGATCGGCGATGAACCAAAAAAAGCCAGAGCATTGAACTAACCCCCAGAAGTTGGACGGTTGATGGCTAGGCCGGAAAGGGCTGAGTCCTGTATTGCACGGGACTCAGCCCTTTTAGTTTGAGCTTGATGCGGTCATGATTGTAGTAGTGAATGTATTGGCGCAGTCCATCCTGCAGTTGCTCGATGCT